>NZ_OY821667.1:2792500-2922500 GCF_963682185.1 uncultured Cohaesibacter sp. | reverse complement strand
TAACCCCGTTCATTGACTTCCCTTAGAAGCTTGTCCTGACGGGGGGTCCCAACAATGACGGCGTCTGACATGTGGCTTCTTTCCTGTTCTTTCAAATCAGATCCATTCCCGACTCTTCGCTTCATCGGAAGTGACCTGTTTGTTTGTTCATTGTTATAGGGTGGCGCCCCTATTGGCTGGCAGCCAAGAAAGCATTCACGGTTTCCAGATCAGGAATGCCTTCTCGCCCTCCATATTTTGTACATTTCAGCGCTGCAACGGCGCTGGCAAACCGCACGGTTTGCGAGGTTTCCATACTCTTGGCCAGAGCGAATGCAAAGGCCCCGTGGAAAACATCTCCGGCCCCGGTCGTATCCAATACATCCACTTTGAAGCCGGAAGCATGCCGGATATCCCCTTCTTCCAACCAATAGCAGCCATTCGCTCCTGCTGTCACATAGACTTTACCATCGGTTCTAGTCTGAGCAAGCCGCAATCCACTCAAAAGATCATCTGTTTGTGCGAATTTCGCCAATCCCGGTTCGGAAAACGCCACATGATCGGCCAAACCGACCAGATCTGAAATGTCCTGCGGCGTGACGTCAGCATCCAGCACACTGGGGACAGACGCATTTTTCGCCATTTTCAAAGCATATGCAGCCCCGTCATGCCAGCGCACATCGCACAGAACGGCTTGGAACTTTGCGAAATCAACAGTCTGCATCCATGTTGGATCTGTGCTTAGGGTTTCGTCCTGGTAGTTAATGATCATACGCTCCCCCTCATCATCGACAAGGATGGCGGAAAAGGATGAAGACGCATCTGGCACCTCACGGGTGAAACTGTGCCCAACACCATAAGAATCGAATTCACGTATGATTGCCTGCGCCACATCGTCGGAACCAACCCGACCAACAAATTCAACCGGAAGTCCAAGTCGAGCCACGGCAACTGCGGCTGTTGCCGCCGGTCCACCTCCAATTTCAAAATAATCCTTGGCAACAAATTTGCCCCCATGGGAGGGGAGTTTCTCAACGCGGAATACGCGGTCGAGAACGGTGATGCCGACGCATGCAACGGTCATGCTTTTTTCCTTGTGTTTGCAACGCGCCGCAGGCGCTTGTCTTCTGAGTTTGGCGTTCTATTTCCAAAATATCACTACAAACGACCAAAAAACAACTAATATGTGTTGTAATTTGTCGTTATTTGTTGCAAATGTTGTATTACGATCAAATTCGCTCAAATGGGAGGTCTGAATGACGACAGTCGGTTTTATCGGTCTGGGACAGATGGGCGCCGCAATGGCAGCCAATCTGATCAAGGGGGGCTATCAGCTCAAGGTTTTCGACATCAACAAGGATGCAGTAGACAATTTGGCCGCGCAAGGGGCTGTTGCATGTTCTTCTGCCGCAGAGGCTGTCAGCGAGGTCGGATTTGTCATCACCATGCTGCCCAATGGCGCGCTGGTGCGCGATGTATTGTTGGGAGGCGGAGGCGTTGCGGCAGCTATGCCCAAGGATGCATTGGTTATTGATATGTCAACCATTCATCCACTGGAGACAGATGCCCTTATCAAAGACCTCGCCGCCCAAGGCATTGAAATGATGGAAGCGCCGGTGGGGCGCACGTCCGATCATGCCGTTGCCGGCACCCTGCTTATTCTGGCTGGCGGCACAAAGGACCAGATCGCGCGCGCGCAACCTCTGTTCGACTTGATGGGCTCTGAAACCGTGGATGCCGGCGGGCCAGGCAAAGGCATTCGCGTCAAGATCATCAATAACTATATGAGCATTGCGCTCAATGCCCTTTCGGCTGAAGCAATTGCCCTTTCCGAGAAGATCGGCCTCGAGTTCGACACGGCCATGTCTGTCATGAGCGGCACACCAGCTGGCAAAGGTCATTTCACAACAACATGGCCCAACAAGGTGCTGGCTGGCGACCTCTCTCCTGCCTTTATGATCGACTTGGCACACAAGGATCTGGGCATCGCGCTTGATCTGGCCAATCAGGTGGGAGTGCCCATGCCGATGGGTGCTGCTTCACGAGAGCTCTACAATATCAGCCGCGTTTCCGGACGTGGGCGTCAGGACTGGACTGCGGTTCTGGAACAGGTGCGCGCGCTGTCCGGGCTTGAAATCAAGGCTTAACAGGACAGCCGCGGGAGGATTATCATGAAAAAGACTATAGAAACCTACGGCGCGGTGGACGGCAAACGGGTCGATCTCATCACACTGAGCAACAAGGCTGGCATGACCGTTCGTGTCACCAACTATGGCTGCATCGTTACCAGCATCGAGGTCCCGGATAAAAATGGCACCTTGGCAGATGTGGTGCTTGGCTACGACTCTCTTGAGCGCTATCTCAGCGGCCACCCCTTCTTTGGCGCGGTTGCCGGGCGCTTTGCCAACCGCATCAAGGATGGCCGATTCGCCATCGACGGCCAAAGCTATGAACTTGAAACCAACGAAGCCCCCACGGGCCAGCATTTGCATGGCGGTTCCAAGGGCTTTGACAAATATGTCTGGGGCTATGACCTTGAGGAAGGCGAAGACGCGATCCTCATTCACTTCCATCGGGTCTCGCCCGACGGTGAATCCGGCTATCCGGGCACCATGCAGGTCACCCACACCATAGGCCTTAGCGAAGACAATGCCCTTTGCTATGATTTCACGGCAAGCTGTGATCAGCCAACCATCGTCAATCTGGTCAATCACAGTTATTACAATCTGGCAGGCCATGATAGCGGCAGCGTCGCGGATCATGAATTGACGCTCTATTCCGATTTCTACACACCTGTTTCAGACACCATGATCCCCACCGGCGAAATCCGCTTGGTTGAGGGCACTGGACTTGATTTCCGCAAGCCAACGGTGATTGGCACCAACATGAAGAAAGTGGATGCAGGCGGAATTGACAATAATTTCATCCTCAGTGGCAAACAAACCGAAGGCCCCTACACGCTCGCCGCAGATCTCTACGAACCCAAGTCTGGTCGCTCTATGACTGTGCTCACCACGCAGCCTGCGATTCAGTTTTACAATGCCTTCAAGCTTTCCAACAAGGAATGGATCGGGCGCAACGGGTTCAAATATGAAGCCTTTGGCGGCCTTTGCCTTGAGACCCAAGGTTTCCCCGACGCTCCGAACCAGCCGCACTTCCCCAGTGCGGTTCTCAAACCCGGTGCGGTTTATCATCATCGTACCCTTCACCGGTTCGGCACCCGCTAAGCCACCTATCCCCCGAGAGGCCAGAGGTCATTTTGCAGCAGCATGATCTCTGGTCACCTTTTGGCAGGACCCTCCCCATGATCATGGAAATTATCGTCGTATCGGCTATCATCGCGCTGGGTAGCTTTACGCAAGGTCTGACCGGCTTCGGATTGGCACTCGTCAGCGTGCCACTTCTCTCCATGGCGGTCGATGTCAAGGCGGCGGTGCCAATCGCAGGCATCTTCGGCTGGCTGGTTACTTTTCCGCTGGTATGGAAAATGCGCAAGAATGTGCAATGGAAAAGCGGTTTGATACTGTTTGTCGGATCGCTTCCAGGCTCCTTCCTTGGTGCAGATTTGCTCAAACGGTTGCCGGGAGAGGCAATTCTGATCACGATGGGCGTCGTGCTGATCCTCTCCAGCCTTTATTCCCTCTTCTCCCGTGCGCCCCTTTTCAAAAAGACGTCACCCCCCATCACACTGGGAACCGGATTCTTTTCCGGTGCCTTGGGTGCCAGTGTTGGAGAGCCCGGCCCACCAGTGATTGCCTACACATCAATGCAGCCATGGAGCGCCCATGAGGTCAAATCGACTTTGGTGTTCTTCTTTATGCTGCAGATGATCGGGGCCATTGCCGGTTTCTGGACCAAGGGGCTTCTGGATGCCTATGTGCTGGAGCGTGTGGCCTATGCCTTTCCTGCCTTTATCGTGGGCATGAGCCTTGGCATGTTCGCCTATCACCTGCTGCACACATACAAGATCAACTATCACGGCATCGTCCACTCACTGCTTTTGATCATCGGAGTCATGCTCGTGGTGAAAAATTTCCATATTTTGTAGGTTTCATGTAGTAATTTGTGTAACAGTGTTGTTTTTCACCCAATTATCCGGCAGAATACTTTCGGAAACGATCAAAATTTGGTAACCTGCACATAGAGAAACATGAAATATGACATTGGCAGCCAAGAAGATCCCAGACAGCTGTCGCGGCGCATTTTTTCGAAGAGATGCGTAACAAGAGGTAACAGAATGGCCTATATTTCCGGTACAAAACTGATCGAACGCGCCTGGAAAGACGGATATGCGATCGGCGCTTTCAGCGTGCATAATGCAGAGACAACCCGCGCTATTCTGAAGGCGGCCGAAGAAGAGCAAGCCCCTATCATGGTCATGATCGGGCAGAAGGTGATCAACACCATGGGGCTCGATGAGATGAAGGCCATTGTCGACGCCTTCATGGCAAATATCACAGCTCCGGTTGCTATCCATCTCGATCACAGCCGCCAGTTTCCGCAGGCCATGGCAGCGGCGCGGGTTGGCTTCCATTCGCTGATGTTCGACGGATCTGGCCTTGAGTTTGATGAAAACTGCCGCATCACCAAAATAGTGGCAGACGTTGCGCATGCCCTTGATATCGGCTGTGAAGGCGAAATCGGCAAGATTGGCGGCGTGGAAGATGACATCGACGTGGATGAAGCTGATGCAATGATCACCACAGTCGCCGAGGCGCAGGAGTTTGTTGACCGCACCGGTCTCGACTATTTGGCCATTTCCCTTGGTACTGCACATGGTATGTATAAAGCCGAACCCAAGCTGGCCTTTGACCGGATCAAGGAAATCAAGGAAATCGTGCAGAAGCCCTTGGTGATGCATGGCGGATCGGGCGTGCCGGACGCGCAGGTCGAACGAGCCATAAAATTGGGTATCGCCAAGGTCAATGTAGACACTGAGCTGCGCCAGGCCTTCACTTATGGCGCTCAGGCCTATTGGAAAGAGAGTCCGGAAGACTTCGTTCTGGCCGACTCCCTTGGGGCTGCTGAAACCATCATGAAAGAAAAGGTGAAAGAGAAAATTCGCCTGTTTGGTTCCAGTGGAAAAGCTTCTGATTTTTAATTGGACCTCGTTCTCCCGCGAGTTTTTTCCTCCACTATAGCTGGACCATACCTCGCCCTGACCCCTGACGGGTCAGGGTTTTTATTGTTGCGCGTTCTCGCTTCTCCCGCACGTCCACCGATTGGTACCAAGAATGTCGATTACTTGTGCCAACATTGGATGAGTTCAGGATAGGCACTGCAGGCAAAAGGCCCAGGCAAACAAAGTCAAACAAAAACCCTCTGCGCACCACAAGCGCAGAGGGTTTTGACATTTGGCCCACCATGCAGGCGGTTAGAATTGCGCGAACACAACTCAGCCGTGCGGGTGCCGCCTCCTGCTAAAGCAGATCCTCGGCCGCATCCTGGATTTTGGCAAACAGCACTGTGTCTGCGCTTGACGCTCTATAGAAAACTGCGGGCTTCCCGATGGGGGCCTCCACTTCAACCCAACCACCCTGATAATGTTCCCCGGTCCAGATGTGAATCCATTGATCCGGTGGCAAATAGAGTTTGCGCTGCGTTGCGCCCTGCTCATAAACCGGTGCGACAAGCAGATCGCGGCCAAACAGATATTCATACATGATCTCATAAGACAGGGCATCACCTTCATAATGCATGAAGAGCGGACGCTGAACCGGCATGCCCGTTAAGGCATTCTCTTTGACTGCGGCCTTTATGTAGGGCTTCAGATGAGTGAAAATCCGCGTCATGCGGGCCAGATGGCAAAGGGTTTCGGCGTCCGTATCAAACTGGTGATTGTCTGCAGGTCGATTGCCTTCATGGGTGCGCATCATAGGCGTGAAGGCGGCCATTTCCGCCCAGCGCATGAACAATTCCCGATCCCGCTTCATGCCGTGCAAAGTGGTATAGCCACCAATGTCCGAATGATGGATGCCATTTCCCAGAAGGCCTGAAGAGAGCGCTCCATTGATCACCGAGGGCATACCGTCGTCGATATTCCAGTTTACGCATTGGTCGCCCGCCCAGAGGGTGTGGCAATAGCGCTGAATACCTGTGTAGCCTGCGCGCATAAAAAACAGGATATCATCGGTCTTGCCGGCTTCCTCAATGGCTTCATGGTTGATCTTGGCCCAGCGACGTGGCCAGTCATTATGTTCGATCTCGGCGGATTTGCCATTGGCAAGGGTGCAGTCGGTGGGCAGATATTCCCCGAAATCCGCCATCCAGCCGTCAAGGCCGAAATCGATCATGTTGGTCTTGATAACGCCTTTATACCATTCACAGGCCGCAGGATTGGTGAAGTCCACCACGCCACAATAGAATTCGCCAAAGTCGACCACATATTTGGAGCCGTCCTGGCGGGTTGCCAGATAGCCCTTGCTGGCAGCCTCTTGATAAAGCGGAAAGTCTTCGAGCACATAGGGATTGATATAGCCAAGAAAGCGAATACCCTCGCGCTTCAACGCATGGATCTTGCTGTCTAGCTCAGGGTATAGATCCGAGTTCCACTGCCAGTCCCATTGCAGACGTTTGCCAAAGGACGTGATCTTGATGCCCTGCCAATCCTGGCACCATGCGCCAGCCACCTTGATGCCAGCAGCCTTGGCCTTGTGCAGTTTCTCAAGCGTGACTTCGGTGCCTCCCTGAATACCCAAAATAACCCCATCGTGTACCCAGTCTGGCAATTCGGGCTGCGTACCGAACACACCGGTGATGTTATGAATCAGCGCCGGAAAATTCGGCTCGCAATCAAAGAGCAGATGGTCGGGAATGGACCAGCACTGCAATTCATGAAAGGCTTCATGGCGGAAATCGAAATCGGCGTAGGCCGTGGTTTGCAGATGGACAAAATAGCGCTCGCTTGAGATGAAGGTTGGCTGGGGATAGTTGGTGTTGTAATAGTCCCCCCCTGCCCGATCCTTCACATCGGCTTGCCAGGTGATGTAGCTGGCCTTGTTGCGCCCCACGCCGGGCTCGGACGTCCAGAGCGGAAAATTGTGCCCCCTGAGATTAAGATAGGTAAGCTGTTCGCCACAGCCGTAGATCTTTTCATCCTTACTGGCGTCCAGCCTGATCCAGACCCTGTTGAGGCCTTCCTTGGCATCATGAAACCCGATTTTAAGGCGGCCCTCCGGAGTTTCCTCGGCACAGAGCGTGATCTGGTGCTCCCCTTCATAGTGGAACTCAACACGAACAGCCTGTCCATCGCCCTTTATGACGAAACAGCGTAAGGCAATTCGTTCGCTCACATAATCCTTGATATCGAAATTGCCTCGATACATGTCATAGGTCGCGTTCCCAGTTCCAACGAAAAGAATGGGGGAGCTATGAGAATGTCGGAGCACGATCTGCTCTTTGTGCGAGAGTATAAAGCCGGTCTCGGATCTTTCGAATTTCATGTGATTGTCCCTCGATCTACTCTTGTCAATGCTGATGGCAATCAGAATTCAGAAGGGTAGACCGCTGTGCGGTGTTGAAAGAGTGGCTGTTTTTCAGATTTGGGAAGATGGAGGGGAAACACGCCCCCTCCAAGAGTGTCAAAGGCGACTATTTGGATGCCTTGGTGAAATCTTCGTCCAGCTTGGCTTCGCAAGATTTGATTTCATTTTCAAAGCGATCCAGCCATTCCTTGCCGGGCTCCCCGACTTGATCGATAAAGAAGTCTCTGACCGGGGCGGTCGCATCCTGGAAGGCTTTCTTTTCCTCAGCGGTCGGCGTGTAAACCGTGCCGCCAGCCTTACGGAAGGTTTCGTAAGCATCAAATTCCTTCCATTTGGGATAGACGCGCAGGAACTGGTTCTGTGCGGCAACACCATCAATGATGACGCGCTTGAGGTCATCGGGGAAGGATTCAAAACGGTCATTATTCATCACCCAAACACCGCCCATATAGGCGTGGCCGTCCAGAATAATGTAATTCAGGCTTTCCTCAAATTTCATGGTGGTGATATCGACGATGCCATTCTTGGTGCCGTCAACAACGCCGGTCGAGAGAGCGGTGTAAACTTCGGGCCATGAAATCGGGGTCGGGGCACCTCCAAGCGCTTTGACCAATTCCTGCTGGGTTGGCGCCGGCACTGTACGGATTTTCAGGCCTTTGACATCTTCAGGGGATTTGATCTGCTTTTTGGTGGTGGCAAAGTTTCTCCAGCCGCCGGAGTTGGACACCATCATCAGGCGCAGATTTCCGGTTTCCTTGAGTACGTTGGCGCGCACATCAGAGAGAAAATCCTCATTGTCATAAACGCACTCGGCGACGCGATCATCGGGCAGCATGTAGGGCAGATCGAACGCCCCAACCGGAGCCCAATAGTTGGCCAGTTCAGGGATGGTGGTCTGGAAATAATCGAAAATGCCAGACTGCACACCCGAGAGGCACTCGCGGGCATTGCCGCAGAGCTGGCCACTTGGATAGATGTCGACTTCAATCGCACCGTTGGAATGGTTTTCGACGAAGTTCTTGAACACCAGAAGCGATTGATGATTGTAGCTATCGATATTGGTCACATGCGGGACCGTCAGTTTATAGTCTGCGGCCTGCGCTGCGGCAGAAAGCAGACCGGCGGTCAGTAGGGACAGACCAAGTGCCTTGATATTCATAAGTTACCTCCACTGGTAAACATTTTGCCGACAGAGCTTCCTCTTTTCACTGCCGGCCTCCTCCATAAGCCCGCTCACATCATTCCAAGCAGTTTCGGCAAGCCAATAACGAGTGACGGGAAGAACGAAATCATGAAAATCACCACAGCTTCCGCTAAAAGGAACGGGATGATCGCTTTTGAAATTTTCTGCAAAGGCACACCGGATACGCCGGAGGCCACGAAGAGCACCAGCCCCATCGGCGGTGTTGCCAGCCCGATGGACAGATTGACCACCATGACAACGCCGAAATGGATCGGATCGATGCCCACATTGGTCATGATCGGAGCCAGAATGGGCGCAAAGATCAGGATCGCAGGCCCAGCATCCAGGAACATGCCAACAAAGAACAAGAAGATATTCATGATGAAGAACAACAGGTAAGGATTGTCCGTCACCGAATAGAAGAACTTGGTGATATGTTCAGCCACACCGGAGAGGGAAATCGCGGATGCAAAGCCGCTTGCCGCAGCCACGATGATCAGAATTGCGCCCGCATTGATGCCGATGCGCACGAACATCGGGAATACATCCTTGAGCTTTAGGATGCGCATGATGAAGACCGACAGGATGAAGGCATAGAAGACAGCGACAGCAGCAGCTTCAGTTGGCGTGAAAATGCCGCCATAGATGCCGCCCAGAATGATGACCGGTGTCAGCAATGGCAGGATTGCCGCCTTGAATGCCGCGCTGCGCTCGGCGCGCGGAGCGCGTTCAAACTGTTCAACGGCCGGATATTTCTGGATCTGCCAGCGATTGACGACCATGAGCGCAACACACAGGATCAGGCCGGGCACAATACCGGACATGAACATGGCCGCAACCGAGGTGTTCATCACAAAGGCATAGATCAGCATGATGCCACTGGGGGGGATGATGGTACCCAGAACGGTTGCCGCTGCGGTAATGGCCGCAGCATAGGTGCGGTCATATTTAAAGCGCTCCATTTCCGGGATCATCATGTTGCCAATAGCGGAAGTGGCGGCCACGGAAGAGCCCGTGAGGGCACCAAACAGGGTGGCGGAGATGATCACCACATGGCCCAATCCGCCACGCATATGCTGCACCATCTTCTGGGAAAAACTGATGATGCGCGTGGTGATACCACCATTGACCATAAACTCGCCCGCCAGCATGAAGAAGGGCAGTGCGAGAAGCAGGAAATTATCCAGACCGGCATAGAGCCGCTGATAGAGCAGGTTCATGAAGAGCACCTTGTCGGCTTGCAACAAGGCGATGGCCGGGGAGAGCCCGAGCGCAAAGAGAACCGGAACGCCGATAACCAGAAGAATCAGGAAATAAACGGCAAAGATCGGAGAAACCATAACTATTTTCCTCGTTTACGTCCTCGCCCGTCAGGCTTTGGGCGCGTCATCGGCTGGTATGAAGTGAAAAAACTGGCGCAGCTCGGAAACGATTTTCTGCAAGGCAGACAGCAGCGTGATGGCCATGAGAAGAGGCGGCGCGATATAGATGACATTCATCTTGATCGGCAGGCTGTCTGCATGACTGGTGCCGCGCAGGAAGAAGTCGTAGCCAAACTTGATCCAGACCAGAAATGTGAGGATGGCGAGGATATGGATCACGACCATCAACAGATGCCGAACCCGCGTGCCATGCAAAGCATCGAGCAGGAATGTCATGGCAATATTCTTGTCCTGCAGATAGATCAACGGCAGGCACAGATAGGTCATGTAGATCATCAGAAAGCGCGAGGCTTCATCGGTCCAGCTCAATGGCATATTCAGGATATAGCGGAAAAGCACCTGTAGCAGGACAATGACGGTCATGATGACCAGCATGATGCCCCCGACCCAACTGCCGAATTTGCCCAAGGGCGTATTGATGGCATTGAGGCCCTTTTCAATTGTTGCCAACATAATTTTCATTCCTGTTTGAAAGAATTCCGGCCTGTTTTAAAATCCTTACTGGAGCGCGTACCGGCAGGCTTTGTCGGCATGCGGCAGCAGCATCAGGTCAGTTCAACCACTTCAATTCCAAGGCGTTTGGCAATCGCACGCAAAACCGGACGATGGTCGCCATAGGTCAGCGCAGTGTGGTGCTCGAGCCCTTCAGAGATCATACGATCAAGGAACTCCACCACCGGAATATCCGGTTTTGCTGTTCCCGCTGTGCCTGAGAAGGCAAGCGGTGCCTTGATCATTTCGGCTCCAGCCAGAATGAGGCGCAGCTTTTCATGTCCCTGAGAGAAGCGGGCAACAGTGATGCGTCCGGGTTTGAGAGCAAATTCGGACAGCAATGGCAATTTTCGGTTGGAATGAATCGTGCCCTGTATGGTCTGTTCTCTGTCGGCCATGTCGATCGGTGCCTGCCCGCAATGCCAGAAGACGATCGTGTCGTCTTCAAGATTGACATCGACGAGGTCGGTATTGAAAACGCTTCCGCCAGAGGCATTCTGCAACACAACGGAAGTCAACACGCCAAGCATGTCGGCTTCACAGCCTCCCGGTGTATGGTCTTCGTTGAGCAGAGCCAGCGCACCGCAGGCCGCGCAGCCATATTCGGTAAAAAAGTCAGGCCAGCAGCGCACGGCCACCCCCTTGTAGCCCTTGTCATCGGCCTCTTGGCGCAGCTTGGAATAGACCTTAAGGGTCTTGCGGGTTGCGTCCTGATCCAGCTCGGCAAGATTGGGGAAGTCCTTGGCGCGACGCTCATAGGGGACATCAGCGACAGAATCTGGCAGCTCTTTGACTTCCTTAATAAAATCAAGGATCGGGGTTTGATCCACGTCGACGCCGAATGTCGTCTTGAGCTGTTCTGCTTTGAAATTGCAGGCATCAAATCCATCTGGATGATGCCCGACCAGCTTCATGCGCGCTCCCTGAAGATCATTGACCACTGCACCGGCACGCGCCAGCACCATGAGACGATCTCTTGCTGCAGCGCTATCGGGCGCATCATGAATATAGTCTATCCCGAGATCGTTGCGGCTCAGGGCATGGCTGGCCAGATTGACCCCACAGAACGAATTGAGGCGTAGACGCCCACCGGTCCTCGCCTCAGGAAACGACCACATGACCAGAGGCGCGTCAACTTGCTTGCCCAGTTCCACTGTCATGGTTGCATCAGTGAATGTCACCTGCAGCAACAACAGCATGTCAAGCTTGCGCTCTTTGAGGGCAGGCAGAGCAGCAAGTACAGCATCGGCATCAAAAAGCAGTTCGGGCTTGCCAATCAGCTCAACATCCAGTTTTTCGAGATTTTGCCAAGCCTTGGCCAGAATTTCTTCTGCATAGGGAACATCAAAAGTCGGCCTGCCAAGAGCGACGACTCCGACGCATGGTCTTTCAACGGACATCTTATTCCTCCACAATTCTGATTTCCTCTCAGCCAGCGAAGTCTGGTCTTGACTTCGTCCGGCCAGATACCTCCATATCTGGAAATCAGAAATTTCGTTATCGATCATAATAAGTCGATAAACGCTCACATACTATAGGTTATATTACCTATATTTGGCTATTTCACACAAAATAGATCAAATTGTGAAACATAAATGTTTGTTATATTCCAATTACGATCATTTTCAAACACAAACAATCAGGCGCAAGGAGAATTGCAGATCGCAGGAACAGCCCCAAAGGGCACCTGTGTGCTTGGAGGTTAAAACTGATCTGACTGGATCAGGTGGGGAGCAAGAAAAGAACGACCATCCGCAACCTCCACAACATCACCAAACTGCAATGGGGAATTGAAGCTCGACAGGGTCGGAAGCGGGCATTTGAACCATATGTTCAAGATGGATCGCCTCAGAAGAAAATTGGTCGGGAATGATGATGAAGAGAAAAACGCTATTCCATCAACGTCCAAACCAAGGTTGCACTTGTGCAAGGCGAAGAGCACGGACGCTTTAATTGCAGTCGAAGACGTATGATGTGCATCCCAGCGAGATCAGCGTCGGTGAGCGAACGCCACTAAGGCTTGGCGAACCAACAATTAGGAGTGTATCCATCTCAATATGGTCGAGACGGGCTCAAAGGCTAGACAAGGGATTTCAAACTGCATCACCTCATTCAGGGTGAATGCTGGTCGAGAAGGTTGGATCATCTCTTCTCATTGCACAGATCCTGATGTCGCCCCAATCGCGAAGTGTTTCTAAGAATTCTACGCAATGAATATGGATATAAGGGGTAGCTCTACCGAGCGTCCCAAAATCAAGTCAACGCATCGGCTCGAAGGGCTCTGCTCTTCCCTAGCGTTGCGACGCGTTGACTCCCCAGCTGGGAGGGAGAAATTCCGTATGAGGACATCGGGCTAGCGCTCCTGGTATTGGCTACAAATACCCAATTGGCGCTTTAGCGCATCTCCAGTCTATCCTTCCCGGTTGGTTAGAAGGATGGAGAGGCGTGCCCTCCACCCTTTTTCCGTTAAATTTGGCTATTTGGCTTCATCAGCCCATTCGGCCCCGTTCGGGAATTCAAATCGATCCAGCGATTCAGCCCTCATCGTTGCGCCATAGCCGGGCAGCGGGTTCGGATAATAGCGCCCGCGCTTCACGGTCAGAGGTTCCTTGAAATTCTCATGCAGGTGATCGACATATTCGAGCACCCGGTTTTCAAGATTGCCGGTCACTGCGATATAGTCAAACAGCACAATGTTGAGGGAATATTGGCAGAGCCCCACCCCGCCACCATGCGGGCAGACCGGCACGCCGAATTTCGCAGCCATCAACAGAACCGCCAGCACCTCATTGACGCCCCCAAGACGGGCAGGATCAAGCTGGCAGAAGTCCATGGCACCAGCCTGGAAGAACTGCTTGAACATCACCCGGTTATGCGCATGCTCGCCGGTTGCGATGCCAATTGGGCTGATGCGATCCTTGATGGCGCGGTGCCCCTGAACGTCGTCGGGGCTGGTTGGTTCTTCAATCCAGAGCGGATTGAACTCGGCCAGACGCCGCATATTCTCAACCGCCTGATCGACATCCCAGTTCTGGTTGGCATCCATCATCAGTTGACGATCCCACCCCAGTTCCTCGCGCAGGATCTGGGCACGGCGTACATCCTGCTCGATATCCGCACCGATTTTCTGCTTGAGATGGGTCCAGCCATCAGCCACGGCCTCACGCGCCAAACGGCGCATTTTTTCTTCCGAATAGCCAAGCCAACCAGCAGCCGTGGTGTATCCGGGGAAGCCTTTCTCCAACATTTCCGCTTCACGCGCTGCCTTGCCCGGCTGTGCCTTGCGCAGAAGGCCAATGGCTTCATAAGGGGTCAGAATGTCGGAAATGTAGGTGAAGTCAACACAGCGCACCAATTCTTCCGGGCTCATATCGACCAGCATCTTCCAGACCGGTTTGCCCTGAGACTTGGCCCACATGTCCCACAGGGCATTGACGAGCGCAGCGGTTGCCAGATGCACCAGCCCTTTTTCAGGACCAACCCAGCGCAACTGACAGTCGCCAGCCACCAGCTTGTGCCAGAAGGCGCCAAAATCAGCCGTGATGTCCTCAAGATTTTGGCCGATGACGAACATCTCTGCCAGTTCGCGCGCTGCAACAACGCACAAGTCATTGCCGCGACCGATGGTGAATGTCAGGCCATGGCCTTCCAGATCGCCCTCGGTCTGGAGCGTCACATAGGTTGCCGAGTAATCGGAAATCGCATTCATGGCATCAGAGCCATCAAGATTGCGTGACGTTGGGAAGCGGATATCGCGTACAACGACATTTGTAATTTTGGTTGCCATTTTATACCTCATTAGAAAAAGACACACAGACCGCTCGGTTGGCGGATTGTCGGGCCGATGCATTCAGGTCGGCCCAACAGTTTGGCGAATTTAGAGAAAGACCATTGTCAGCTCTGGGAAGAAGAGCACCAGCAGCAACACCAGCACCTGAATTCCGATAAAGGGGATGAAGCCTTTGAAAATGTCGGGCAAGGTGATGTGAGGAGGTGCAACAGATTTGAGAAAGAAGGCGGCCGGCCCAAACGGAGGCGACAGGAACGCAACCTGCATCGCAACCGTAAAGACCACGCCAAACCAGATCGGCACGAGGGCTGCATGATCGACCATCGGGCCAAGAAGCCCCAACTCAGCACGCGGCAGCTCGACAATGATCGGCAGGAAGACCGGCATAACCAGCAGCACGATGCCAACCCAGTCCATAAAGGCCCCCAGGAACAGGAAGATCACCATCATGATCAGCAGGACACCATAGGTCGGCATGTCCGCACCGATAATTAGGTTGGCGATGTAGGTCGGGCCACCGGCCATTGTATAGGCACCCGCCAGAGCGGTAGCGCCCATGGTAATCGACAAAATGGAGCCAGTCGAAACAAAGGTCTGGCTTGCGGCCTGCTTGATCAGCTTGAAGGTCAACTCCCTGCGAACAGCCACAATGATCAGAACGATGATCGAGCCCATGCCAGCGGCTTCGGTAATGCCGGTGATACCCCCATAGATCGACCCAAGAACCACGCCCACGATAATGAAGGGAGCAACGAGACCTTTTGACATGCGCCAGGTTTCGGCGACAATCGTTTGGCCAAAGGCAAAGCGGGTACCCAACCAGCCGATGAGCAACGCCCCAAGGGAAAGCAGATGGTCCTGCATGGAATAGGGCAGATATTCTTCCGGTCGCAGACCGCCAAAGGCATTCTGGATTTCAATGGCCCCGCCATGGACCAGACGTCCGGCACCCCAGACAGCCACCATCCAGCCAAGCAAGGTGAAAAAGCATTTGGTCTTCTCAAGTCCGGCAAGCTGCTCTTCATCCATTTCCGGCAGCGGTGCCAGCGATGGATTGAGACGTGTCCGGATGATGATATAGATGATGTAGAAACCACCCAGCATGAAGCCCGGGAAGAAGGCTGCCTTGAACAGCGAGTGAATGGACGTCTCCGTAACCAACCCATACATGATCAGAACGATAGACGGGGGGATCATCGTTCCAAGGGTCCCACTGGCGCAGATGGTGCCGATGGCGAGGCTCTGGTTATAGCCGAGGCGAAGCATCTGCGGCAGTGCGATGAGACCCAGCAACACCACCTCCCCACCGATAATGCCCGACATGGCAGCCATCACGATTGCCATGATGGACGTGACGATAGCGATCCCGCCTCGGGTTCGCGATAGCCACATATTGAGGCTGCTATACATATCCTTGGCGATGCCCGATCGCTCGAGCATCAAGGCCATGAAAATGAAAAGCGGCACGGAAATCAGCGCATAGTTGGTCAGGACTCCATAAATACGCTGGGCCAGAATGTTGAGAGGCCCCATGCCGAAGTGGCTGAAAAGCATGCCAACGCCAAATTTCATTGCCATGACGGCGACGGCGAGCACACCGGATGCAAATGCTAGTGGCATACCGATTGCGAGAAGAAACAACATTCCCATCAGCAATACGGCCGAGATTAATCCCGCGTCCATAGCTCTGGCTCCTTTGATGTGAAGACACAGCTTTCCCGTTGACTACCCTTTGCCCTTTCAAAAGGACAGTGAGATGTAGCCCGAAGTGGTCTTCAGAATTTAGTGTTAGTGAGTGGGAGAGTGGCGAAAGTCAGCTTTCGCCTTCGCCGTCTTTCCAATCCATGATCAGGTTGGAGATCGCTTGCACCAGCATCAGTACAAAGGCAATCAACAGCAAAGGCTTGAGCGTCGCAGGAATCGGCGGGTCCCAGGCGGTTCCGAAGGTTTCCCAGGAAATCAGCTTGCGGACGGCGTCCGTGTAGCTGCCCCAGACGAGCGCCATCACATAGATGGCCAGAAGCAGCACCGATATGACATCAAACACATGCTGCAGCCAGCGCGGAGAAATATCATAGATCACGGTGATTCTGATGTGAGAGCGCTTGCGCATGGCATAGACACCTGCCAGCAGATACACGCCCCCGCAAATCCACAGGGACAACTCATTTGCCCATAAGGTGGGGCTGACAAATACATAACGCATTGTGACTTCATAGAAGATCACACAGACAACAACAGGCACGCCCCACATGCTGATGGTTCCCAAAAGGGAAGATAGGTAATCAACCGGCGACCGTTTTTTCTTAACGTCCTTGTGAGAGCTTTCCATCTCACATTCCTCCTGTTTGGTACTGGCAAACCCGAAAGGATCGGGTTGCCAGCCAATGACGGACGGTCGCAGAAACGAAACAAGTTTCGTTTTCAGGTGCTGCGATCACTCCTTTTGCAAGTCTTCCATAGAGCGCAACCGGTTCATGATTGTAAGGACAATGTCATCCTTGTCAGATGCACTTTTTCCTTCCAACCCTTCTTCAAGGAAGGGAACCCCGAAATTCTTGCAATGAAACTGCATGGCTCGGCGAGCGGCTACAGGATCATGCGCTTCAAGCGCCTCCAGAATGACATCATGCTCTTTCTGAATGGCCACGATATTCTCTTTAACACCAAGAATCTGGCGCCGAATACGAGCCCAGTTTGGGAACCGTTCACGAACGCTCCAGATCAGATCCATGATGGATATGAACATGTTGTTTTGCGTTGCCTGAGCTATTCCCAAATGAAAATCCGCATCATAGGTGTCCAACTCCTGGACAGGCAGATCCGGTTCTTTCATCTTCCGCAGAATTTCCCGCAATTCAGCGATCTCTTCCGCAGAAATCGTCAACGTTGCAACAGCAGCAATATCAGCCTCGAACCAGTAGCGTGCCTCGACGAGCTCGGAAAAGCTACAATCGTCGATCAGCCCCAGTCCCTTGGTTGGCAATCGCTGTGCAACAAAGGCCCCATATCCAAATCGCGTTTCCACATACCCCATCATTTCCAGAGATATCATGGCCTCACGAATGGTGGGACGACTGACCTGCAGCAGTTCCACCAATTCCACGTCTGGCGGCATTTTCTGTCCTGGTTCAAGTGCACCCTGACGAATAAGCTCAGCGATCTGGTCAGCCACAACGCGATAACGTGGCAAAGGCGCAGCTGCCGGATTGATCGCCAATTTCTGCTTAAGATCTTTGGACATGTTCCCTCGCCATCATTTCGGTAATTTTCAATCTTGCTCGAGTCAGCATAAACTCCGAACACTTGGATGAAAATCAATACAATGCTTATTTGCAGACCACAACATTGCAAATTCCGACACGATAGAAACACCGTCAGGCCAAGTTGGTTGGCTTCCAACCTGAACTCTGGAAGCCAACCAGGAAAAAAGAGCTACAGACTACTTCTCCCCACCCAGGCCGATACGATCCAGGAATTCAATGTGGCTTTTCACAAGCTTATCGGTTTCCGGGGTCTTCTTGGCCCATTCAAGCCAACGCGCCTTTGCTGCGGCACGGAAGGTTGCGCGATCTTCTGCAGACCAGTTGTGGAGAGTAACCCCTGCTGCTGGAGACTTGGCCGCGGCTTCGCCATTCAGAACAAGCGTCTTCATCATCAGATTCATGGACAGCTTTTGCATGGCCGTCTCCAGAATCAGGCGATGAGCCTCTGGCATGGCATCCCACACATCCTTGTTGCAGGCCAGATGGTCGGCAGACATGGAATGGAAGCCAGGATAGGTGGTCTCCTTGACCACATCATACAACCCCAAACGATAGTTGTTGGTCAGAGTTGATGCGTCAGCGCCATCAATGATCTTGGTTTCAAGCGCCGTGAAGATTTCGTTGAAGTCCATCACAACCGGCTTGGCGCCGAGAGACGCGAAGATTTCGGATTCCATTCCCGGAGGAGAGCGGAACTTGAAGCCTTCCAGATCCTTCACACCGCGCAGAGGACGGGAAGATACCAGCGATTCCTGCCCACCCATGAATGCGCCAACAAACTGCATGTTGTAGCTGTTATACAGTTCGTTGATGGCCTGCTTGCCACCGCCATAATAAATCCAGGACATGAACTGAAGCGGGTTATCATAGCCCCCCATAACGTCAGCAACAAACTGGAAGGCCGGGTTCTTGCCTGTCTGGTAGCTGCCATTGGTCATATCACAGCTGGCAACACCGTTGCGCACAGCATCAAAGGTTTCAGACGATTTGACGAGCGATCCCGAATAGAAAATTTCAACATCAATGTCACCATTGCCCATGGTGCGGACATCATTTTCAAACTGCTTGATCAGTTCGCCGGTTGTGGATTCGGCGGTCGTGGTCGTCGCAATGGTCAAGGACGTTTGCGCAGCCATCGCTGCCCCTCCCAGACAAGCTGCCAAGGCAGTTGCTCCCATCAGGCGCGCTGAAAAACTCAAAAATTTCTTCATGATAATTATCCTCCAAATTCTCATGAGTTCGGACAAAATCGAACCGACAACAATGTAATATTGATATATTGCCATATTGTCAAACAATTTATCAATATTACAATTTAGAGCCATTCTGAGAATTTCAAGAAATTTCAGATAAACAATTGAAACTTTGTGTATTTTCTTATCTCTACCGGCCCATATTGGGCTTGGATATTGCACGCTTTCGCGTGCAAAAGGCACTGAATGCGCCACCAACCGGTTATCGCAACATTGCACTATTCATGATGCTTCGAAATTTCCAGAGAGTCCGGAATCTGCGTTTTTTTGAAGGGGCACAGGTGTTTTCCCATGCCATGGCCGATATGCTGAAGCAGAAGACAAACTTAAGGGTAGGCGGGTTGAGGCATGAAGAATCATAGCGGCGGCAGCCCCGCATTGACGCCACCTACTCAGATACACCGGTCCGATAGAGGTCTTCCTTGAACATGCCAGACGCGTGGCCACCGCACCATCAAGCGCAGGCGCCCTGCTCATACTGTTATGATTGGCAGTGGAGGGTTACAACTGGCGGTTTGAAACAGAAATGAGTGGGCGTTTGATGGATCTGGCTAGTTCGGATTAGGCTACTCTCAACAGCAAGAGCACATTGCTAACGCCGTGAAGGCAGATCATAGTCAATCAGGATTGGCTGCAAAGAAGCCTGCGTTCAAACTGTGTCAGGCGTTTGCCCCCATCCTCGGTCACCACCACGGTTTCGGAAAATCCCAGCCCCTGTGCGGAGGCATAGAGATGGAACACCATTCCGGTTTCGAGCGGCCAGTCCGACGTTGGGAGCAAGACGCATGAAAAGTCGCTGCTCCGAGGGGTACGGTTATAGATCCCCAGCGTATAGGCCGTGACATTCGGAAAAGTGTCACGCAGGCCGGACTGGAGCACACCCTGCCGCAAAATTGCATCGACGTCAGAGGCGGCAACACCGCTCTTCATCTCTTTGATCTGCTGATCCTGAAGCGAAATCAGCATCCGGGCGGTTTCATCCATTTCCTGCGATGGCTGGCCGATGACAATCGGACGCATCAGACGTGCGCAATAATGCGCTATTTTGGGGATCAATTCCACATGCAGGATGTCGCCATTCCTAAGGCGGTCATTGCCAAGGCCACCATGGAGAAACTCATGACCGCCGCTGGAACGAACAATTGGGCCCACCTCGCCAGTGTCGGCCCCCTCCAACAGATAGGTCTGGGCTGCAATGGCGGCTGCATCACGCGGTGACATACCGGCCCGGATCTCGTGCGCTATCGCTCCCATCGCCTTGTCAGCGATGACGGCTGCGGCACGCAACTGCTCTACCTCGCGCCCGGACTTGATCCAACGGAGGGCATCAGACGCATTGGGCAGATCAACAAACACCGCCTGCGGCAACAACGCCATCAGGCGGCGATAGGTATAGGCGGTGAAGCTGTAAGAGTTGAAATCAACGCCAATGCGCGCCTGTTCCATCCCCAACTGCCGCAGAATATCTGCGATCGCCATCTGTGGCTCTTCATGATCCTCGAAGGTCACGATGCGGGCCACCTGATTGTTGCGGCGGCAGGGATCCTCATCGAGCTTTCTGAGCACATATACCGGCTCGCCTTCTTTGGGCAACAGAACAACCCGATACATCGTCTCGGAAGGCGCGTAGCCCGTCAGCCATGTCATCAGCTCGGCACAATCGGCCAGCATAATGTCCACGCCATGGGCGTTCATCAATGCCCGAGCCTTGTCCATACGCCAGTCATATTCCTCACGTGGGAAAGCCATCTCAGGCAACCTCGCAGATATCAAGAATCGTCAGCATGTAAATGCGGATCATGTCGAGAAAATCAGCGATATCCACTCGCTCATCCGGCATGGTGTTGTAGCGACCACCCGGGCCACAGACGATGCCTTCCATGCCCAACTCATGGTAAAGATGACCAGCGTCACTGCCGTAGAAGCCGGTCGGTGTGATCGCTCCGGTTGGCTGTGGTTCACCGCGCACGGCCTCATAGGCCTTGTTGATGGTCTTGACGATGCGCGAATCCTTGGCGACCTCGAAGGCCGGCATGGTCAGGCGCCCCTCGGCGCTTTCGGGTAGAATGACCGCCTTGAGACCGGGAAAGCGGCTCTCCAGCCCATCCAACTCGGCTCTTAGGTCAGCCAGCACGCCCTCACGGGTCTGGCCGGGAGCATAGCGTGCTGTACCTTTGAGACGCACAAAGTCAGCAACCTGCGGCGGGCGCCATTCGACAAGATCCTTGCCCAGCGCCCCATGAACGACGCCGATATGACCCCGGTTGATATGCTTGTGCTCATCGCTGAGCGCACCCGAAAAGGTCATGGCGTTGATGCGCGGAATGATGTCACAGGCGGCAGCGATCGCATCGACAGCCTCTTCACGCTTGGACAGGTGGCGGGTATCGCCGATCAGCTCAATGGTAAAGGTCAGCGCTTCGGCATGCATGGTCACAGCCTGCAGATCGCTTGGCTCACTGTTGACGAAATAGTCTGCCTTGTAACCAGCCTTGATGGCTGCCACGGTGCCCGGTCCGCCCTGCAATTCGCCCACGACGAAGGTCAGAATCACATCGCCCTTGAGCTTCACGCCGGCTTCTATCAGGGTCTTGACTGCGCAAAAATAGGCAGCATCGCCGGATTTCATGTTGGAGACACCAATGCCGTAGATGAATTTATCATCGATCAGGCCGCCCCATGGATCAACGGTCCACCCTTCCGTGACAGGATTGGTATCAAGATGGCCATTGAACAGCAGGCTCTTGCCACCTCCCTGGCCTTTCCAAGTACCAATTGCGTTATAGCGTCGCCCCTCATCAAATGGCTGCAAATCACTCGTAAGGCCGAGCTTTTCGATTTCCTTGGCCATGTAGCGCGCCAGAGCAACCTCGCCCTCGGTTTCCGAGTAGCTTTTATGACGAACCATGCTTGCCAGAAATTCAAGGCAGGCCTTCTCGTCGACTTTTCCGATCAGTTCCCTGGAATCCATTTCTTGTCCTTCTATGATCTCACTTCACCTTGATGAGATCTGTTACTCCCCTTGGGGAGCGCTGCGGGCAACCGGCACGGGGACAGCCTCCAGAAGCTGACGGGTATAGTCGGCTCTCTGGTGGGCGGTGATGTCCCTGGTGGGGGCAATTTCGATGAGGTCGCCGCGATACATGACGGCGATCCGATGAGCAATCTGACGCACGAGGTTAAGGTCGTGGGTAATAAACAGATAGGCGGTGCCGAACTCCTCGCGCAGCTCCATCAGCAGCTCGATCACCGAAGCCTGCACTGACACATCAAGCGCAGAGGTAATCTCGTCGCAGATGACGAGTTTGGGCTGGGAAGCAAAGGCACGGGCAATCGCCACGCGCTGCTTCTCGCCGCCCGAAAGCTGATGGGGATAGCGGGACGCATAGGAGGCCGGTAACTTGACCTGTTCAAGAAGACGAGAAATTTCTTCCCGCATCGCCTTGCCGGAATATTCGGTATAAAGCCGGTAGGGGCGCGAGAGGATATCGCCGATGGTCTTGCGCGGATTAAGAGAGGCATCGGGGTGCTGGAAGATAATCTGCACATCCCGACGATAGGCATCATTCATGTCGGCAACACTGTGGATCGGGTACCCTTCGAACCGGATCTCTCCCTCGAATTTGTTGAGCCCCGTCATGGCCTTGGCCAGTGTCGATTTGCCCGAGCCGCTTTCCCCGACGATCCCGAGGATCTCTCCGGGCTGGATCGCAAGATTGACGGCCCGGTTACCTGTCACACGATTGCCGGCTTTTTTTGAGAAGCGGCCGAAAAACGGTTTGCGACCATAAATGACACTTACGTCCTCGACCTCAGCCAATGGCTTGGCCGCGTAGTCGGGTTCCTTGCCAGCAAGACGGACAGACGGGTCTGGCACCGCGGCAATAAGTTTTTGGGTGTAGGGATCTTGCGGTCGAGTGAAAATGTCGCCAACCATCCCCTGCTCTACGATTTCACCTTTATTAATCACCGACACTCTGTGAGCGGTGCTCGCCACCAATGCCAGATCATGGGAAATATAGAGCGATGCAACACCTGTTTCCTGCTGCAGCGACTGGAACAACTCCAGGATCTGTCGCGAGGTGATGACGTCCAGAGCCGTGGTCGGCTCATCAAAGATGATGAGTTCGGGATTGCAGGCAAAGGCGGTTGCGATCACCACACGCTGCTTCTCGCCCCCCGAAGCTTCATGCGGGTAGCGATGCATCATCTGCGCCGGCGTTTTGAGCCCCACATGAGCAAGCCGCGCTTCCGCTTCGGCCCAAGCCTGTTTCTTACTCAGCCCCTGATGGCGGATCAGCACTTCGCTGATCTGACGGCCAAGCGACAAGGTCGGATTGAGTGACGTTGCCGGATCCTGAAAAACCATCGAAATGCGTTTGCCGCGAATAGCCTCGATTTCACTGTTGGAACGCACCATCATATCCGAGCCATCAAAATGGATCGCGCCTGCAACCTCGTGGGCGTTGCCCGGCAGGAAACGCATGATCGACCAGGCAAGCGAGGATTTGCCTGAGCCACTTTCGCCCACGAGCCCGACAATCTCGCCCGCCCCGATGCTCAGATTGATATCCTTGAGCGCATGGAACGGTCCTTTGGCGGTACGGTAATCAAGGCTGTAGCCTTGGACCGAAAGCACCGAAGCGTTTGTATCACTGGTCATGCCGGTCTCCTCACGTTTTCGGATTGAGCACATCGCGTAGCCCATCGCCAAGCAGGTTGAACCCGATAGCGACCAGTGCGATGGCAAGGCTTGGCCAGACCAGAATCCAGCTGGAGATATGCATATAGCGGCGGGCCTCGGAAACCATCAGCCCCCATTCTTCAGACGGCGGCTGCGCCCCAAGGCCAAGGAAGCTGAGCGTAGCGAACAGCATGATGGCAAAGGACACACGGATGGTCATTTCAACGATGATCGGCGCCACCGTGTTGGGCAGCATTTCAGACAAGACGATAAAATCCGGCTTTTCCCCACGGGCAATGGCAGCACTGACAAAATCCTGCTTGCGAGCTGAAAGGGCAACCGCACGGCTGATGCGGGCCATGCCGGGGGCAAAGGCGATGGACACCGCCAGAAGCGCGTTGATATCTGAAGACCCAAGCAGGTTGACGATGATCAGAGCGAACAGCAGGCTCGGAATCGACATGACCGCATCGACGGTGCGCATGATGATCTCATCGGCCCGACCGCCAAGAAAGGCCGACGTGACCCCGACCAGTGCACCGACCACTGTGCCGATCAGGGTTGCCACCACTGCCATGATGACTGTGGAACGTGCACCGATCATCAGCCGCGAGAAAATATCCCGGCCATATTGATCTGTTCCGAGCAGGTAGTCAGCACTGGGCCCCTTGAAGCGCGCCAAAATCGACATGGTTTCAGGATCGTAGGGAGCCAGATAGGGACCGAAGGCTACCGCCAAAAGCACCAGGCAGACGATGATGCTACCGATCGCTCCTTGTGGCGATCGCATAAGACGTTTGATGAAATCAATCATACTGGATCCTCTTGTCTAGCAGGGAATAGAGGATATCGGCGATGAAATTGACCACGCAGTAGGTCGCTGCCATGATCAACACACCAGCCTGAATCGATGGCAGATCACGAGCCTGAATAGCAATGATAAGCTGACGGCCGATGCCTGGAATGGCAAAGATCTCTTCTACCACGATGACGCCTCCGAGCAGATATCCAACGTCAAGCGCCACGATGGTGATTGCAGGCAGCAGCGCATTGCGCAAGGCATGCCCCCAAAGAACCTGCCGTGAAGAAAGGCCCTTGAGGCGCGCAGCCCGGATATAGTCCGTGTGCAATACATCTACCATCTCCGATCGCACCATACGCGAAACATGGGCCACCAGAATGATGGATATGACCGCAGCAGGCATGATCAGATGGGCGACCCCGTCCCAGAAATTCTCTGTGAGGGGCACATATCCGGTCGGCGGCAACAGTTTCCAGCGATCAGAAAGGAACAGCAACGCCAGTGTGGCCGTGACGAATTCGGGCAAAGACACGCCAACATAGGAAATAAGGCTGACAGCCATATCGACAATCTTGCCGCGGCGCACCGCAGCGAGAATGCCAAGCGGTACCGCGATAAACAGCATCAGGCAGATAGAAAAGAGAGCGAGAAGCAACGAGCGGCTGAGAGCCTCGATCATGACGGGGCCGACTGACAGACCGGTGCGCAGGGAGGTTCCGAAATCACCCTGAAAGACACCGGTGATCCAGTGAAAATACTGCATCCAGACCGGATCGTTCAGCCCCATCTGCTCCCGAAGCGCGGACAGCGCTTCTTCGGTCGCGTTCTCGCCCAGCATCATCACCGCCGCATCGGCTGGCAGAATCTGGGTCATGGCGAAAACGATCAGCGACACGATCAGGAGCGTATAGAAAATCAGGGCCACCCGCTTTGTGAGATAGCTGGCAGACAACGTTTTGTTCCTGTTGTTTGTCACCGGCGGACCGACAGCTCCAAAAGAGGGACTTGGACCTGTCAGACCGTCGGCAGCAGTTAACTTGCTACGGTAAGATTATGACCGGGTCGGAGCCTTGTCCGTCAGCCATGCATGGTCGAAACGGAATACGGAAGCACGCGGATGGATGTCATACGCTGCCACCCAGGTCCGTTTAGCGCCCAGCACATCAAAGAAGGTCGGGATGATGGATGGAACACCCTCATACTGAAGCTTCTGGGCCTCGGCATAAAGCTCGGCACGGGTTGCATCGTCGGTCGTGATGCGAGCAGAGTTGACCGCCTTGTCGAAGTCCGTATTGTTCCAGCGCGTTTCGTTCCAGGCCGCATCGGAGGTGTAAAGCAGTTTGAAGATACCATCTTCGGTCGGCTGCATGTTGTAGAAGCCAACGTAGAAATTGCCCTTCTTCCAGACCTGATCCAGATAGGTGGCATGCGGCATTGTCTGAACGTCAATGTCGAAGCCTGCTGGCTTTGCCATTTCGCGCAGTGCGACGGCAAGCTGCGTGCGCAGAGCGGGCTTTTCGGAAGCCACCAAAGTGATCTTGATGCCATCAGCATAACCGGCATCCGCCAACAGCTGCTTTGCCTTCTCAATGTCGGGCTTGCGCATCGGCAGTTCGGAATAGAAACGATAGGCGTTGTTGATCGGGGTGTCGTTGCCTGCCGTGCCGAAGCCTTCAGTAACAAACTGGATCATGGCGTCACGATCCACGCTGAGAGCAAGGGCCTGACGAACACGCGGATCATCGAACGGCTTCTCGTCGCATCGCATGTTGACATTGCAGAACTGTCCGGACGCAACGCGCTGCACATCGATGCCATCGTTGCCGTCCAGACGCATATATTCGGTCGGATCAAGGGTGGAGATCAGATCGATCTCGCCAGCGATGAGCGCGGAGCTGCCAGCCGTAGCATCCGGATAGACATTCAGAACAACCTTATCGAGGTAAGGGCGTTCCGGATCATAATAATCCGGGTTGCGTTCAACCACGACCTGACGGTCAGGCTCGAAGGAAACCAGCTTGAACGGGCCGGTGCCAATGGCTTGGCTGGACAGTTTGTCCAAACCGCTCTCGATGATGGTTGCCGGAACAATCTTGGCGGTCATATAGGCAGTTGCCACCGGCATGTCGGCATAGGGACCGGTCAGCTTGAAGACGACCGTGAGATCATCCTTGGCGACCACATCCTCGATCGGGCCGATATTCTTGCGGCCGGGAGATGCGGTATCCGGATTGAGAATTGCCTTGTAGGAAGCAACCACGTCGGCGGCCGTCAGTGCCGAGCCATCATGGAATTTGACACCCTTGCGCAGGGTAAAAGTCCATTCGGTCAGTTCTTCGTTGGCGCTCCAGCTTTCGGCCAGATCGGCTTCCGGGCTCATATCCACCTTGAGGCGGGTCAGTCCGCTATAGAGCAGCTCGGACAGCATGTATTCCGGGTTGACACGAACAAGCAGCGGGTTGAGCACGCTGACAGCCTGATCGATGGCCACACGCAGGGTGCCACCTTTTACCGGGGCCGCAGCGAAAGCGGGCATGGAAAGAGAAAGGGTTGTGGAAGCGGCCACAAAGGCAGTTCCGAGGAGAAAACGTCTGCGGGTTGTTTCAAGCATTGGTGGTTCCTTCTTGAAGTGATTTTGGCTGATATTCTTATTATTGATCCGGATTCATATCCGGTTCGAAGTCTGCAGCCAGATAGGACAGCACGCTTTTGGCAAGCGCGATGATATCTGACGAAGTTGTGTGCTCGTCCGGGCCGTGCACATTGCTGGAAGGCTTACCCAGCCCTCCAAGCAGGATTTCTTGCATCACACCAGCCTGCTGGACATATCCGAAGTCCGAACAACTGGCCGCTCCCCATTTGGCAAAGTCCTTCTCGTGATAGCCAAAGCCCGCACTGAGAGCGCGCTGCCAACGTGGCCAGTGGGCGCCGTCCGGGTCTGCCGTCGGGGTCAGATGGGAGGTCTGCTCGATGCCATAGGTGATCATGTCACGATCATCGAGTGCGGCATGAATGCATGCCTCAATCTCGGCGCGGGCATCCATGTAAGATTCTTCCGGGGTATAGCGCCGACCGATCAGCAACTCAAAACGCCCAGGCACCTGCCCTGGCGCAGTCCCACCGTTGGCCGCAGCAATATAGAGCTGTGGCCGCAAGGGTTCGCTCGCACCGGGTGCTGGCGCCAGTTCAGAGACGCGTGCGCCGACCTTTTCCTTGAGCGCCATCAGCGCATTCATCAAAGGAATGCTGGCTTCAATGGCATTGGCCCCAGCACCGCGGCGGTTGCCATCGCCCGCATGCACAGGCACGCCACTGATGGTTAGCGTGAGCGCAAAAACGCCAAAGCATCCCGCCCAGACGCGCGGCGCCGCAGAGCCATTGAAATTGAGAATGTGACCCTTTAGATGGCCCTGTTCCGCCAAATAGCGGATACCCGGATAGAGGCCGGATTCTTCGTCGGTACAGAATAGCAGCATGGGGTCATAGGCAAGCGGAACAACATGTTCCTGAGCCACCTTGAGCGCCAGATAGCAGGCGGCCATGGTGCCCTTCATGTCTGCTGCACCCAGTCCATAAAGCCGATCCTCAATCTTGGTCATGGCAAATGGCTCGAAAGTCCAGCCCGGTGCAACGGGGACCGTATCAACGTGGAAATAGAGCCCACAGACCGGCTTGCCCGTTACACGCTCACCAATAAGATTGATCCGTTCTCCAGACGCCTTGCCCGAATGGGTCTTCCAGAGCCCCTCGGGCACCGACACACGTTCAAAGCCAAAAGACAGAGGCTCAAACAGCGACTGAGCCAGATCCGCAAAGGCCCCATAGCCCTCTCCCGGTGGGAAAGTGGTGTCGACAGCGATCATCTGTGCCAGGGCGTCTTCAGCAGAATCGGCCGACTTCTCAATGTCTTCAAATGCCTGTTGCAAAGCTTGATGTGAGCGTAGAGAGTAACTTTTATCTGACACCTTGTTGCCTCTGGATAGTGGACGGCGATGAGTGTTTTCTATAAACTATATAGAAATATATGTGAGCAAAAGAGATAGATTGTCAATATGAAAGATGAAGAGACACTGAAGGCCCTGTTCCCCAAGGCGCCGAGGGAAGATGATTTTTCACCGTCAATGGCTAACAGGGCCCAACCTCTCTACCTCGTGGTTAAGAAACAAATCTTTGAAGCTATCATGATGGGAAAATGGCCAGCAGGCACTGTGTTGCCCAGTGAAGTCGACCTAGCCCGAACCCTGCGGGTATCGGTCGGAACCATCAGAAGAGCGCTTAGCGAATTAACCAACGAAGGAATGCTCAGCCGCCGCCGCAAGACAGGGACTGTGGTAACAGGTCGCACCCCGCAGCACAGCCTGCGTTTCTTCTTCCAGTATTTTCGCTTGCACGGTCTTGATGGCTCTCTGCAGCATTCCAAGGCCACAAACCTCTCTCTGGTTTTTGGAGAGGCCACAGATATCGAAGCAGAAAATCTGCGTGTTGTACCAACCACCTCTGTCATCCGCTTGTCCCGCGTTCGCAGCGCTCACGACAAACCCGTGATGGTTGAAACCGTAACGATGCCAGCCAAACGGCTGGAAGACTTCCCAAAAAATGCAGAAGACGTCCCCGCCCTGCTTTATCTGTATTTACTTGAACGTTACGATATTCGTATTTCAGCAGTGCGGGAACGGATCGGAGCGGAACTGGCCAACGAGGACGACCTCGTACATTTGAAGCTGGAAGCCCCGAGCGCCGTTTTGACAATTGAGGAAGTCGCCTATGATCAGATGGGCACGCCGGTGCTGTTCACCAAACATCGGGCAACGACCCGCAGCCACCGCTACATCAACGAGCTTCAATAGAGCGGTGTAGCTCGAGAGAGCTTTATTGCGGAACACCATCAGGAAGGATCAGAAACAATCTTTGTGTCAAACTTTGCAACAAGCAGTGCTCGGAAGGTTGGAGATAGCAATCGCTATCTCCTTATTACCCAAACACTGGCCCTATAGACAGATTCGATGCTGCCTGTGTCTAGACTAGTCCGAGATCTCCCACAAGACGGATCCGAACGCGTAGTGGGTTACCCGGCATGTAGGAAAGCGGGGCATCTTCTATATCGATCAGTTTAAGAGTTGCTGCATCAGCACCCGCTTCTATGGCCCGGTCTTCCGCGAGAAGACGCGCTGCTTCAAGGGCCTGATCCCGGCTCAAATCATAATAGACCTTGTCCACTTCACCGCTGACCTGAGCCATGGCAGCACCAACGGCATTGGCAACACCGGCATTTTCGACCTTGATAACCGTTGAAACGCCATCAAGGTGATCAGGGGCGAGCGCAGCACCACCACCAACGACAATAACCGGCACATCGGCCGCACTGGTTTTCATTTGGTCCACCAGATCTCCAAGCGTGTCGCCAATCCAGGCCGACACCTTATTGAGGATCGCGGCATCAAGATCAGCAATCTTTTGCGGATCACCGAATGTCATCAATCCGGTTTTGATGGCAAAGTCGCTGAGAGTGAGCGTGTCACCGCCAAACACCAGCGCCTTTTCGTTCATTCGATAGCCAACACTATCAGGGCCAATCTTTGCGCCCTCTTCCCGAATGACCGTTCCGCCCCCGAGAGCGACGGCAACGACGTCAGGCATCGGAAAGAAGGTCGCAACACCGCCAATGTCAACCTTGCTGTTGGCTTCCCGCGGGAAACCGTTTTGCAGGAAGCCCGCATCCGTTGTGGTGCCACCAATATCCAGAACAACAGCATCATCGAGCCCTGAAAGCATACGCGCGCCCCGCATGCTGTTGGTCGGGCCAGAAGCAAAACAGCGCACCGGATAGTGTGCAGCCTGCTCGGCCTGCATCACTGTGCCATCATTCTGCGTCAGAAACAGCGGCGCTTTCAGTCCGCTTTCCGCAATGGCTTTTTTGAAGGCAGCAACAGTTTCGCGAGCCAGAGGATGAAGGGCACTGTTCAGGATTGTCGCATTTTCGCGCTCTAGCAGACCGATCCGCCCTAGATCGGAAGACAAAGTCACAGTTGCATCTGGCACAATCTCTTTGAGGATTGCTTCTGCTTCCAGTTCACATTCTGCCGTGATGGGCGAGAAAACCGAGGTAATCGCAACAGACCGAACGTCACTTTGTGAAATGGCAAGGGCAGCCTTGCGCATTCCGTCTCGATCAAAAGGCACAATCGGACGCCCATCAAACTCATGTCCTCCCCTAATCAGATAGCAGCCACCGTCCAGCTGTGCATGCAGATCTTCCGGCCAACCCTGCATTGGCAAGATTGTCGAGGCGGCAGGCAAGCCGATGCGGACACTGGCCACTCGCGCCAAACTGCGCCGCTCGACAACCGCATTCGTGAAATGGGTCGTGCCAATCATCACCGCGTGAATCTTGTCCTGCTCTGCGGGAGAAAGGTCCGTGAGAACATGGTTGAGCGCCGTGCGGATACCAGAAAATACATCCTCAGTTGTGGAGGTCTTGATAGAGGACAGGATCTTGTCTCCATCCATCAGGACAGCGTCCGTATTGGTGCCACCAACATCTATACCAATCCGCCTCATGACAGGCACTCCTTGAAAGAATGATAGTCAAAGTCAAAACCGAAAGAGCGCGGCCCAACAACAGCGAGCCCCTGCTCGCTGGTCATAATGGGATTGGCCGGAAGGGCAATCACCTGAACCCTCTGGCCATAGCGCAAGATTTCCGCCCCAATTGCCTCCGCTGTTTCTTCATCCAGCACGGTGATCAGATCGGGCACGCAAGCGAGCAGCTTGCCTTCAAGGCGCGCAACGGAGAATTCATTCTGGAAATCGATCTCAAGCACCTTGTCTGCAAAGGCGTCTTTGCCAGAAAGCACCGCCTTGCCACGCACAAATCCGTCTGTGGTGCGACGAGAAACATCCTGCACCTTGCCCGAAAAGAGCAAGGCCCCGTCTTCAACATCGAGGATGGCAGAAACCGGATCAGAACCGGACGCCCGCGCATCCAGAACCGCCTGGCCGATACGCAAGGCCCGGCTGATCGAATGAAGAATGGCGTGGTCCTTGACCTCTCGTCCCGAACGAGGCGCTGCACATGTGCCTGCAATAGAGCCAAGTTCAACGACCGTTTTGCGTCCGATCCGCTCTACACGTAGCGCGTTTTCAGCTTCCGGAATGAGGAAGGAATTGGCGCGGATATCGGCAATGGCAAAGGGAGCAACAGAAAGACCACGAATGGCGAAACTGGCCATTTGCGCCTCAGGGAACGCACGCCCCATGGTATCGGCATCGACCACGGGCAAACCCAGTTCCATGCCGACCAACAGTGCAAAGAAGGCATTTTCGCCGCCGATCTCAATGGACATGATCGCATCAAATGGCTGGCCACAATGGCTTTCCATCAGCTTGACAGCCTTGCAGATGGCTTGCGGCTCCGGCAACCGTTCCTTGGTCACCAGAGGCGCGCCCATAATGCAAACCACAGCCACCCGAGCATCATCGGCCAATTCATCTGGGCTCAACAGGGTGATTTTCTTGCCCTGCTGATAAGCAGCTTCCGCGCACATCAGCTCGAGCGTGGGGTGATTGCCGCCACCTGTTCCCAGCACGCCAGCGCCAATGGCGAGCGCGGTCAATTCGTTGAATTCGAGTTCACGCATTCATTTTGTCCATTTAGAAATTGGCAGAATTTGAGAGAGGGCCGTTTAGCGGTCCACGATCCACGAGGTCGCACTTGGCCATGAGAAGCGCAGACGCTCGCCTCTAGCGGGCAGATCCTTGAGGGCACTTTCATGGGCTGCAAATTCGGCTCCATTGTCGAGGCGGCCAACGATACGCAGGGAGGCGCCGGAAAAGAGGACTTCTTCAACAGTTGCCTCCAGCCCACAATGGTCCGCTCTTTCAGGTGCCGCCAAATCATCGGTAACGACCACTTCCGGCCGGACAACGAGGGAAAGGTTTTGCCCCGGTTTGCGATCGCCGACGAGGGTTGGATCGACGCCCTTGAAGGGCGCCCCGCGTACCAGAAGGGTTTGCGCATCGCCGACGGTTGCTTCAATCAGATTGGCTCCCCCCACAAAATCGGCAACAAACTGACTGGCCGGTTGGCGATAGAGTGTTTCAGGGGTGTCAAACTGTTCCAGATGCCCCCCATTCATGATGGCAATCCGGTCGGACAGGGTCAGGGCTTCTTCCTGATCGTGGGTCACGGCGATGAAGGTCAGGCCAAGCTCTCGATGAATACGCTTGAGCTCTGCCTGCATCTGCTTGCGCAGTTTCATGTCCAGAGCCCCCAGCGGTTCATCAAGCAGCAGCACAGACGGGCGCACAATCAGAGCGCGGCCCAGAGCCACGCGTTGTGCCTGACCGCCAGAAATCTCACTCACACGGCGATTGCCAAATCCAGAGAGGCTGATCAGCTCGAGCATAGCATCAACCTCTTTGGTGATTTCAGCCTTGCCCATCTTGCGCATGCGCAGGCCGAAGGCGATGTTTTCGGCTACGGTACGATGGGGGAACAGGGCGTAATCCTGAAAGACCATCGCCGTGTCGCGCTTGTAGGGCGGCAAACCGACGACAGAGCGCCCGGCAATGCGCACATCGCCACTGGTTGGGTCTTCAAAGCCGCTAATCATACGCAGCAAGGTGGATTTGCCGCAGCCAGACGGACCGAGGATGGTCACGAAATCGCCTTCACTGACCTGCATCGAAATATTATGGATTGCGGTAACGTCGCCAAAGCTCTTGGTGACGTTTGAAATCTCGACCGCATTTTCTGCTTTTGACATCATGAAATTCAAGCTTTGTTCGTGCGACGCGTCTGCCGGATAATCCATAGCTGGGAGGCGACGCTGATGATCAGAGTAAGGATGATGATGATCGAGGACAGGGCATAAACCTTGGGCGAGATAACCTGCCGCAGGGACGTCCAGATCGAGATCGGCAATGTCTGCGTAAATCCTGAGACGAACCAGGCCACGAGGAACTCGCCGAATGCATCGGTAAAGGCCAAGAGGAACACCGAGATGAAGGCCGGGCGCATCAATGGCAAGACCACTTCATAGAAAGCCTTTATTTCGTTGGCACCCAAATTCATCGCCGCCTCGATATAGCTGCGGTGGAAGCCCAGAAAGCGCGAATAGAGGATCAGCGCTGCATAGCTCGATGTGATCGTGGTGTGAGCCAAAATGATGGCTGGCTGCCCGATAAGATCGGGTGTGGCTCGAAAAAGCGCCGACAGACCGAGCCCAAGCACCAGCTGAGGCAGGATGACGGGCCCCATCACAAGGCACATCACCGCAGACTTGAAACGCATTGGCATCCAGGCCAGAACCATCGCCGAAGGCATGGCCAACAGGGTTGATAGCGCTGCTGAGATCAACGCCAGCTTGATGCTGACAAACAGCGAGCCGACAAGTTTGGTATCATTGATGGCTGCCGCGAACCAATCCGTTGTCAGGCTTTCAAGCGGCAATCCCGGAATGGGTTTGGCGTCAAAAGCAAACAGGATGATCACGGCGATCGGCAGATAGAGAAACAGATAGATGAGCGTTGCATAGGCAATGAAGGCCGCTCTGGCACCATCGGGCCGCTTGTTGGCGAAGAATGTCTTCATAGCTTTTCTCCGCTGGCTTGACGGAACCATTTCATGGACAGGGCGAGCAGCGCAAAGACCAAACAGAGAAGGATCATGGCAATGGCAGCGCCCATCGGCCAATCAAGACGGCGGTGGAATTCGTCTTCGATGATCTGGGAAAACATCATCTGTTTGCCGCCACCGAGCAGCGCCGGCGTCACAAATTCCCCAAGCCCGAAAATGAAACAGAACACAGCACCAACAATCAGGCCCGGCAAGGAGAGCGGCAACGTCACCTCCCAGAAGGCGCGCAAAGGCCCCGCATTGAGATCCTTTGCCGCATCGATCAAATTGTCCTCGATATTATCAATCGCGGCATAGAGCGGCAGGATATAGATCGGCAGATAGGCATAGATCAGGCCGATGGCACTGGAGAGGGGAGAATAGAGCAGAAAGCTCAAGGGCTCATCCACCAGCCCCGTAAACAGGAAGAACTGGTTGAGAACCCCATTTTCCCCCAACAGCAAGCGCCAGGCCGCGACGCGCATCACGATTGAAATCCAGAAAGGTGCAATCACCGCTACCAGCAGAATGCTCTTGAACGGCCCGGCCTTCTTGGCAATGAAATAGGCGATCGGGTAGGACAACAGAGCGCATACAATGGTCACGAATGCCGCGGTTTGAACGGACAGCAACAACGAGCGCCAGATCGCTGGATTGGCAAAGATATTGACATAGTTGTCAAATGTGAAACCCGGCACCATGCGATAGCGTTCGGTATGCCAGAAGCTGATCGTAAGCAGCAGCAAGACCGGAGCGACAAAAAACAGCAACTGCCAGAGCATCAGGGGAGCAAGACCGGAGGCGGCAAACAGCCTGCGACGCTTCTCTCCTGCCCTTAAGGCGGCGGTCGAAGATGCAGACATCTCGCTATTCGCTAAAGCCATTATGCGAACCTGTATTCTTGACGTGAAAAGGCCGGTTTCGGATAGGCAACCTTGGAATGACTAAGGTTGGTCGCCACCATGGCGCGGGCCATATGAAGCGCTACCTTACCCGGGTCAATAACCGGAATATAGCAGCCAAAATGATCCTTCAGTGCCTTTTCGATTTCCAACGCCATATCGAATCCTGTGCCGGTGCAGGCCATGACGATGGCTTCTGCATCATCCCGTTTCACGGTGTCGATGCATTCATCGACGATATGGCCGATATGGCTTTCGTTGAGATCGAGGACACTGGCGCCGGCTTCCCGCACGGACGCGAGATTTGACGCAAGGCCATAATGACCAACGGTTCTGCGGATGGTGGAAAAGAAGGATCTCTGCGTGATCATAACGGAAAAGCGGGTGGAAAGCATGGCAGCCATATGCAGCGCTGCCTCGCCTTCGCCCACCACCGGAATGGACACCAACTCTCGTGCGCCGAGAAGTCCGGGGTCTGTAAAGCAGGCGATGGTGCAGGCATCCACACCATCAGCCTCGGCTTCTCTTGCACATCGGATCACGTCCGGCGCTGCAAGCGAGGAATCAAAGCCACACTCGATGGAACAAGTGCCGCGTTTGAGGGGAACCGCAGAAACGGTCACCCCTTCGTCTGCAAAGGCGCTATATTCTTTCTCGGCTTTGCCGACCAGTTCCTCACTGTCAAGAACCGGAACGATGACTCGAATATGCATGAGCGGGTCTTTCTTGTTGTTTATTATCTGGCTCAGGCCGTCTTATCAGGCCGTTTTGAATTTCTGCCAGGCATCAGACCAGGCCAGTTCGTCAACAGGAGCCTGCGACATACCACACTGGGCAACCCACTCTTCCATCATGTCGAGGCCAAGAGCCTTGACCTGATCGGCAGAGAGCAGATCCTTGACCTTGGCATTGGTCACGGCGAACTTGTCGGCTCCCCATGCCATCTGCTTCATGGCCTTGGCGCTGGTCATATAGTTGATGTAGGCAAGGGCAGATGCGAGATGCTCGGTGCCACGGACAACCTGCAAGGTTTCCATCCACATCGCACCGCCCTGTTTCGGAATGGTGAGTTCGACATTGGCGCCAGCAAGCCGCGCGGTGGTGCGCACATTGTCACTGGAAGAGCCCCAAACCATCCAGGCTTCCCGGTTGGCAAGGTCGGTTTTGACCGTTCCCATATCAGACTGCAGGGCACGCATGTTGGGGCGGAAGGCGATCATGCGATCAAGGATCTTCTGAAGGTCAGCGCCCGTGGCTTTTCTTGGTTCTTCCATGCCCAGCCACTTGCCGGTCATCCAGAGATAGAGTTCCATCCAGTCGATGATCTCGACCCGATCCTTGAGCGATGGATCCCAGGCCAGATCAGCATCGCTTGCTGCTTCAGCAGAAATCTTGTCTGGCCAGTAGACAAAGCCGTTCACGCCATAGCGGGTCGGAATGCCATAGGTTTCTCCAGCAATCATCGTTTCGGGACGATTGCGGAAGATCGGCATGGTTTCATCCTGCGAGGACAATTGCGTGGTGTCGATTGGCAGTGTCAAACCGGCTTCTGCGAATTTGGAGGTCCAAACCGCGTCGGGGTTGATCACGTCAAACTTGATGGACCCGGCTTGCAGCAGGCTCAACTGCGCCCCGTTGCTTTCCGCTTCCTTGACGTTCAACTCAACGCCAGTCAGTTCGGTGAAGCCCTTCATCAGTTCGGGATCATCATACCCCGACCATGCAAGAACATTGAGGGGACCGGTCAGTTTCTGTTCGTTGGCAAATGCTGGTTTGGTAAAATCAACCTGAGAAGCGACGGCTGCAAACATGGCGGCATTCGCACCAAATCGCATTAGCTGACGGCGAGAAAGATTGAAGTTTGGCTTTTTTTCCGTAGTCATGCTTTTGTTTCCAGTTGGAAGGTTGCTCGATTGCGAGACATTTATGCTTAAATTTCTAGCATGCACAATAAAGCAACAGTTGCTTTCGAGGCCATAGTGACTACAGTAACAAGCAGAGCGGCACACTTTCTGGCCGATCGCCTGCGTTCTGGATCGAAGGCATAAAATTTGCATGCAAGATCATGAATGAACCCTGGGAGGACGATAGGTGGCACCCCCATGCACGACACTCAGATAACGACGCAGACAGTGAGCCTGCCCCCCAATTTCAGCAGTCTGATGGCGCAAAGCCTGAGCAATATCGGGCGTTCTTCTTTCTATGAAAGCGTCGTTGAGCTCGTGCGCCAGATGATCCCCTGTGACTTCTGGATTATCGCACGCTATGAAACCTGCACCTCGCCCTTCATCGTCTCAGAAAACGGTATGAGGCCAACCGCTAAGACCATTTATGCGGACACGCTCTGGCAATATGACCCCTTGCTGGAGGGGCTGACCAATCCAGACCCTCGGGTCGTGAGTCTCTCGCGGCTGCGCTTGAATGGGGCGCTCGATACGACATTTGCGCGCTATATCGATACCAATCTGCAGATCGAAGACGAGCTCGCCCTGCTCCTTCCGATCAACGAAAACAGCTTCCTTGCCTTGTGCCTTGACCGGCAGGACGTCCCTTTCTCAGAAGCGGAAATCCTGCTGGCCCATCAGCTACAGGAAATGCTGTTCGAAATGCATCAGCAACATATTCTCCGCTCGATTGACCATCAGGTTTCCCTGTTTCTGCATCGCAACGGGCTGGGCCGCCCGGAAGTCATGATTCTGCGCAATGACAGCACCGTTCTGTATAAATCCGACACCTGGTCGCACGCCGCCGAGCAGGCATTCAACTATGATCCCAAGCCGGAAAGCATCAGTGCAGGCTCTTTGGCAGAGATTTCAGGCAAGGATGGTTGGCTCCTTACGCAATTGCAATGTGTATCCGATGACGCCATTCTGGGCGGAGCACATGTTTTCCTATTGCGTAAGAACAACATTTCACTGGCCGAACGGATCGATAATTTCGGTCGCTTGCATCACCTGACTGAGCGACAGCAGGAGATTGTTCACCTCTCCTTGCGCGGGCACCACAATGCCTCGATTGCCAGTCAGTTGGGCCTTTCGGTCGGTAGCGTAAAAAATCACAAGCTACGGATCTATAGCAAGCTCGACATCACGAGCGAGCGCGAGCTGGTTTCCGCGATCCTTCAACATCACGACTGACTGGCAACCCGGTCTTTTAAGGCATCACACTGCCTAGCATTGGTGACTGTAGCCACCATTGAGCTTGCGCCCTTGTGCAGCGACAATTGCTGCAAGACGCTTGCCTTCGATAAGCCCAGCTTGAGTGTGTGATGCCATGATTGCCTTCTCCCCTTACCTATCCGTTGCAGATCTTGGCAAAGGCTTCCGAGATGGCTCCTTTACGCCTTTGGATGTTTGCAAGGCTTCGCTTGAGCGGCTTTACGAACTGGAGCCTCAGCTCAATGCCTTTATTGACCCTCTGGAAGACTTTGTGCTTACTCAGGCGGAAGCCGCAACCGCAGAGCTTACCGCGGGAAACGACAAAGGACCTCTGCATGGCATTCCGGTTGCTATCAAAGACATCATCGATATAGCAGGTATCCCGACCAGCTACGCCACAAAAGCTGTGGCACCGCACATTGCGTCAACAAATGCTCTGGCCATCAGCCGGTTGAAAGCGGCGGGTGCCATTCTTTTCGGCAAGACCAATCTCTTGGAATTTGCCTATGGTATTGTTCACCCCGATTTTGGCCAAACCAACAATCCCTATTCTCCCGACAGAACAGCGGGAGGCTCAAGCGGTGGTTCGGCTGCAGCCGTTGCGGCAGGCATCGTCCCTCTCGCCCTGGGGACAGATACGGGTGGCTCCATTCGAGCACCTGCGTCCTATTGCGGCATTACCGGTCTAAAACCTAGCTTTGGGGCCCTGCCACTCGACGGTGTATTCCCTCTAGCCCAATCCCTCGACCATCTGGGCGTTCTGGCGCGCAGCGTTGAGGATGCCTCCCTGGCTTTCGTGGCGATGGCAGAATCTCCTAAAACAACATCGAGAGAGACGCGCCCTTTACGCATTGGGCTGGTTGAAAGCCAGTGGAACAGTAAATCCATTACAGAAGATATTCGTTCCACACTCAATAACTCACTCGACCTGGTCCGACAGGCCGGGCATCAAATAATCCCCGTAGAACTGGCCGATCCGCAGGAAATGGCCACCGCACTGCTTGATATATTGCTGCCAGAAGCAGCCCTTGTGCATGAAGAAATCCACGCCAGCAACCCAGATGGATATGCACAGGGAACACGGCAGCAGATCGAGCTTGGCAAGACCATGCCGGCCATTCCATACTTGCGCGCTAAAGCCGTTCAGCAAACGCTTAAACAGGATCTTCAAGCCCTGTTCGAACGGGTCGATTTGATCCTGACACCGACCGTTCCTTTTGTCGCTCCAGACAGTGATCCAGCGCTCTCAGCAGAAGGGGACGATGAAATTCTCTTCCTGTCGCACGCGGATCTCACCGGAGCGCCATGCATAAGCCTTAACTGCGGATTGAGCGTTCCACCAAACGGGAAGGTCAGCCTCCCCGTCGGCATCCAACTGACTGGCGCGATTGGCCGCGACGTTGATTTTCTTAATCATTGCAGAACCATAGAAGCCTGCCTGTCAACGGTGTGCGGATCAATGCTTTCTTCTAGTCAAGCATCTCCTGCCGTGTAATGGATTGGATGGGCCTGTCTTGACCAATGAAACCTGCGAGCATCAGGACCGCGGTTACCTCTTATCTTTGAAGCAGCTTGGTTCCAGACGGACAGCTCCATCGCGTCTCCTGCGAACTGTATTTTCGCAATTTGCTTTCGATATTTATGGGATTATCGTTTTGCAAATATAATACTTCGGGCTTTCAGGTATAATGTCCATTTCTGATTGAAAGGAAAATATGCGAAATTTCAACGAGATAGTTAGCCCTGCATGCAACAATGCTTATACTTTCTCCCGCTCCCACAAGGGCACGGATCATTACGGCCGACAGATGGGGTCTTCATGCCGGATCGGGAGTGGGTGTTCCAATCCCCTTGCCGCAGGATCGGCATAATATCGCTCGCAGGGCGCCCCGCCCGAATAAGATTGGCCATCACTTGCAAGGTTGGCCCGGCATGTTTGACAAAATGCGTGGTGGAGTGACAGAAATAATTATGCCCCGGTTCTCCATCCTTGCTTTTGAGAAAACGATGCTTGGGGCATCCGCCATTGCAGGCAAAGCGAATATCACAGCCGAGGCACTGTTGAGTAAGAGTGTCTCTCTTAGCATTGCCAAAGCTCATCTGTTCGGGCGAATTTGCCAATAAATCAATCGGTTCTTGCGTGATATTGCCAAGCTTGAATTGCGGATAGACATAGTGATCGCAAGCATAAAGATCGCCGTTATGCTCCAAAGCGAGCCCCTGCCCGCACGTTTCGGCAAAAACACACAGAGATGCAGGTTGCCCCATAAAAAGGCCCAGTTGCATGTCAAAGAACTGAACAAAAACCTGACCAACATCCCGCTGAACCCACTCATCGAAGATTGTGGTTAGAAAACTGCCATAGGTGCGTGGCAAGACGCTCCATGAGGTTACTTTATATTCAACGCCATCCTCATCAATCTGTGGCGCTGGTGCGAGCTTTTGCGCATCGGGTGAGCGTTCCACTATCGGTATAAACTGGATAAATTGCGCGCCAATTTCTCTCAAGAAACGATAGACTTCAAGCGGGCGTTTCGCACTGTCGCGATGAACGACTGTCAGAATATTATGCTCGACCCCATATTTGTTCAGAAGCTCATAGCCGGCCATGACCTTGGCAAAACTGGCGCGCCCTGCCCGGTCATAGCGATAGAGATCATGGATCTCTTCCGGGCCATCAATACTGATACCGACCAGAAAATTGTTCTCTTTTAAGAAACGGGCCCAGCACGTATCGATCAGTGTGCCATTGGTCTGCAAGGCGTTGCGGATCTTCTTTCCCTTGGGAGCATAGTGTGCCTGCAAGTCGACAATTTTTTGAAAGTAGTCAACGCCCAATATGGTCGGCTCGCCTCCTTGCCAATTGAACCAGATATCCGTTCCTTTGAGGTTTGCTTGAGAGGCGATAAAGTCGCGGATATATGTTTCGAGAATCTCCGCAGGCATTTCGAACCGCTTGGTCTGCGAATAGAGATCCTCTTTCTCCAGATAATAACAATATTTGCAATCAAGGTTACATCTCGGTCCAATCGGTTTGGCCATAACCTGAAAGGGACTTTCAGTATATATTGTCATAAAAACAAATCCTTTTCAGATTGAAACTTGAAGGCAAAGAGAGCGGAGATCTTTTCGCAAACACTTAATCAGATCTGGGGCCCTTGGTAGATTTACATGCTGGGCCGGGACCGCGCATATAATGCTTCTCTGGTTGATAGTGCTTTTTATAAACGGCAATCAAGTGCCGGATAAAGGAACCCAAACGCATGGGATTGATTCCTTGCTTGCTATAATGAGTTTTGAACGCGGTTCCTTTGCCAGACTTGACTGAGCCAAGACCAGCAAAGGAATGCACTAGGGGGACAACAGTTGGTCTCTTCTCAAAGAGAGGGCAAAGCAGCTCGGACCTCCTCGCTGCAATGCTCTGGAACATCGCCAATATCGGCCATCTTTTGATCCAGCTTCGATAGCATCGTGCTGAATATTTCTGCATAGGCAGGGTCATCGGCAAGATTGGTGAGTTCGAACGGGTCTTTCTCGCAATCAAACAGCTCCCATTCAGGTGGCGCATCATTCGGCCGTGCTCCAAGCTGTCCAAGATCCTTGTTGTACCAATAGATCAGCTTGTAACGGGGATCACGGATACCATAATGGGCGTAGGCGTGATGAATCTCGTCATTGTGCATCCAATAGCGATGATAGGCCAACTGATCCCAGTTATCCGGCGTTGCGCCTTCCAGAACAGGGCGCATTGATGTTCCTTGCATATAGCTGGGCACCGGAAGTCCTGCAAAATCAAGGAAGGTCGGCGCAAAGTCCACATTGCAGGCAATATCAGAGCTCACGCTGCCCGGTTTGATGGCGGCCGGATAGCGAACAAGGAACGGCATCTGTAGAGATTCTTCATACATGAAGCGTTTGTCGAACCAGCCGTGTTCGCCGAGGAAGAAACCCTGATCGGACGTGTAGATCACGATCGTGTTTTCTGCCTTGCCGGTCTTGTCGAGATAGTCAAGCAATCGCCCGACATTGTCATCAATGGCTTGGATCGTGCGCAAGTATCGTTTCATATAGCGCTGATATCTGAATTCAGCGAAAGCCTGCGGATCATCGAAAGTGATATTCTCACCCGTTTTCTGGTCAATGACAGTAATTGTTTCTCCAGGAGCCAATTCAGGGATTTTTCGCTGTGGCCAATAGTCCGTTACCAACTCCCCAACCTGCTCTGCCGGTCCCTCAGGCTGAACAAGCCCGAGATCTTCGTAGGTCATGTCTGATTTAATGCGCATTTGGGCCGCTTCTGCAGCTGCAGCCCGATTGGCATAGTCATCATTGAATGTTTCCGGCAGCGGCAGGTCTTCGTTCGCCCAAAGATGATCATAGCGCGGATGAGGCTGGAAGTTCCGATGTGGCGCCTTGTTGTGACACATCAGGAAAAATGGCTCATCACCGCAACGTTTAATGAAGTCGAGTGACATGTCCATGATAAGATCTGTTGCATAGCCCGGATGGCGCCGCTCCCCTTCAGGATGGATAAACATCGGGTCCCAATAGTCCCCTTGGCCTGGTACAACTGCCCACTCGTCAAACCCCGTTGGCTCATGTTCTTTGCCTTCGCCCAAATGCCATTTGCCAAACATGCCTGTGCGATAACCGCTGCTACGCAGATGCTTGGCCACATTGGGGAGGCGATTGTCGATATGCGTATCCAGCGTTGTAACGCAATTGACGTGATTATAGGTGCCCGTCAATATGGCTGCGCGACTAGGGGTGCAAATGGAATTCGTGACATACACTGCATCGTGGCGCATACCCTCATTGGCCAACCGGTCAAGATGTGGCGTATGGTTCAGCCCACCGCCATAGGCCGAGATGGCTCGACTGGCATGGTCGTCGGACATGACGAATATAATGTTGGGACGCATTGTTTTGTTCCTTTTTCTTTCAACGGGGAGAGCAGAGGGCAGCCTGCCCCGATGGTGCAACAGATTCACCAGAGGCCGCACCAGCAAAAGCCGGTGCAACCGGTCATGAAAGATTATTCAGCGTAAAGATCCGACAGATAGAAATCCTTTGCTGGCAAAGGATCCTTGATCTTGCCGAAGTCGGCATATAGCCGAGCCAGCGTATCGAACCAGGCATCCACTTTGCCGGCTTTGGTCAACTCTTCCAATTCCTTGCTGCTCGGTAGCTTGGCAAGCTTGGCTTCCATGGCCAGAGGGCCCTCTGGAACATTGAGGAATTTGGCTGTAATTGCGACCGCTTCGTCCATATTGTCGCGACGGAAATCCAAGGCTTCTTTGATCACCGCGTTGACCTTCTTGACCACATCGGTATTGCCGCTCATGGCATCGCTAACGATAAAGCTGGAAGGAAACGCAACATCGGGAAAGAAGTCTTCGTTGGACGTGAGTTCCTTCATGTCCGGAATGCGTTTGCGGATAACCTCTACAAAGGGATACCAGATGCCAGCAGCATCCACTTGACCCGATCCGAAAGCTGTGACGATTGTGCTCGGATCCATCCTGACCACTTCTATATCGTCTAGCGTCAAGCCCGCCCGTTCAAGCGCAAGACGCAGCAGCATGTCACCTGAGGTTCCTTCTGGCACACCAACCTTCTTACCCTTCAGGTCAGCAATAGTTTCGATTCCTGGCTGAGCAATAACACGGTCTGTATAACCGAGCGCATTGACTGCGATGACTTTGGCCTTACCAGAAGCAGGAAGCCAAAGAGCACCAGGTCCGATATAAGCGAAATCAAGAGAACCTGCTCCAAGAGCCTGCACCTGAATCGGACCGTTGGTGAACACTTTCAGGTCTGCATTGAGGCCATGCTTTTCCCAAAGACCTTTTTGGGTTGCTATAGCAGCCATGCTTGTTCCGAAGTAATCCGCAATGTAGCCCATCCGGATTTCATCTGTTCCGGCGAACGATGCCACGCTGGTCATAAATCCTAGCGAGATCCCGATTAATCCCGCCCCCAAAGCCTTGACCAGTGTTCGTTTGGTAATAGCCATCTGTTTTCTCCTCCTTGGTTAAGCTGCATCTGCTCCGCGGCTATAGACACCTCGCCAGACTTCATTCCGGATTCTTATAAACTCCTCCGAAAGCCGGATTTCATCTGTGCGTGGATAGGGCAGATCAACGTTAATTATCTTGTTCAGGCGCCCGGGCCGGGCTGCCATCACAATCACGCGATTGGCCAAGTAAACAGCTTCGTCTACATCGTGAGTGATGAACATGATCGTGCGTTTATCTTGTGCCCAGGTATCTAAGAGCTGCTCCTGCAAGCGCACTCGGGTCAGTGCATCCAAGGCGCCAAATGGTTCGTCCATCAGCAAGACCTCGGGATCAACTGCATAGGCTCGGGCTATGGCGCACCGTTGTTTCATACCACCCGACAGCATTTTGGGAAGCGCATCAGCAAAGTCGGAAAGACCGACCATGTCGATATAACGTTCGGCCAAAGCCCGCCTCTCTGCCGGTTTGATGCCTTTCAACTTCAAGCCGAACTCCACATTCTTGCGCACAGTCAACCACGGGAAGAGAGCATATTGTTGGAAGATGACGCCCCGATCTGGTCCCGGGCCTTTCACTTCACGCCCATGGACAAGACATTCACCATCGGTGAGCGGAATAAGCCCTGCGGCGATATTCATCACTGTCGACTTGCCGCACCCGGAGGGGCCAACTACGGTCACGATTTCGCCTTCGGCAATGTCCAGACTAAAGTCTTTCACCGCCTGAAAAGCCCCCGGCCCTTCTCCAAAAACCTTGTTTACGTGCCTGAATATTATCTTGGGTTCTGGCTGGGCCATTATGCGGTCCCCTTTTCTTGCCACCGGGTTAGATATTCATCGGCACGCCCAACCAAACGATCCATGATGAGGCCCAATATACCGATGGCAACAAGGCTGACAAAGATGGTGGGAAGGTCGTAGTAGAGCTGCGCCTGCTGCATCCGGAAACCCAGCCCTGATTGTGCGGCGATCAATTCGGCTGCCACAACGGTAGCCCATGCCGAACCAAGTCCGATTCTGAATCCTACGAGAATGAACGGCGTGGAGGCAGGAACGACAACAGAGCGAAAAATTACCCAGTCGGACGCTCCCAAGACGCGAGCCGCATTGATATAGGTCCGGTCCACATTGACGACCCCCTGATAGGTGGCAACGACCGAAGACAGAAATGCGGCAAGAAAAATCACGAAAATCTTTGGCGTTTCATCAATGCCCATAGTCACAATTGCCAGCGGGATTATAGCGAGCGGCGGAATAACTCGAAAAAACTGGACCCAAGGTTCTATGAGCCCCCTCGCCAATCGATACCACCCCATCAGAAAGCCGATAGGGACCGCAAAGCTGACTCCCAATAGAAAACCAATAAGAACACGGCGCATCGAGGCAACAATGTCGACAAACAACTGCCCGTTTAAGGCCAGTTCAACGCAACGGATGACGACATCAACCGGACTGGGAAGGTTAGTTGACCCGACATATGTGGCAAACCACCACAACCCAATGCCGAGAATGAATGAAATAATACCAAGGCTTATTGTTGCGAGTTTATCCATCCTCACAAAACTAGACCTCTTGTTCTTGTCCGTTTTCGTCACCTGTTCCTCCCTATGTGACTATATACAGAGCACCGCGCTTCTATCCCCCTCGGATCTCTCGGCTTTGCCGAGATCGGCCCTGCGCCTGTAGCGGATCTCCAAAGATAAATTGCTCAAGCCCAGCACAGGCCGCCCCGACGGCTCCGGCTTCGTCCAGATATGACGTGCGCACGACACTTAGTTGCGCACGATGTTGGGGCACAGTTACTCGCGGGATAAGATCCTGTTCTAATTTTTCGAAAAACGTGTCGGGTGCAGCTCCGAAATGCCCTCCAAGGACGATCATATCGGGAAGCAGAAGAATGCTTGAAGTCGCCAGAATTTGAAGAAAATGCTCATACCGCTCCAACCAAAAATCTGTTTGCATCAAAGCTTCGATCAGGCCTTCTTTAGGGACCGATGAACACCCTAGAAACTTCAGCAAAGGGCCCTCGGAGAATAGGGTTTCAAGGCATCCGTCTTTGCCACAACGGCAGTGAGCCCCGTGTGGATCTACAACAATATGCCCCAGTTCAACCTGACGACAGCGCCTCAAGCTATTGCTTCTCTCTCGGGAATAAGTAATCCCCGCTCCGATGCCACCGCCCATATAGACGTAGAGAACGCGCTCTTTGTCCCGTCCGGCTCCAAAGCGAGACTCTGCTAGCGCAATGGCTGCAGCATTATGCTCCAATGTCACAGGTAAGTTCAGTTGTTCTTCAAGAAGATCGGCAAAGGCGATGTTGCTCCATTGAGAAAAGACAGAAAATAGATTGACGCGGCCATCGTCATCAACAGCTCCAGGGACTGTAAGCCCTACCCCCCGAAAGCGGCTCCGCTGAAAGCCACTTTTCGAGACCAATACATCAATCTTTCCAGCTAGTTTTCCAATGAGATCATCAATATCGATTTCCAAATCAAATTCGAAATGTTCGGTCTCAAGTATTTTCATCAAGCTGTCAGTCAAAACGATTTCGACACGACCGATGGTGATATGAGCGCCAATCATCAAGAAAGTTTCGGGATTTAGAGCCAGATCGATGGAGGGGCGCCCAACGGATTGTTTGCCAGTTCCATCAACCTCACGCACGATGTTGGAGTTCAGTAACTCTGCAGCAAATTTCGACATTGCTGCCGTTGACAAGCCGATATTTCTAGCCAAATCAGCTCTGGAACACGGCCCCTGGTCACGCAAAACAGTAAGGATTTTTCCGGCAGTTGTTTGCAAAATGGTTCCACCCTCTAATTAATTAACTAACTTAGTAAATTAATTAGAGGGTGTCTGTCAACACATTTATCCAAAACAAGCAAATCAAGCAGTGAATGCTGTGCTTCGTTCGAGCGACAGTATCGAGAGGGCAGCCAAAAATCAGATGCCGTTCTGCATCATTTGAAGAAAGATGGGCTTGTCGCAAAGTTTGGATTTGTCAATTGGCCGCTTCGGGCTCGGAGCTGCCTTGTGCGTTGCAAAATCTCTGACCTTCGGTACTCAATCATACCGGTAATCGCGGCCCATTCCTGCCGTTCATTGATTGCCCGACGATGTAAAGCAACTTCCGCAAAGCCGACAATCATTGAGGTGCCAAAGTTGTTTCCACCGACAGTTCACTAGCGAGGCCGGTTCAAGGCTGGGCAATCATTTTTTCTGCCATTCTCACCAACTCATCCTCGAAGGCCTTTGTGCCAAAATGGTTTGAGTTCTCCATGACCGCAGCCCTGATTGCCCCGATGATTGCCCTTGTCAGGACATAGGCTCTGATCTCGCTTATGTGAACCGCTTCTTTGGCGCAGTCTTTCGCTTGCACCGTCAAAATTTCTTGCATTGCCAAATCGACCGGGTAAGCCAATTCGCTGGAGAGCCCATTGGCCAGCAGAGCTTCAATCAATCTCCCACGCGCAAATCGTCTTCCTTTGAAGCCCTTCAGCAAGGCCCTGATGCTTGCCCTTATGGGTTCATCGAGAGCGCTCCCGTCAGCTGGTTCACTGAGGCTTTCCATGACCGCTTGGCTGGTTTTTGTCAGCTCCTCGCGGGCGAGTGCGACCAATATCGCGTTCTTGTCCGGGAAATATTGATAGAGCGTGCCAATGCTCACCCCTGCAAGTTCGGCAATGGAATTTGTGGTCAGAGAAGCATGCCGTTCGCCCTCCAAAATCCGAGCAGTTGCTTCCAGAATTGCATCGACAGTTGCCTGAGCTCTCTCTTGTTTCGGAATTTTCCTATAGGAATCAATTGGCTGCATATGATGCTCCTGATCCGGATGAAGGTCTCGAATGCGAGTTTCTAAAACTGAGCAAAGCTCATATTCTATTCTATAACCTAACATTCTAATTTGAAAAGGAGAGATCATGAAACTTTCACTTCTGCTTTGGGGCTTGGCTGTGAAGCTCAGGAAAGCCAGCCGCAACAATGCAAAATTGCAATCCCTTCTTAACGCTAGGACTGCATCCATCAGGATTGGCACGAAAGACCAAACCGTTGGTCGGCTCTTTGTTTTCAGCAAGGGACATATTTTCTCGCAATCGGGAGCCAAGGGCGGCGCTGATCTCAAGATGGTTTGGAAAGACCCTGACACCGCATACAAGGCAATGACATCTAGTGATCCAGAGTCTGTATCGCACGCTTTGGAGAGGGGAGACTTGCGACTTGAAGGCGATCTGACGGTTGCCCAGTGGTTTGGGCACGTCATCCGGACGATTAAACCTGCCGGACCGCAGACCGCTCCTATTGAGGCTGTTGCCGTGATTGGCCTTGGCAAAATGGGATCCGGTCTTGCTCACAATATTCAGCAGGGTGGATTTCCCCTCACGGTGTTTAACCGCACAGCCGCCAAGGCAAAACCCTTTCTGGACAAAGGAGCTATTCTAGCTTCAAGCCCAAAGGAAGCCGCCTCACATGCCGACATTATAGTCTCTAGCCTCATGGACGATGCGTCTATACGCAGCCTTGTCACGGCACCAGATGGCGTTCTGGCTGGGCTGAAACCAGGTGGCATTCATCTCTGCGCGACGACAATTTCACCTGACATGGCGAGAGAAATGGTACGCTTGCATGACGATCACGGCTGTCATTTCGTATCAGGGGCCGTCGTCGGGCGCCCAGACGCAGCCATGGCTGGAGAGCTAATCACCTTCCTAGCAGGCGAGAAGGAAAGCCTCGCGAGATGCATGCCGGTTTGTGAGACCTATTCGAGCTCTGTTATGATCATGGGCGAGGAGCCAAGTCTGGCCAATTACGCGAAACTGTCCGTCAACTATGTCGCTGTTTCCTGTATGGCATTGATGGGCCAGATCTATTCTTATGGTGATGCCGTTGGGATCGCCCGGGAATTTTATGGACGTTTGTTCGAGACCAGCTTTTCTAGCCCGATCCTCAAAATGTATGCCGCTAAAATTCGCGACCAGGAGTTTGAGACCGGAGTCGGGTTTGAACTTTCGGGCGGGTTGAAGGATGTAAAACTCATGCGAGTGGCATCGGATGAGACGTCCCAATCCTTCGACTATGCGCCGATGATCATCGAAAAGATGGAACAAGCCGCCGCGGCTGGCTTTGAGCATTCCGACTGGAGCGTGTTTACCCGAACCCTCGATTGAGGCCTAAAGTCTGGCAAAGGCAGAGCCTCTAGTCACAAATGCTGGCCAACCACCTCCTGATGAGGAAAAGACCCATTGGTGCCGTTCGTGAGCGGATCTACGCGGCAACCCCACTTCCCCATTGCTGTCATTAGAATGAAGCGCAGCATTCTTTGCGATCAAACGACGGGTGAGCGGTCTTTCTGGACCTTTTGCAGTAGTGCCTTGTTTCAAACCTCATCGACAAGCCAACCACTAAATCCGGGCGAAGAGGCGCTGTGCGCAGCATCTTCAAGCATGTGAGGCCGACAAACGATGATGTCGCTCAGTTAATGAAACCTTTCAATTTTTAAGTTCAAAATTGAGCGACATTTTTGGTGCGAGTTAGGACCTTTTTTGCGCTGGCGCAAATTAGCCTTTATCACCTAGGTTCGGATATGCATTCTTCACTTACCCGCCTAAATGGACGATCGCAGGCCCAATCATTGCCATTCCGATCTAGGTGTGCATTCTTCGGAATAACGATGGCTATGCATTTCGACTCTGAAGCCTTATATCCACGTTCGCAAAGCCAACCACGTTTTTGTGAAGTTCCAGACAAATATGCATTGTCTGGAATCTCTATCTTGATACAGTCGTTGTCTGTACTGTAGTAGCCGCGCTTACATTTCCATCCACGCCCATAAGTTGCATCAACGAGATAGCCGTTTGCGGGCACTTCAATGGCAATACACTGCCTATCGCTTTTTCGAAACCCTCGATCACAATCCCAGCCATCACCATAGGTTGCTCCCGTTAGGTAGCCATTAGCCGGTGCGAGAAGCTTGGAGCATTCAGATCCATTCGCGAAATATCCATATTCACATTCCCATCCACTTTCTCCTACATATTCAGATAAGTATCCATTTGCAGGAACGTTGATGAGAAGACAGGACACTGAAGATTTGCGATATCCACGATTGCATTCCCAATCATCACCATAGGAACCCAGATGAGCATTCTCCGGCACAGCAATCGCGATGCAAGAATTGTCCACTTCTTTAAAACCGTGAGAACATTCCCAGCCTGAACCATATGTTTCATTCGTTAAATACGCATTCTTGGGTACGACAATTAGAGAACATTGGCTGTCTTCTTTTCGATAGCCCTTTTTGCATTCCCAGCCATCACCATATTGCTTTTCTTGAGAATTAGCAGGGAAATTGCTATTGGCTAAAGCGATGGTTGAATTGGCGAGTAAAAATCCGGGTAAGAAAAGAATAGCAAGAAAAATTGCTGCATTTTTTCTCTCTCTTGCTGACCTTACCGATTTCTTTTTTGTTTCAAAGAGGATTGGCCGAATTCGACCATGAGATGAAAATTTCTCAAATCTGAAAAGCCCCATCATTGTTGCGGAGCTTTAAGCAATTCCATCTGACACGCCTGAGCAAGAAAACCGTTCGGTTTTTCCGCTCCCGCAGGGGTTGCCCATCCTGACTTTTCAACAATTGATTGCCGTTGGTAACTGCTAGCGGCTTTAAGCTCAGTGATAACATTTTGAGACAATGGATCAGATTTCGAGTTTTGAATACAGTAAGGCAAGAGAGCAGCAACAACGGCGGTTCTAGCTGCCTTGTCTGACAACTCGTTCGCTGTATCAGTCATCATCCAGCCTCCCCAATTGAAGCCAACGACAGCCAGAACAACCGCGCCAGTGCCCGCACCCAAGAGTGCTGGTTTAATCCATTCGGTGATTTTCATGATTAGCTTCCAATCGATAGTAGTTTTGTAGAGCCTCATCGCTCGAACTAAATACATATGTAATTTATCAGAAATAAAGATGATTAGAGCGTCTGGATGATTAGAGCGTCTTAAAGACAAGGTTATATTTAGAATTACCTTTGGTTCCGGCTCTAATGAATTTGTTCCTATTTTGTTCCTACAAAAACATCAAGCCGGCATGATGGATGCCGGCTCGGTAGCTTATCAGTCAGCTGCTTGCAGATTGACTGCTGAGCTTTTTCCATCCCGGCCGGATTCCAACTCGTAGGAGATCTTCTGACCTTCGGTCAGGGAGAAGATGTCAGAGCGTTCGACTGCTGAGATGTGAACGAAAGCATCTTTGCCGCCGTCATCAGGAGCAATGAAACCGAAACCTTTGGTGGAATTGAAAAACTTAACTGTACCAGTAATCATATTACTGAGTTCCTTTTAAATGTATCGCCCGCGATATGCGGCGAATCGGCAGCCTCAACGTCGAATGCTGGGCCGAAAGGAACAGAATTGCGAAATTAAATTGCATTCATTACGTAGACTATCTATTCGAAAATAGCCAGATTTATTTTTCAAATTCGAAAAATATTATTTTCAAAGATAGTATTTTCGATAATTTTACATCATTACGACAAAAATTACTTAAATTATAATTGAAAGCAAGCCACAACAATGCTGTGAGACGGGGCCCTTTAGCGAGCTTTTTGGCGTCTTCGCACAGGTTTATTTGTCGCATTCAGGTCCCGATCTTCGCTTTCTTTGGCGAGCCGCAGCGCCCTAAGCCGTGAGATATTTTCGCGGGTTTTAAGTGTCCGCTCTTCTTGCTCGTTCATAGCCTCCTTTTGAGACTTCTGAATAGCAGCGAGCCGTGATTCTGCCTTAGATCTGGCAATACTGGTCATTAAATTTTCCTTTTTTGAGAAGATTGCGCCCATGCGCAGCCTCTGAAATTTTTAGTCAACGAGTTGGAGATTGACGGCCTGCCGTTTGCCGCAAGTATTTCTTTGCAGGTCATAGGAAAGCTGCAAACCGTCGATCAAGCTGGTCATACCTGCCCGCTCGATGTCTGAGATATGAACGAGAGCCTCTTTGGTGCCGTTGTTCGGTGCGATAGCGCCGAAGCCTGTCGTTGCATTGTAGTATTTCACTGTACCAATTGTCATGATTGATGCCTTTTCGAACATGCCCAGACTTAAACCCGTTCTGAGCAACATCCAAAACCAAATAGGCCTCGGGGAGCAGAACTTCATAATCTGGAAATTTTAATTGGAAGGCTGAAAGAATTTTCGCGCCGCCTTTGCGGATGTACTATATATAGAGATAAATATTTATTTTGCAAGCTTATAAAATTTCTTCAAATTATAATCAGGAGACTCAGTATCAACCTTATAAATACAAAAAATATTCAAAATCATGCGAAAACAATATTTATATTAGCATCAGAAACTGCAAATTTATATAGTCTTACCATTAGGAAATAATATCCGGCACTTCATCTATCCAGACAGAGAAGCCCGTCAGTTCGTGCTGTCCGAAACTGTGAGCCATGGGCACATCAGCCGCATCACGACCGCGCGCGATAAGAACGCGGCCAAAGCGGAGGTCGTTGTTGCGCGGATCGAACACCCACCAACGTCCTCCGAGAAAAACCTCCATCCAGGCGGCAAAGTCCATTGGCGCATCCACCACTCCCTGACCCACATCGCTAATGTAGCCCGTGCAGTAACGAGCAGGAATATTGAGGCAGCGGCAAAAGGCTATTGCCAGGTGGGTAAAGTCGCGACACACGCCAACTCGCTCTTGATGCGTTTCCAGAGCAGTCCGGGTTGGCCTCGAATGCTCGTAGCCGAAGAGAATTTGCTTATGAACATAATCGCAAACGGCCTGAACTCGCTTCCATCCCAAAGGAGTGTGACTAAAGGTCTGCCATGCAAAATCGGATAGCAGGTCGGATTCGCAATATCGGCTAGGCAGAAGATAGGTCAACACCTCGCTTGGCAACTGCTCGACCGGCATCTGAAGAGCGTCTTCATTGATGGGATCCGGAGTGCCAGAATCCCTGATGACACCGTCAGTGGAAACCGTAACCGTGCCCGCAGGTGCCAAGATCCGGTTGCCCCAGTTTCCAAACGGGTCTCTGAATGCCTCGATCGGAATAGCAGGATCAACAACGAGAAGATCTGGGCGTTCGAGATCGCTGGCTCTTGAATAGTGCACATTGAGCAGCAGGATCATCGGAGTGGGAGCAGGAAGGGAAAAAGAAAATCGGCACCCAAAGTGCATTCTCATATCGGCATTCCTTCAGCTTGAAATCGATGGGGGCTGAAAGAAATCGCAACCAGATCAGCCGACTGGTTGAGCTGATCTTATCATAGACAGCCGATGGCTGCACGCTTTCATCTCGGGAAGACTCATAATTGTCCGCTTTGGCCGGTGGCAACTGAGATCTCGCACCTGCAGCGAATTACCGGTTTCCGCCCGAACGTCTACTCACCGCAATTGCGCAGCGGAATTTTTCGTGTTCTACGGTCTGTCCCAATTACAAAGCATAGGAATGCTTCAACTTCTGACTTTTAACCAGCCATATATACTCAACGCTGAACACGCCCAGACCTGGCGTTCCGAAACATAGCATTTGAGGCGAACAACAGTCTTTGCGTTGCTATGGAAAAAATCCAACCAAAAGAAAGATTGTTGGATTGGGGTGGTTCAAACATGACGGTTCATTCCGCCGAGGCATAACAAGCCCTCAGCTTCACAACTTGTGCATGTCACCTGCAATGTGGAGCACATTGATCGGAGGAACAATCCCGCTGATCACCCCTAGAGATAACCAGAATGCACATATTTCACTCGCTGCTCATTGCGGATGGTATGAAATAGTCTCCGGCTCTGCCTTGCAAAGCGTATATTCGTTCTAAATCGGGAAAGATAGCTTCAGCACTTGGAGAGGCAATGAGTCCAAAAGCTTAAAAACTAGGTTCATTCACAGGGGGATGTAAAGGGGGAAAGGAATTATAGAATTCCAATAACTTATCAAAGTTAATGGCGGAGAGACAGTCCTTCTGGCGGATCTGGCCGATATTGATTTTTCTTTTTGTTTCTAGAAGTTTAGCCCTACTTGCGTTGTGAGCATTCAAACGGAATGTGTAGCAAAAAGTGTAGCAACCGTCGTTGGCCGGACGACGTTGCAACACCGGTGAAAAGGGTACAATTCATGAGCGGTTTGATCAAGCGCGGTAAAGGAACTTTCCATTTCAGGATGCGAGTGCCGAAGGAATATGTCGGCATCGCTGGAAAGGCCGAGATCCATCGAACATTGAAGACAGACAGCGCTCGCCAGGCCGCCGAATTGGTTCCAGCCATGAGGAAGGGAATCTTGGACGAGCTGGAGGCTTTGAAGCTTCTTCAGGATCAGCCAGATAGTGCCGATGCCTACCGGGCTGCTCAAGATATCGTCAAAAAGCGAGGCCTCAACTATCTGCCGTCCGAGTCATTGCTGTTGGCTCCGCTGGAGGAGACCCTGGTTCGCTTCGAAAAACTTGCGGAAGGAGATGATGTTGGGGCCGCCCGTGCTCTTCTCGGAGGCGTTGAAGAGCCAGGTTTGCGGTTGTCGGAATTGGTGGCCACTGTTGAAGAATTCTGCGCTCATGACAACAAGCACAAGAATGACGACCAATTGCGCAAATGGCGCAACCCAAGGAAAAAGGCGGTCCGAAACCTGATGAAATCAATCGGAAGCAAGGACATCCTCGTATCAGAAATCGACACCGCCGCCGTCCAAAAACACAAGATGTTCTGGCAGAACAAAGTCTCTTCGGGAAAAACAAAACCTGTTACTGCCAACAAGGATTTTATTCTCATGCGTTCGATGCTAAGCGCCTATTACGAAAGCATCGGAATGACTGAACCGCCCAAGCCTTATCAGGGCATTGGCATCAAGAAGGATCGTTATGAAAAACCCAACCGGAAACTCGAGATCCCGGTAGACTGGATGACGGAGAAATGGTTTGCCCCTGGTGCTTTGGATGGCATCAATGACGAAGCGATCGACATTCTGCTGATTTCCATCGAAACAGGGTGCCGTCAGAGTGAGATTTCAAATTTACCCCCGCATGCCATTGTGCTGGATCATCCGATCCCGCACCTTCATATCAAGGTGGAAGAAGGAGACATGTGTCGTGAGGTTAAGAATACAGCTTCTCAAAGGATGGTACCCCTCGTCGGTGTCGCTCTGGCAGCAGCCAAACGGCACCCTGAAGGATTTCCAAAATATCGTGGCAACAGCAACTATTCCAACACGATAAACAAGGTTCTCAGGGAAAGAGACCTGCTGCCTTCCGAGAAGCACACAGTTGGCGGCACAAGGCACTCGTTTGAATCTCGCCTCAAAAAGGTTCAACTGCCCAATGACGACCGTGGCGAATTGATGGGCCACAGCGTCAAGGCCATCCGCGATCGCGAACTCTATGGCGATGACATGACCCTTGAGGACAAATTGGCCTTGCACAAGCTTATCGTACTTCCCGTGCCCAAACATTTGGAATGACCCCGCCCCCCTTAACACCATGGCCAGAACACCATAACCGGAAGCATTTCCTTGCAAAAAGGCACTCCCGTCGTTGATCCATGAAAAGACGGTTCTCATTTGGCGGCTTTGGCGATCTATTTGTGAACCGGAAATCTTGTCAATTCGGTTCCAACATGGTCACGCATGTGTCATCCGCTTTCGAAAATCTGAAGGCCACCTCCTCGGATACATTCTCGATGCAGCTGGCAAACCGCTTCTGATCCGAACAGTGGAACAACATCTCGAAATAGTGCGTTCAGTTCATACTGATTGCCATCTTGTTCTTCATCTAATCGAGAAAGGGGATGGTCCGGCGACATGGTGGTATGAGTTTCGAATATACGGCACACTCATCAGCATTCACTTTATATCGGTGAAAACACCGTCAGACTGCATCAGAGTCATTCGTTCAGAGAATTTTGACCATGTTAGAATTAAAGAAAAATAGCTCGCGACCTTCACAAGTTCCTCCCATCCGAAGAACATACTACACGCCGGTTATTCAGCAATACCGAAAGCCTGGTCTAAAAATAAGGCCTACGCGGAAAAGTTTGATCCATTCCGAAAAAAGATTGATCCGTTCTGAAAAAAGGTTGATCCGTTCTGAAAAAAGATTGATCCAATGGCTAAAAAGCTTGATCGAATGCTTCAAAACTGTGACAGAAAGTAAGAAAATTGTGACCAATTCTTCCGTATACATTTGGATCTATTGTTAAATCTCAACTCATTAAATGATTTTATAATTGTTCAGAATCAAACCGAATATATAAGAATACACAGAAGCGATGAGAAAGGATGTGTTCTTGTCCTTGGTAATTGTTACATGGCACCTTCATTTCCTAACTAGGTAATGTGTCTTGGAGAAAGAGGCTTTTGAGGACACATCTTCTCGGATTCGCAGCAAGGCAGCTTTTTCCGGTTCAGGATGTAAATACTGTTTTGTTTGCCACTGAAACGACCCCATGTAGCATGAGTGACAAGAATTCTGGACAAAGACATGGCATCACGCAATAAATCACTATCCTCGACCTCGCTGGAATACGTCGCTCAAGAGCTTAATATCAAACCTAGTTATCCGTTGCCCGGCATGGTTTGCAACATCATCCATTCCATGACGGGCCTAAATGGGCCAGCTACCCGCATATTAATCGCATTGCTTTGGTTCAGCAGTCATAATCTCCGGCGAGATGTGATCCCACCCTATCGGATCTATCTGGGATTCCTGCGAAAAGCATCGGGGTTTGCAGCCTATCGTTCAAATTGCGAGCTGATCAAGAAAATTCACGTCCTCATCGACATTTGCAACAGACGGGCCGAATTGGAAAGCGACCCTCTGCTTCATACCATTCGCTTTGTGAAAGAAGAGGGTGTCGATTACCTTGAATGGGATGTGCAGGAAACCATCAAGGCGGAGATGATTGCCCCATCAAATTATGCATATGTCGAGTTGAGAGATATTGTAGAGATCACAGATATTTTTGATATCAAAATATATCTCAAGGCAACAATCGTAAAAAATATGAGCAACAAGCAATTTATCTTAAATGTAGACACATTAAAGGAAGAATATGGAATTTCCAGAAACCCAGCGGTCACTCAAAAGGTGCAAAGGTCCGTTTCAAGACTTAACAAGATCATAGGATATGACCTTATATACTCCGTGAAGAAGAAAAAATATTTAAACAAGAACGAGAAAATCGTCATTTCGATCAGAAATTACCAGCCTGACGCCAAAAGCTCCGCATTGGCAGCAAAATAAAACCCATACCAGAGCCTGCCTCGCCTGAAAAATCGTAGAGACAAGACAATTGATCCAAAAAAATCATTATAAATCAAAGCACCATTCGAAATTTAAAAAAATATTAATAATTATTTTTGTTTGAATCAAAACGGACCTACTTCCTGATTGCAGGAATAATTCTGCAACTGCTCCGGCGGAAATTCCGGGAATAGGACAAAACGATGAGACAAATCCCTTTCGAAGAATTCAAACAAATGCTTGCCCGCGGTGACTGGAACCAGAGCCAATTCCACGAGGTTATGGACGAATTTAAACATCACAGCACAACATGGGACGGTCAGAAGCAGGTCTACAGGGATGTCGTGATCCCTCGTGTCTTGGGTTGGGCATCCAAAGTCTCAGAGCACGGAGGTATTGAAGTTACCTATTCAGAGTACTTTGGCTACGACGATCACGATCCGGCCTCCCTTACAACAACAACAGATGGTATAGGCGACGTCTGGGTTTTGAAAGGAGCGTCGATAATCGACGACAACGGGTCTGAAATGGACATCGATGAGCTCGCGCCCAATCTGCCTTGCGCATTTTCAGACGTCGATTATAGCAAGTTGATCATTGAGCAGGTAACCGACATTGATGTCGATGAAAACTCAGAAGTGGCGACCTACAAACTCAAGGTTGATGATGCTCCGAGCTTGCTTTTTACCGGCCAGTGTCTTGCGAGTGTTGCAAGCTCTGACAATCAGGCTGCAGGTCTTGACTATAGTGACCAACGCGATCGTTGTAGGAGCTATGGCCTTTACAAGACCCAAGGCGGCAAATATATCTGCCGCCGCATTGACTACACAGCCAGGGACGGCGAACGCGATTTCTATTCGGCCAAGGTTTGCGACACTCTTGATCAGGTGAAAGATTTCTTCGGCTATGATTGGCTCGCCAAGGATCTCTACGAAGAAGCAGGGATTGATGACTCTGTTGCAGTTGCATAGTGTAAGGGGCTTAGGCCCCTTCTCTTTCTCGGCGGTCCGAATTGCTCTGTAGGTCTGAACTTTGGTTGCCAGATTGGGTATCGCTGGTATTTCAAAACAGATTTGCGATATATGGCGGCTTATCAAGCATCCGTCGTCATATCGAGATGAAAATCGCCCAGTGCATCTATATCGGATGGTGTATTCGTTATTGCTATGTTTGCGGGCCAACATTCAGGATCTGCCTGTAAAGGCAACTACATTTCAATTATTCTGCTCAAACTGAGCGCAAACATCATCAAAAGGAGGTGTGCCATGTAAGTACCAATCTTCAAGGAGACCTTATATGGCTCATTTCAAACGTAAATACCCTCGAACTTCCGCGTCAAAAGGCTATTCAGCGCGTGAACTCGATCGTCGCATAAAGAGTGGGAATTACGATTGGCTCTCCAACTATCCCCGTTGGTGGGACAAGGTGCGTCACACAGGCCCTGCTCGAGCCCACCGTCGCGGCCTTGAACACAAAATACTGAGAGGGGCCGACCCTGATAATATTGCTTGGCCACTCAATCACAAACCTCACGACTATTATTGGTGAGCCTTCCTCCGTCCGGTCGCAAGATCAGGGCGGAGGCATCAGCCATTCTAAAATTCCCGTTTGATGCAGAGATTAGGTTTCTGCCGCGTTTCAGCATGCGGTTTCAACCGTTGGATAACTTCGCCCCGCATTTGAGGGTTATCTTTAAGAAGCTCCTATATTTCCCTTGGACCGCTCGTCTCTCGTCAGATGCCCGCCGCGCAGCTAAACTGAGCTGCTATTTTACCATAAATATCGAGATGACCCGATCTGAGCGTGACCATTTCTTTGTTCCCGATTGCCTCTCGAACGATTGCATACCGAGACGGATGGTCTCTTCATTCAAATTGATGGCCGTTCCAGCGAGACCTCAGACGTGAAACTGACGATCGTCACTATTGCTGCAGTCCGGAGCATCTCGTTTGATATTCTTGAGGTGACGGTAGGATCTAACCTTCGTTCCCTATTGAAGAAGACGGCTGAAAGGTTTCTTGAAGAAATGTAATCTTCGTGCTACATATTTGGCTAATATGTAAAACGAAGGTGTCAAAATGCCAACGCCACACAATCCTCCTGCCGCCGTACGACGTGCGTTGCGCAAGCTCGGGGCTGACATTCATGACGCGCGCCGACGCCGACGGCTTCCTATGGCCGTTGTTGCAGAACGCGCCTTTACCTCTCGTTCCACCTTGCAAAGGGTCGAAGCTGGCGACACCAACGTCAGCATTGGTATCTATGCCAGCGTTTTGCAAGCTCTCGGGCTACTGGATGGATTGAACCAAATCGCCGACATCAGCAATGATAGTGTTGGGCAAGCTCTGTCCAGTGCAGATCTGCCGAAACACGCCCATCTCAAGCGATTAACCGGATCGTCGCGAAATGACTGATTTCGAAGTCCATATCGATCTGGATGGTCGCACGCGACAGATAGGGCTGGCGCGGAGCAATCGTGTTCGTGGTACAGAGACCATTCTTTTTGAATACGACGATGCGTGGTTGGATGATCCCGCCAGGTTTTCTCTGGAGCCCGCCCTTGCTTTGAGCCGCGGCGCTTTCGCACCACCTGCTGGGTTCGCAACCTTCGGTTCTATCGGGGATTCTGCACCCGACACATGGGGGCGCCGTTTGATGCAACGCTCAGAACGTCGCCTTGCCGAACGAGAAGGCCGAACCGTCCGAACGCTCACCGAGAGTGATTATCTTCTTGGTGTCGCCGATGAGACCCGGCTTGGCGCACTGCGATTCCGCAGGGTCGGAGGAGAAACATTCCTGGCACCTATCCAGACGGGAGTGCCTGCGATCATCGAACTTGACCGTTTGCTTCAGATTACCGAACGGATTCTCTTGGATGAAGAAACCGACGAAGACCTTCAACTCATCTTTGCCCCCGGCTCTTCCTTGGGCGGTGCCCGGCCCAAGGCGTCGGTGGTCGACCAGCATGGCCATCTCTCCATCGCCAAGTTTCCCAAGGAGGCCGATGATTACAGCATAGAGACGTGGGAGGAGATCGCCCTGCGGTTGGCAGAAGATGCAGGCATCGTTACTCCAATGCATGAACTCGTCGATGTCGCGGGCAAGAAAGTGATGTTGTCGCGTCGTTTTGATCGCAATGGTGCAGTCCGAATTCCTTTTTTATCCGCAATGGCCATGATGGGTGCCAAGGATGGTGAGCGCGGCAGCTATCCCGAGATCGTTGACGTTCTTGCCGAACATGGCGCTCAGGGAAAGACCGATGCGCAGGCGCTCTATCGTCGCGTCGTCTTCAACGTGATGATCTCCAATGTGGACGATCATCTGCGTAACCACGGCTTTCTTTGGTCTGGAAAATCCGGCTGGTCACTCTCTCCTGCATATGACCTTAATCCGGTGCCCGCCGACGTCAAGGCTCGAGTGCTGTCAACCAACATCGATCTCGACGAGAGCACTTGTTCGATTGATCTTTTGGAAGAGGCTTCAGAATATTTTGCTCTGACGCTGGCACAAGCTCGCGCCATCATCAAGGAAGTGGCAACCGTGACCGTAACCTGGCGCGAGACAGCCAGAGCTGTCGGCGCGCGTCCGGCCGAGATCAAGCGCATGGCGAGTGCCTTCGAGCATGAAGATCTGACAAGGGCGCTGGCCCTGTGATAAGGATCTTTGTCACTGCCAGCCAACCTTCAATGGCCGCTGAGAAGCGCCTTTTGCTGTTGTTCCAGATAGAATTTGTAGAGTGCATTTTCTGTATTTTATGGATATTCGACCAACATATGACCGTCTCACTTCTAAAAATTTGCAATATGATTTTTGCAAGTTTGTATATACATTAATATATACAAAGAGGCTTGCATGATTGACCATTTTGAATGGGTTGAATTCAAAACCAGTCAAACCTGAATAAGCATGGTATCGCGTTCTAGGAAGCCGTCGAGATTTTTGAGGGCCCTATATTGTCTGAACTGCAATTTCATGACCAAAGCGGGGAGTACCGGGCATTCAGTTTGGGACTGGTTGGCGCAACTATCGTTCTTGCTTTGGGTCATGTAGATCGAATTAAGAAGTTCAGGATAATCAGCGCAAGAAAAGCAACAAAAGGGAAAGGAGGATGGATCATGACCATATCGAAAAAACGCTTGGCTGAAATAGAGGCTATCAAGGATGCGGATATTGATACTTCTGATATTCCTGAACTGGGTGATAAGTTTTTCAAGAACGCACGTATCGTGATGCCAACAGGATCGGGGAAAAGGTCGATTTCCCTTCGTGTTGATGAAGATGTTCTAGAATGGTTCAAATCACAGGGAAAAGGGCATTTGACCCGAATGAATGCTGTGTTGCGGGCCTACTATCAATCTCATCAATCTGAGTCGGAGTGATTTATTCAATCCTGCAGAAAACGTACACACTGATATACATGGTTTTCACTAACTCCCTTCGGTCTAGCTTTTGAATTTCATGACCGACTTGCGATAGTCATCTGGGGTTTTTCCGGTCATCCGCCTGAACATCGCGATGAAGGAAGAGGCGCTACCATATCCGAGGCCGACAGCGATGCTTTGCACGGCCTCGCCTGCCTCTAGCATCGGCATCGCTTTCAATACGCGCAACCTTTGCTTCCATTCGGCAAAAGGAATGCCCAGATCGCGCTGACAACGGCGCATCAGGGTTCGTTCTGTCGTCTCATGAAGTCGAGCCAGTTCCGCAAGAGATCGATTGTCATCGGGATTGTCCTGAAGATGCTGCAGGATAGGCTCTAACAAACCATCCGTCGACCACGGCAGGAAAGAGCCCACCATTCGTCCTGCAGCAAATTGATCGACGACCACCTGCAGAAAACGAAGATGTGCCGGATCTGCCGGATCGGTTCCTTCCGTTTCCCTTAGATGTTCCAGCATGGTGCGCAGCAACGGACTAACCTCAAGAGCTGTGGTTTTCAATGGCAAAGGTGCACACAGATCGAGAGAGACATAGAGGGAGCAATGGACGGCGGCCTGCCTGTTGAGCCCCTGATGCTCCATGTTTGGCGGTAGCCACACCGCATATTGGGGCGGGGCGAGAAAGTAGCCATCCTTGAGACTGATCTCCATTACGCCACTGTAGGAATAAACCAATTCACCCCATGGGTGGCTGTGGCGCGGATAAATCGCGTTCTTGGGCATCTGCGCTGACCGGAAATATAGCGGTTGCGGCAATTGTTCCCGAAACGGCGCATCATGAAAATGCGGTTTGCCCGAACGGCCTGTCAGATTCTCGATAGCAACTGTCATAAATTCAATATATACGCATTTGGTGACAATTGCTATCGTCCTTGGAAATTACAAGGAGTAGGATTTTGGATCACCGCAAACCTCTCGATCTGACGGCCATTGGCCTGATGATTTTTATCTGCGTAATCTGGGCCATGCAGCAAATAGGCCTGAAGGCAACAGACAGCTATGCCTCCTCTGTGCTTCAGATCGGCATTCGCTCCGGGCTTGCGGCGGTCTGCCTTTATGCTTTGACTTCGGTTCAGCAAAACCGACCGGTCTTTTGGGGGAAAACCGCTTTCCTCGGAGCGGTGGCGGGCCTATTCTTCTCGCTTGAGTTCTTCCTTATCGGTAAAGCTCTACAATATAGCACGGCATCCCATGTGGTTGTTTTCCTCTATACCGCGCCGGTTTTTGCGGCTCTTGGTTTGCATCTGAAACTGCCGACAGAGCGTCTGTCATCCGTCCAGTGGGGCGGCATTCTCATCGCCGTCGTCGGCATTGCCTATGCATTTCTGATGCCATCTGAGGTTCAGGCTGAAGCGACAAGCTCTACTCCAACATTGATGGGAGATGCCATGGCGCTCGCGGCAGCTGCAGTGTGGGGTGCAACGACCGTTCTGATCCGGACGGCCGATCTCAGCGACTTGCCCGCGTCACATGTGCTTTTTTATCAGCTTTCGGTCACTTCGATTGTTCTGATCGTGATTGCGGTTCTGACGCAGCAAATTGCGATTATTCCTTCAGCTCCGCTCTTCTGGAACCTTGCTTTCCAAACCATCATTGTCGCTTTCGCGAGCTTCCTTTGTTGGTTCTGGATGCTGACCCGTTACAAGGCCTCGCAGTTGGGCGTCTTTTCCTTTCTGACACCGTTGTTTGGTGTCATTCTAGGCGCTTTCCTGCTTCATGAGCCTCTGACGACCCCATTCCTGACAGGATCTGCCGGGGTGTTGATTGGCATCATAACCGTCAGCGCCAGCCCCTGGATCGGGAGGTTTCTTCACGCCCATCGTCACCGCAACACAGATCAGGAGATCGCAGTATGAAAGCGCATATTGTTCTCGCTCACCCCGAGCCGCAATCCTACAACGCCCATCTTGTCAAGATCGCTCGGAATCAGCTCGAACGAGAAGGTTATTCGGTCACCGTCTCGGATCTCTACGCCATGGGATTTGATCCTTGCGAGCGGGCCAGCCACTATTCTGATCGCATCGCTCCGGATCGTTTCGATGTTCAGAGCGAACAGCGCCATGCATCATCGGCCGGGGCTATTCCGATTGATATTCAGGAGGAAATCGCCCGCCTAGAAGCGGCTGATCTGGTGATCCTGCAATATCCCATGTGGTGGCACTTGCCACCCGCCATCCTCAAGGGGTGGATGGATCGTGTCTTCATTTACGGCTCGGTTTACACCAGCAAGAAGCGGTTCGAGAATGGCGCCTTCACAGGCAAGAAAGCCATGCTTTCGGTGACAGTTGGAACGAGCCGTGAGACCTATGAGTATAACGGCCGCAGCGGCGACATTGATCTGATGCTCTGGCCGGTGAACTTCAATCTCGCCTATGTCGGTTTTGATGTTCTGGAGCCATTCATTTCCTATGGCGTCGAAGCGGGGCTTCGATATTCATCCGCTGAAGAGGTCGAACAGCGCCTCCAGGCCATAACAGATGAACTGCAAAAATCAATCTCGCAGCTGTCTTCCCGTTCAAAGATACCCTTCAACAGGATGGAAGAGTGGGGGGGTGACGGTCACATCATTCCAGACGCTCCGGCTCATTCTGCCTTCATAAGGCATAGAGAGAAGCTGGATCTTGGATGACGCTTGTTAGGCGATCAGAGCTGTGGCTTCCATCGCCAACGCTCCATCCTCTCTTTTGGCCCAGAGCTTGAAGCTTTTACCACCCGCTTCCGGTTTGCCATGCAGAGAGAAGGTTTCAGAATCGTAGATCGTTGAAACCGCCTGGAACTCGAACCTTCTGACGACTGCTTCTGGAAGTTCACGTCTCAAGAGATCAAGAAGCAAGGTCGCAATCAGTGGCCCATGCACCACCAATCCCTTGTATCCCTCGGAACCAACGCAGAAGGGATGATCATAGTGAATGCGATGCCCGTTAAATGTGAGGGCAGAATAGCGAAACAGCAGAACCGGATCAGGCTTGATCTCGCGTGAGAATGCGCAGCCTTCCGGCGCCACTGGAGGAGGTGGTGGTACCGCGCCCGGAGCGGCTTTTTCACGATAAACGATGTCGTGCTCCTCATCGATCCCGAGATCCTCACCATCAAACACCCGATGTCCGACGGTTACAAAGACCAACTGTCCGGATCGCCCTTTCTTCGCCCTGACCGACTTGATGGTCGAGACCTTGCGAAGCCGGCGACCGATGGACATTGGCCCCAGAAAGGTCACTCGGCTGCCCGCCCACATCCGGCGCGGTAGCGGAACAGGAGGCAGAAAGCCACCAAGAGCCTTATGACCGTCATATCCCGCGTCTGAGAGCTTGAAAATGGGCAGGAAATAGAGCCAGTGCCAAAGTGGCGGCAAGGCTGACCCAACGCTGTATTCTGGATCATCCCGATTCAGCGTGGCAGCAAGGGCATTGGCAGGAAAAGACGAAATGTCGTCTTCATGAGTCTTCGATTTGCCGATCCATTCGTCAAGTTGTGTTTGATCCATCGCGATACCGTATCCTGTTATCACTTCTGCTTTGCTATATCGATCAGCGCCCTGAGGGCTTCAGGCAGTTGTCGGCGGCTGGGATAGTAGAGAAAGAAGGCTGGGCCCATGGACGACCATTCGGGCAACACTTGCACCAGTTGCCCTGATGCCAACTGCTCTTTGACCCTCGCTTCCAGAACATAGGCAACCCCTGCGCCGGTCTGGGCGAGTTGTACGATCACATTGGTCTCGTTGGTAATAAGGTGCCAGTCGATATTCAGCAGGATGGCCTCTTCGTCGCGCTCCAGTTCCCAGTGATAGAGAGCCCCGTTTCCCATGCGCATGCCGATACATCGGTGTTCCTTCAGATCTGATGGCTTTTCCGGAGAACCAAACGCTTCCAGATAGTCCGGGGATGCGACCATGATCCAGTTCAGCTCAGGCCCCAACGGAATGGCAATCATGTCCTGAGGCACGGCATCGCCATAGCGAATGCCCGCATCAAAACCGTCTTTGACGATATCGACCATGCGGTCCTCGATCACCATCTCCAGTCGGACATCGGGGTAGGTTCGGCAATAATCGGACAGAATTGGAGCCAAGACCAGTCTGGCTGCATCGGTCGGTACATTGAGACGTAAATGCCCAGCAGGCCGATCGCGATACCGGTTAAGGGCTTCAAGTCCGCTTGCGATAGCGGAAAATCCGGTCTGGATTTCCTTGAGTAGATCCTCGCCAGCAGGTGTCAGGGTCACGCTCCGATTGGTGCGGTTGAACAGGCGCACGCCCGTGCGTTCCTCAAGCCCTCGCATGGCGTGACTGAGTGCCGAGGGGTTTATATCAAGTTCTTTTGCAGCTTTGCGGAAACCGCCGGCTTCAGCGATACATCGGAACTGATTGAGATCGCCCAAATCACTTCTGGTCAGTTTCATAGCCATTGTCCATTTTCCATCCAGCAATCCCCGAACAACACAATTGGTGAATTGATATAAACACCGTGTGTATATTCATGCAACTTATCAATCCATTCGCCACCTCATATCTTGTCAGCAGGACACCCCATATCGAAAAAGGAGAGCCCGATGTCACCACGAATGGATACCATCATTGCAGCAGGCAACGTGGCGGTGATCACTGGAGCGGCAGCCGGCTTGGGCGCCGCACTGGCTCGGTCCTTGTCGCAACAGGGCATGAAGCTGGCGCTCTTTGATTGCAATGAAGAAGCCCTAACGTCCTTGGCCTCAACTTTGCAGACCGAAACACTGATCGTCTTTGGAAATGCTGCTGACCGGAATGATCTCCGTCGGTTCCATTCCGCCACGATTGAGCGATTTGGCGCCGTGCAACTGCTCGTCAACAATGTGGGCATGGGCAAAAAGGCCGGACCGTGGGATTCGCCTGAAGACTGGCAGCAGGTGCTTGATGTCAATTTCACCTCAGCCCTCGCCATGCAGCATCTGTTTGTTCCGGCCATGATTGCATCTGATGAGCCCGCCGCAATCATCAACCTCGGCTCCAAGGAAGGCATCACCACGCCGCCCGGCAATGCAGCCTATTCTGTTTCCAAAGCCGCCATCAAGGTACTGACGGAACAATTGGAACACGAATTGCGCAATACCACGGATGGTCGCGTTTCCGCCCATTTGTTCGTTCCGGGTTACACTTGGACGCCGATGAACGCGGCACACAAGCCGAAAGGCAGCGAAAAGCCTGACGCAGCCTGGACGGCGGAGCAGACGGTGGAGCATTTTCTGGCCCGTTTGCGGAAAGGGGATTTCTACATTCTCTGTCCCGATGGTGAGGTGACCACTGACATGGACGCAAGGCGCATGCGCTGGGCCATCGAAGACATGATTTTCAATCGGCCAGCCCTGTCGCGCTGGCATAACAACTTCAAAGGAGCATTCGAGAAATGGATGAAATCCTAAAACCCCGCGCCCTGGTTACAGGGGGATCCGCCGGGATAGGGCTTGAACTTGCAAAATTGCTTGCAGCCGAAGGCTATGACCTCATCATCAGTGGAGCAAGCGAACGCGTGCACCAAGCCGCAGAAGACCTCAGGTTTTACGGTGGCAAGGTGGTGGCTGTTCAGTCAGATCTGTCAAATTCCTCGGGCGTGGAAGCGCTCGTCGAGGCGATTAAGCGTTCCGGCGATACCCTAGACGTGTTGGTGCTCAATGCCGGGATTGCTGTCGGTGGTGCCTTTTTGGATCTGCCGCTGGAGAAGCATCTTCACCTGCTTGATCTCAACATCATGTCTACGGTGCGCCTGTGCCATGCTCTGTTGCCACAGGTTATCGCAGCCAAAGGCAAGGTGCTGATGGTCAGTTCCCTGCCGGCTACAACGCCAACACCGTTCGAGAGTGTTTATGGCCCTTCGAAAGCCTTTATGACCTCCTTTGGCCATGGTTTGCGGGAAGAATTGCGGGATACCGGCATCACAGTGACTTTGCTGCATCCCGGAGCGACCGCCACAGAGTTTCATGCCCGTGCAGGGATGGGCACCACTGCGTTTGGAGACAATAGCTGGAAGAATGATCCGGTACTTGTCGCTCGTCAAGGCTTCGATGCCCTGATGGCAGGCGTGACGAGCCTAACCGGTGGTGACGAAGCCACTCAGGCAGCCGGTCGAGACCATCTCGTCACCAGTGAAGAAGAAAAAGCCCGGCGCCACGCACAGCAGGCTCGTCCGGGAAGTCGTCCTCAATCATGAAGGAGCAAATGATGCACAATGTAATCGCAAATGGTGCCGCGATCCCGTCTCTGGGATTTGGTACATACCGGATGAATGACGCAGAAGTCATGAAAGTGCTGCCCGAAGCGATCAAGCTTGGCTTTCGACATATCGACACGGCACAGGTCTATAACAATGAAGCCGCCGTTGGCGCGGCGATCAAGGCATCCGGCGTGGCCCGGGACGAAATCTTTCTCACCACCAAGGTGTGGGTCACGAAGTTCGATCCTGCCGACTTTATCCCTTCTGTCGAAGAAAGTCTCAAAAAGCTCGATGTCGACCATGTTGATCTGTTGCTGCTTCACTGGCCCCACGGTAGCGACGTGCCGATGGAGACGCAGATACAGGAACTGAACAAGACGGTTGAACGAGGCATGACCCGCCATATTGGTGTCAGTAACTACACCGTGGCCCAGATGCAGAAAGCCGCCTCTCTGAGCAAGGCACCTATCGTCACCAATCAGGTCGAATATCATCCCTACCTCTCGCAGGCCCCGGTGCTGAAAGCATGCGAGCAGCTCGACATGTCAATCACCAGCTATTTCGGCATGGCGGATGGATTGGTTCCGCAGGACGAATGCCTTTCAGAGATTGGCGCAGCCCACGGTAAGACCGCAGCGCAGGTTGCTTTGCGCTGGCTTGTCCAGCAACCACGCGTGATTGCCCTGTCCAAAACAGCCAAGCTGTCTCGCCTGCCTGAGAACTTCGGCATCTTCGATTTCGAACTCACAGCCTCAGAGATGCAAGCCATCCACGCTATGGCGAAACCGGATGGACGGATTGTCTCGCCATCCGACCTTGCCCCGGAATGGGATTGACCTGCAGAAAGCTATAAAACCGAAATCCTCAGATCAGGAAACTGGTCTGGGGAATGACTTACCTTTGCGGCCCTTACCGGACTCTCGGCAGAAGTTACATCCCCGAAGCCCGCTTCCGCATTGTGGCCATTCGTTCAAAGCGCAACATTTTTTCGACCAGATGGCGGATGGGCGGACGGAGGGGACATTCGATGCAGTGCCGAAATTTCATAGCGCCGGTGTGCGCTTCTGGCAAAAAGGCGGGAAGATGACCTTCGCTGTGTTGCTCAAAACATACACCCGACAATCCTGCCGGTCAGATGTCGGCGTGTCTATAAGCCAAACCGCTTGCGCGCTTCCTGTTCGATATCCAGACGAAGCTGGAGTTCAGCGAGTGTTTTTGTTTCTCGTCTGCGTTCCTCGTCATCAGCAGCATCTCTTATTTTGGCGGATTGTTTTTCTACAGCTTTGCGCAGTTCGATTTCACGTGGCAGAGCTCCAGACTCTGCCATTATGCGAAAGCCAACCGCAACGGTTCCGCCTGCGCTGTTCTCCAAATTGAGCGGCTTTCCCGCCCCTTTGAGATTATCGAACTGTCCCTCACATTGCGCTTTTAAAATCTGCCTTTCCGCAAGATCGGAGAACTTCATAGGGCTTTTCCTTCTTGGCTATGGCTCAGAAAGCCGCGTTCGATTTCGTCAAATACAGGCCAAAACATTTCCAATTTTTGAGGCCCTCTCGTACCAAAGGCCGTGAGAGCACCGGTGATAACAAGCGCAGCAGGCAATGGCGATAAATCTGCACGAAAGGCCCCCTGCCTACGACCTATTTCGAGAATTTCGACATATCGCTGACACCAGCCTTGCTCAAAGGCATCAAGGATGGTCGCAATTTGGGGTTCGTAGCGGGCAACGTGGGTTAACTGGATATAGCATGCCGCCAGTTCTTCCCGCTCATTTAAGCTGTTGTAGTATGCCTCTATTTCGGCTCTGAGTTGGTCGCGCGCCGCAACTTCGGGGATGGGGGGCGAAGGCAACAGCCTTATGAACTCATCCAACGTCGTTTCGGCGACCAGCACAATAAGATCGATTTTCGTTGGTACATGAAAATGCATCGTGGAAATGCTGATTCCAACGCGCGAAGCAACATCGCGGGTTCGCAGCGCAGCATAACCTTTCTCCACAATCACTGTCCGAGCGGCGCAGGCTATCTCGATACGGCGATTGTCTCCGCGCATGTAATGTTGAGGGGTGTTAGTCTTTTCCATGAATCGATCATATGATCGATTTTAATGTCGCGCAACTTAAATGTGCTGGGCGGACTTTATTTGAGCGACACCTAATGACCGCTTTGGGCGGCAGTTCCCGGGCACTTCTTTCGCGCATGCGAAAGTTCCACCATTTTCAATGTCCACCTTGGGCTCGGAGCAGTCTGGTGCAGTGCATCATCAATGAGAAACGATCATCTAGGCGCGTGAATAGCAGTCGCGGCCCAGAGCCGCCGTTCGCCGGTCAGCACCTACCACAAGGCAACTTCCCCATTCCTGTCATTCAAACGAGCTGTAGCATTTTCATGAACCCGGTGACGGGCGGACGGACGGAGGGGACATTTGCCACACCCGTGTCAAACCGTTTCTTGTTGTTCTTCGTCAATCAGATTGAGGGTTTCAGAGAGATCATTCTGCACCACGCTTTCGAAGACAATTGATGTTTCGATGCGGCTTATCTCTTTTCGAGATGAAAACTGCTCTACCACCAGCCGGTGCAGATGGGCAGTGTTTTTGGTGACCACTTCAACGACCGCATCAAAGCGGCCACTGATCATCCAGCCAGCCCGAACCTCTGGAATTTTCAAAACTTCCCTGAGAAACTGATCGAGGTCGTTCTTTTTGTGCTCTGCCATCTGGATGAACATCAAGGCTTTCAGTGCAAGCCCCATATGCTCCAAGCGAATATCCGCATGTGCGCCCGCTATCAAATTGCTTTCCTGAAGTCGCTTCAGTCGCTCGTGAAGGCTTGATGGGGCTAAACCGACCTCATATGCGAGCTCTTTGTTGGTCATCCGCACATTCTTCGATAGAAGTGCCAAAATGCGACGATCTGTTCGGTCAACAGCCATTATTGCTTCCAGATTTCGAAAATACTTCGATAGATGTCATCTTATTTGAATGATATACGTTTGTAAGAGTAAATGACAGAATATTATTCGGAGTGTAAAAGATTGCGGCGAATATTTATAGATAAGCACCTCTCACCTTCTCACGCGATTGAAGTGCTGACGCACTCGCTTCCGCACGGCTCGCAACAGGAAAGTACAATCGAACATGTTTGATACCAAGATTGCCATCATTGTTCGTGATGACCTTGCCACTTGGCAAAAGCTCAATGTGACCGCTTTCTTGATGAGTGGTATCACCGGAGCCAATCCCGGCATCATCGGATCACCTTACAGAGACAGCGAGAACAATCATCATCTGCCGATGTCTGTTCAACCCGTTATCGTCTTGTCCGCCGAAGCCAATACGCTTCTCAATATTCGCAGACGGGCGCGGGACAGGGAGGTGGAGACCGTAGCCTATATCGAGGAGATGTTTGCCACAGGGCATGACGAGGCCAATCGCGCCGTTTTTGCCGAGCATGGTCCAGACGAGCTCAACACGGTCGGAATCGCTCTGCGCGCAGATAAGAAAATCGTCGACAAAATCACCAAAGGGGCAAAGATGCATAGTTAGTGTTGGCGGTTTGATCAACACTATAAACAGTGCGGCTGAAGTCTTCGATGATTGCGATATGCTGGAGCCGTGCGCTAAACCAGTCGCATAAATGTCTAATTTGGGCTCAAAGCGGCCTGATGCGCCGCATCATTGCCCGAAACCGCTCATCCAGGATCGCGATTGGTATTCGCAGCCCATACCGGACACTCACCTTTTGACATTTACAGCAAAGTGGCTTCCCCACTGCGGCCGTTCAAATGAAGTACAGCATTTTTGAACTTCTTACCGCTGCCACATGGACATAGATTATTTCGCCCGGTTTTGGCTGTTGCTGCAAGAGCTCGCACTTGCTCCTGCGCCCATTCCTTAACAGGACGGTCAGACTGGTTGTGACCGATGTGATAGGCAAGACGGTGAAGATAAGGATCTGCATGAAAGAAAAACTGCTCATAGGCCGAGCAAAAGTAGTTTAACCCCTCTTCACCATTAGGAGCTCTATTCATGAGATATATAGGTCAGCCACCATTACAAGCAAAGCGTATCGGACATCTGATACACTTGGTGGGTGATTCTTCGACGCCTACGCAAGAACTCTGCTTCCCACGGGTTAAAGCGGTCATTCGAGATCTCATTAGACGTGCTTTGGCAATCGTGACCATTTCAAGTGGAACCCAGACAATAGCAACATTGGGTTCTGTCGGTTCGATAGACCTCTAACCAGGCAGGATCTGCTGCAATCTGGAAGCAAAATGCTCTAGAGGGGCGATCACGGCCTGCCGCGCTTGCGCATCAAACCGTTCGATCAGACCGGATACCGTCAAGGCCCCGCGCAAGACCCCGTGACAGTTGAAGACCGGCGTCGAAATGGATGCGATATCGGGATTGCGCTTGCCAACCGACTGCACCGTTCCTCTGTCGCTGAATAGGTACAAATCTTCAACGGCCTCACCCGAATAACGCCGCAAGACCATACCGGATGCCCCGGTGGACAAATCCATGCGCATGCCTTCCTCAAGATGGAAGCGCATGAGATTGGGGGAATTTTCCCGATAGAGACAGACCCTCTCATTGCCAGCCCGCACATAGAAGGAAGCCGTTTCACCCGTCAGCTTGACAAGTTCGCGGAGCAACGGGCGGATGTCTTCGCCATCGTTGAATTCCTGTCTGAAAATCACGCCGAGCCGCCAAATGCTGGCACCAATTGAATAAACCCCGCCCTCATCGCGATTGATGAATCCGTAAATCTGCAAGGAATTGGTCAAACGCAAGATCGTGCTTTTGTGCAGGCCTGTTTCGCGAGCCAGATCCGCCAAAGTCATTCGCGGCCTTTGCGTTGAGAATGCCTGCAGGATCGACATGGCACGTTCAACGGATTCGGTTCTGATGGCCCCCACATGTATTCTCCCTGACGAAACGACCGTTTCTTTTTATTGATATCAAAGGTCTGCGTCAACTATGCTCCTCTCAAAATTTCGAGGACCAAGCCATGCAAAAGACACCGCTTATTGGGACGCCTTTCATTGTAGCCGACTATGCCGCAGCGATTGGAACCCAAACCGCACGCCTTCCTATTTCCTTGCGAATTCTGGCCGAAAATGTCATGCGGCAGGATATCGGCCAGCTCGAACATGTTGCCGCCCGCTCCAATCAGGCGGTTGCCTTTCGTCCCTCCCGTCTGATTCTGCAAGACATGCTGGGCCTGCCTCTGCTGGTGGACATGATGGCCATGCGAAGCCAAATCGAAAAAGCTGGAGGCGACCCCGCCAAGGTCGACATGCGCCTGCCGGTGGACATGATGGTTGACCATTCCATGACCATTGCCCATTGGGCCGACCCCAGCGCACTGTTGCTCAACCAGAAGCGGGAATTCGAGGTGAACAGGGAGCGGTTTGCCTTTATCAAGGCCTGCGAAGAGCAGTTTCCCAATCTTAGGGTCGTCCCGCCCGGTGGCGGTATCATGCATCAGGTCAATCTGGAATATCTTGGGCAGGTCGTCTCCATCGACGGGCAGGATAGCAATCTGCTGATAGCAGACACATGTCTTGGCACCGACAGCCACACCACCATGATCAACGGGCTTTCTGTGCTCGGTTGGGGCATCGGAGGACTGGAAGCCGAAGCCATCATGTTTGGCGAATTTACCACCTTCAATGTGCCGCGCGTCATCGGCCTAGAGGTGATTGGTGCACGTCCAGATCACATCACAGCGACGGATATTGCCCTGACAATTGCCGAGAAATTGCGCAATGTCGGCGTCGTTGACTGCTTCGTCGAGCTTTTCGGCGCTGGCTATGATCGGCTCGCCGTGGCAGATCGCGCCACCATCGCCAACATGTCACCGGAATATGGCTCTACCACGCTCTTCTGTCCCTGCGATGACCACACCTTGCGTTACCTGCGCGAAACGGGGCGCAAGCCAGACCATGTAACCCTTGTTGAAGCCTACAACAAGCAACAGCAATTCTGGTTTGATCCGGAAAATCACAGCATCGACTATGATCAGGTGATCACCCTTGATCTTGGCCGGATCGCCCGCTCCGTTGCCGGGCCGTCAAAGCCCGAAGAGCGCATTGATCTCGGCGCTGTCCCATCTCGTCTGGTTGACAAAGACGAAAAGGAAAAAGGACGCCGTGTTGCGGTCGAGGGAGGCAAGCATGATATCGGGGATGGAGATGTAATCATTGCCGCGATCACAAGCTGTACCAACACCGCCAATCCCCGCAACATGATCACTGCAGGGCTGATCGCCCGCAATGCTCTGGCCAAAGGGATGGCAGTCAGGCCGCACGTGAAGACTTCGCTCGCCCCCGGCTCGCGCGTGGTTGCGCACTATCTTGAAAAAGCAGGACTGCTGCTGCCACTTTCCCAACTCGGTTTTGATACCGTGGCCTTCTCCTGTTCCACCTGCAACGGCATGTCAGGCCCACTTGATCCGGCCAATGAAAAGGCCATTGTCGCGCAAGATATCAAGGGCGTTGCAGTCCTGTCCGGCAACCGGAATTTTCCCGGCCGCATACATCCCCTTGCCAGCCGTAACCTGATCGCCTCACCACCGCTTGTCATCGCCTATGCCCTGGCGGGAACGGTCCTTTCGGATATCGGCACGGATCCGCTCGGACAGGACGCCGATGGCAATCCGGTCTTGCTTGACGATTTGTGGCCGGATCAATCCGAGCTTGATGCCATCATGGCCGCTTGCATCTTGCCGGAGGCCTATCAGGCCAATTACCAAGATATTTCAACGGTCAATCCCCATTGGAATGGTTTGCAGCCCAGCTGTGGCAGTTACCAGTGGGCACCGTCAACCTACATCACCTTCCCACCCTTCATCAGGGAGATTGGCAAGGATCGCTCCCCCATTTATCCCCTTAAGGGCCTTCGCGCTCTTTGCCTGCTCGGAGATTCGATCACCACAGATCACATTTCCCCCTCAGGCAGCATTCCCAAGGGCAGCGATGCCGGTCAATTTTTGATATCCCACGGTGTGGAGCCGCGCGATTTCAACTCCTTCGGAACACGGCGGGGGTCATCAGACATCGTCATTCGCTCGACCTTCTGCAACAATCGGCTCAAGAATGAAATGGTCCCGGATCACGAAGGGTCATGGACCCGCCTCGAACCTGAGGGCGAAATCACGACCATTTTCAAGGCCATAGAGACCTATCAAAAGCGCAATCAGGCCCTGATTGTCGTCGGCGGCAAGGATTATGGATGTGGCTCCTCACGCGACACCGCAGCCAAAGCGCCCTGGCTTGCTGGCATCCGAGCGGTTGTCGCAGAAAGCTTCGAACGCATTCACCGCTCCAATCTGGTCAATATGGGCATCGCCCCGCTCTGTTTTCTGCAAGGGGTGAGCCGCCTCTCCCTGAAACTGGATGGCTCGGAACTGTTCGACATTGCGTTGGCCGAGGATCTGCTATCGGCACGGATGACCATTCATCGCAAGGATGGCAGCAAGAGCGAGGTCGCTCTCGATCTGCGCCTTTACAATGACGCGGAACGCGAAACCTTCCGCCATGGCGGATTGCTGCCACGATTTTTCCGCACCTGCATTTCGGAGGCTTCTTCATGACCAACACAACACTCAAAGCGGCATTCTGTCGTGGAGGCACCTCCAAGGCGGTGATGTTCAATGGTGCGGACTTGCCTGAAGACCGCGCAAGCCGAGACAGGATTTTTCTGCATGTGTTGGGCAGCCCCGACGCCTATGGCCGTCAGCTTGATGGCATGGGCGGCGGTCTGTCCTCTCTCTCCAAGGTGGTCATCGTCGAACCGTCCGCGCGCAAGGATGCCGATCTCGATTACACCTTCGTGCAGATCGCCGTCGACAAGCCTGTCGCGGACTATGGCGCCATGTGTGGTAACATGGCCTCTGCCGTCGGCCCCTTTGCCATCGATGAGGGGATTCTCAAAGCCGATGATGGCATTATGAAAATCCGAATTCACAATACCAACACCAACAAGCTGTTTGACGCCCATTTTGAGGTGGCAAATGGCAAGGCCGTTGAAATCGGGGACTTTGCCATTCCGGGCATTTCCCAACGCGGAGCGCGCATCCAGCTCGACTTTCTCGACCCCGGCGGCGCAGCAACGGGCAAGCTGCTGCCAACAAGCAATGTGATTGACCGCCTGATCGTGGGGGAGGAAGAGATTCAGGCTTCGATGGTCGATGCTTCCAATCCGGTTGCCTTCATCCGTGCCCGGGATGTGGGGCTCAATGGAACAGAAAGCCCTGAAAGCATTGATGCGGATCAGGCCCTCATGGCGAGGCTCGATCGGATCCGCAGATCCGCGGCCGTGGCGATGGGGATGGCGGCAAGCCCTGAGGATGCCCTGTTGTCCAACCCGAAAATCGCACTGGTCGCGCCCTCTACGGCCTTCACGGCGCTGGATGGCAGCCAATATTCACCTTCCGATGGCCATTTGTCGGTGCGCCTTGTTTCGATGGGCAATGTCCACCGCGCGATAACGCTGACCGGAGCCATGTGTGTGGCGGTTGCGGCACATTTGCCCGGAACCCTTGTGCATTCCATCGTCAAGCCGGATGATGGCGGTAGCATCCTTGTGGCCAATCCCTCGGGCATATTACCCGTCGAGGCGAAGGTCGCGATGGAGAGCCAAGCGATGGGAGGCCAGACAATGGGAGGTCAGGCAATAACAGCTCTGTCAGCGACCACCTTTCGCACCCAGCGCCGCATCATGAGCGGCGTGGTTCATTTTCCAGCCTCACTATGGGAGAGCCAGCCATGACCTATTCCCTACCATCTCATCCAACGACGGAACTCAACGATGCGCATCACGACAGGGTGCGCCAAGTGATGCTGCCCTTTCAAGACTTTGGCAAGAAACGTCGCTTCGCTGGCCGCATTCGCACCGCAGTCACCATGGAAGACACCAAACTGGTCCAGCAGGCGCTGTTTTCCACTCCGGGCGAAGGCGGCGTGATCATATTGGATGGTGGAGGCTCCTTTCGCAGAGCCATGCTGGGAGACCTCAATGCCGCATTGCTGGTGAAGAATGGTTGGGCTGGAATCATCATCAATGGCGTGGTCAGGGATTCTGCAAGACTCGCCAATATTGATCTTGGCATAAAGGCACTGGGCGTGACGCCGGTTCGCAGCAGCAAGACCGGCATTGGTGCCCTTGACGTGCCCGTCGCCTTTGGCAATGTCCTGTTCGAGCCCGGCCAATGCATCTATAGCGATGAGGATGGCATTTTGGTGTCCGACGACCCTTTGCTTCCATAAGCCAAGCCATGGCCACAGTTAGACCCAAAATGAGCTTGAGTGCGGGAGCAATGACTATCGAAATTTCTAGGCCGAAGTTATATGTGGCCGGATTAGTCAGGCTATATTTGGCCGCTAATGGGATGTTGTTGCGTGAAACCCACTTGGGTTCTAATTACGGCTCAGGTGAAGGATATTCGGGTAGCTAGTTTGCAAACGCGAACGACCCTTCAATTTTCAAAGGCTCTAAAAGAGCTCCCAGCTGTCTGGTGCACCATGTCATCACCGGAAAACTCTCATCCAGGCGCGTGATTTGCACTCGGCAGACCTTTACTGCCACTCGCCAAGCAGCATCTTCTGAAAGTAGCCTTCTCCATACCTGCCCTTCGATCCAACCAGCGCATTCTCAACGCTGGTATCATGCAGGAGGGGCAGCTAGAGGGCGCCTTGTTCCCGGCTGAAGCTTCTGGTCTCAAGCGGGGCTTCTTCGAACAGGCGCTTATATTCGCGGCTGAATTGGGAAAGGCTTTCATAGCCGACCCGATAGGCGGCATCTCCCACACGCACACCTTCGAAGACGATCAGGGCGCGCGCAGCATGCAGGCGCAGCCGTTTGACATATTGCAAGGGTGACTGCCCTGTCCTGCGCCGGAAGCCTCTGTGAAAGGCCGATACGCTCATGGAAACCTGATCGGCCATCTCTTCAACGCGCACAGGCTTTGCCATGTCGCGCCGCATTGTTTCGATCAGGCTGTCGAACTTGCCGTCATCACCGGTCTGCTGGGCATAGGCCGCAAGCGCCGGTCCGCGCGGCCCCCGCAGGGCATGGAACAGGATTTCCAGCTTCAGCATCGGGCCGATGATGCGCGATGCCATCTCTTCATCCTGCAGGCTGAGAAGTTGAGTGATGGTGTTGCGTATCATGTCCGTCATGGGAGCGGGAGCCAAGGCACTCAATCCGATTTCCGCACGCACACCGCCGAAGGATTCCATCTGTGCCAGCATGTCGGCAAGCTCCTGTCGGGAAAAGGTGATGAACAGACCGCAAAGCGGTTCTTCCCGGCTGGCAAAATGGGCGCACTGGAACGGCATCGGCAATGTCAGAACCAGATAGTTATTCTCGTCATAGATGAAGCGTTGATCTGCAATCTGACCTTCCTTGCGGCCCTGTAGCAGGATGACGATCCCGGCTTCATAAAGAAGCGGTGCGGGTGGTGTCGGCATGCTGGTCCAGAACAGTCTCACCCCGTCAACGGTCGTATCGCGTGTCCCTGCCGGTGCCTCCTCAAGGCATCGCCGCAGCAGCTCATTGAGTAATTTCTCGAGTGGCATATTTCTCTCCAAAAGCAGAAATAGGCAAATAATAGCCAGTATCGGACCTTCATCGCAGAATGAGACGCCACTATTTTGTAGTCCAGAGAGCCAACAGCAATCAACAAAAAAGGAAAAAGAAAATGGAAAATATTGCAGGCAAGGTGGTTGTCATCACCGGAGCGTCAAGCGGATTTGGTGAATGTACCGCCCGTCATCTGGCCAGCCTTGGTGCCAAGGTCGTGGTTGGTGCACGTCGGCAGGAGCGTCTCGCCGATATCTGTAGCAGCATTCGCGATGCTGGCGGACATGCGGCCTACCGCCAGACCGACGTGACCAAGCGGGAAGATGTGCAGGGGCTGGTTGACCTCGCCCTGTCCGAATTCGGTCGTCTCGATGTGATGATCAACAATGCCGGACTGATGGCGATCGCACCGCTGGATGCAGACAAGGTCGAAGAATGGGATGCGATGATCGACATCAACATCAAGGGTGTTCTTTATGGTATCTCTGCTGCCCTTCCGGTTTTCCGCAAGCAGAATAGCGGCCATTTCATCAACCTCTCCTCGGTTGGCGGCATCAAGGTCTCTGCGCCCGGTGGCGTGGTCTATTGCGGAACCAAATTTGCCGTTCACGCCATTTCTGAAGGCTTGCGCGTGGAAGCGGGACCGAACATCCGCACAACCACCCTGTCTCCGGGGGCGGTGGACAGCGAGTTGAAATATGGCTCGTCCGACCCTGCAGCCGCTGCCGCCATGGTCGAGTTCTACAAGACCGCCATCCCGACCCAGACGATAGCGGATACCATCGCCTTTGCGATTTCGCAGGCAGACAATGTCGACATCAACGACATCGTATTGCGTCCAACTTCGCAGGAATTCTGAGCGTCAATAGCGGTGCAATCGCTACAAGGCAGAGCTGAAAGGAAACTCCCATGACATCCCCAAAGATCTGGTTTGTTACCGGAGCCTCCTCCGGTCTAGGGGCGGCGATCTGCCGCGCAGTCATCGCGCGGGGGCATTGTCTGGTGGCCGGCGCGCGGCGCACGGAGCGTCTTCAGCCGTTGCGCGATCTGGCTCCGGACCGGGTTCTGACCCTTCCGCTCGATCTGACAGATGAAGGGTCGCGCCAATCGGCGATCGATGCTGCCGAGACGCGTTTTGGCAGGATTGACGTGCTCGCCAATGTCGCCGGGCGTGGCATAAACGGTGCCGGAGAAGAGCTGTCCTCCACACAGTTGCGACAGGCCTTCGAGCTGAACTTCTTTGGTACGGTGGAACTGACACGCGCTGTGTTGCCCGGCATGCGCAGGCGACGGTCGGGGCATATCCTGTCGGTCACCAGCATCTGTGGTCTGGTGTCCATGCCGGATCTCGGGGCCTATTCAGCATCGAAATTCGCCCTTGAAGCATGGATGGAAGCGCTCGCCGGAGAAATTGAAGGTCTCGGCCTTCGCTGCACGCTGGTCGAGCCCGGAGCCTTTCGCACCGAGTTCGAGGGCGACAAGATCATCAGGCCTCTGAACAGGCTCGCCGACTATGCCCCGCTCATCGGCCCGATAGAGGCGAGCCTGTCAGCGCATGCTGGCAGCCAGCCGGGCGATCCGGACCGGGCTGCAGAGGTGATCGTGAGGGCCGTCGAGGCACCCCATTCGCCGATGCGGCTCATTCTCGGCTCCGATGCCCACGCCATGTGGCAGGCCCATCTGGGGCAGCTGACAGCCGATATCGCGCGCTGGAGGAGCCAGGGGCTTGCAACCGATTTCCCGCAAGAATGTCATCCATCTGACCTGAGAGCATAAACCCGGAGATGAGTAGTTGAATGTGTGAAAATTGCAAAAAGGGCACCAGTCCCCATATTCCGGACCTGAGCAGACGAACCATCCTGAGCGGCGGGGCGGCCCTTCTTGGTGCGGTCGCGGCCGGAACCTCATTGGGCGCACAAAAGGCTGTCGCCCAACCGCAGAGCGGCTTGGCGGTGGGAAGTCCTATCAAGGCACATGGCTATGGCCTAACCAAAGCCGGGGAGCCGCTCAAACCTGTCGATTTTTCCCATCGCCCCATGCGGGCAGATGATATCGTGATCGACGTGATGTATGCCGGTATCTGTCATTCCGACATTCATACCGGGCGTGGCGATTGGGGCCCCGTCGCTGGGCTGATTGTCCCCGGACACGAAATCGTCGGTCGCGTAGTGGCAACAGGCCCGCAAGTGAGCAAGTTCAAAGTCGGTGACATTGCCGGTGTCGGAACCATGGTCGACAGCTGCGGCACTTGCGCAAATTGCGTTCGCGGGCTTGAGCAATATTGTCTCAATGGCACGACATGGACCTACGGGCCAGACCGGCGCAACGGTGGGCAGGTCTATGGCGGTTATGCCGATCGGCTCGTTGTGCGTGAGCATTTCGGCTATCATATCCCCGAAGGGATGGATCTGCGGTCTGCTGCGCCCTTGTTGTGCGCTGGCATCACGACCTTTTCGCCGCTCAATCACTGGGATATTGAACCGGGCATGAAAACGGCGGTGGTCGGTCTTGGCGGCCTCGGCCACATGGCGCTGAAATTTCTGGTCGAGCGGGGCGCAGATGTGACCGTCTTCACGACCACACCGGCAAAGACCGCCGATGCCACACGCATGGGGGCCAGACAGGCCGTCGTCTGGCCTGATGAAAAGGCTTTTGCCAAGCTGTCCGGTCACTTCGACTTCATCATTGTGGCGGTTCCCCATAGCTACAAGGTCGATCTGTTCGTCCCTCTGCTCAAGGTTGACGGAAATCTGGTCAATGTCGGAGTTCTCGGCCAGATCGAGGGGATCAACGGCTTCCCGCTGGTTCTGGGGCGCCGGTCCATTGCCGGATCGAATGTCGGGGGCGTACCGGAAACCCAACAGCTTCTGAACTATTGCGCGGCCAAGAATATCCGGCCCGAAGTCGAGGTCATCGCCATCGATCAGGTCAATGCTGCCTGGGATCGCGTCATCGCCAAGGATGTCCGCTATCGCTTCGTCATCGACATGAGCACACTGAAAAGCTGACAATATGCGCCTTCGCGATCCTTTGCCGCGAAGGCGTTTCCCTTAAGTTGTCTTTCATTGATATTTTCCGGCATACCATCCAAGACGACCATCGAGGCATTCTTCTATTCGGGGCTTGAAATTAGGACGCTTGTCCTGTATTTGGTAAAAAATAGGACGGACGTCCGAATTAAGGAGATTGAAATGGACGAACAGCTTTCACGAAAGATCCAGCTATGGTGTGCCTATAGCGGGATTGCCTATTGTGTACTCTACGGCATCAGCTTCATCATTTTGCCGGTGAACTACCCACCCCCGGATCCGGCCTTTACGGCGCAGGAGCTGGTCGACAACTACTATCTGAAATACCAATCCCGCATCATGTTGGGGCATGTTCTGAACGCGGCGTCGGGCATCCTCTATCTCACATGGGGCACGCAGCTCACCGTACAGATGTGGCGACGGGAACCGCTCCCAATCCTCTCCCTGCTTCAGTTGGGAGGTGCCATTCTGACCACGTGGGTTGTGATGTTCCCACCTGCTATGTGGGTTTGGTGTGCTGAGAATGCCGCCACGGCTGATCCCGAGACAATCAAGATGGTGCATTTCATCGCGTGGTATCTTTTTGACATCACATATTGGGTGACGACGCTTGAGTGCATCGCGATTTTCCTGATTGTTCTGTACGACAAGGAGAAACCTGCACTCTTACCCAAGTGGGTCGGTTGGTTCTCTCTTTTTGCCGGTCTCAGCTTCATCCCCCTGACCGTCGTTCCCTATTTCAAGGATGGCATTTTTGCTCTCAATGGCTACTGGAACTTCCATGGTGTCTTCATCTTCTTCGGCGCATTCACCGGGGTTGCCAGCTACTATATGGGGGTCGACATCAAGCGTGTTCGCATCCCCGCCGTTCCCAGCATTGGTCAGGCATTGAGCCGCAATCAGCGTCAGTGATGTGAATTCGACAGGATGGATGCAATTTCCACGATGCAGCTTGATGCAGCAATCACTTCCGCCCCAGCGGGCGGAAGTGATCACATAATAGGTCTTCCCGCATATATAATGGATGAGGCAAACCTGAAGAAGGGAGACTTTGTTTTGGTCACCTTCACGGGAGAAGCTCTTGCAAGAGTTGAAGTTCTGCCACCCGATCAGGAACGGGCGCAGGCGCAGATTTCTCCATCTCTGGCCTTCAATATCGGCCTGACCGATACCGGATCGATACGCGTCAATCCCGTCGCTCTCGTTGAGGCGGAGCGTATCACCTTCAGCAAAAGGACAGCTCGGCCCAAGACCGAACCGCAAAAGGTTTCCCTGTTCGACAAATGGAGATCTGACAGCAAGCAGGGGCACAGGACAGCGTCGACGACAGACAGGGACGCAATAGAGGCCCGGATTTTGGGTCAAGCCCTGCTCAAGGGTAATCTCCTGTTTCTGAATTCAGAACAAGAGCAGGCGCTTCAGGTTATCGAAACCGTGCCCGAAAGAGCCGTTGTAATTTCGGAAAACACAGAACTCCGTTTTCTTGATCCTGATGGGCGACGAACCGGATATGACGATATTGGCGGCCTGACACAGGAGGTTGCCAAGGTCAGGGAAATGGTGGAACTGCCGCTCAACCATCCAGAGCTGTTTGAACAACTCGGTATTGATGCACCGCGCGGCGTTTTGATGTATGGCCCTCCGGGATGTGGCAAGACGCTGATTGCCCGGGCCGTTGCCGAACAGACAGACGCCGTGTTCCTCACGATCAACGGACCGGAAGTGATCCAGAAGCACTATGGCGAATCTGAGGAATTGCTCCGGCGGGTCTTTGAAGAAGCCCAGAAGCACAGGGCAGCCATTCTGTTCATCGATGAAGTCGATGCCTTGGCCCCCAACCGGGAAACGGTTCTGGGCGAAGTGGAAAAACGTGTCGTTGGCCAGTTGCTGGCGCTGATGGATGGTGTCTCAAGCCGAGGCAATATTGTCGTCATGGCGGCCACAAACCTGCCCAACAATGTGGATCCGGCATTGCGGCGTCCGGGGCGATTTGACAGGGAAATCGGCATCAACCCACCAGGCAAGGCAGGTCGGGCCGAGATCCTGTCCATCCACACCCGTTTCATGCCCCTGGCGGCTGATGTGGACCTGGAGCGCATTGCCGCAGTCACCCATGGCTTTCTTGGTTCTGATCTGGCCGCCCTTTGCAGAGAGGCCGCCATGCGCTGCGCAAGGACGGCAAGCCTTGACCACAGCAATCCTTCACGCCCAATATCAAGGCCATTCGTTGGCATGTCCCATTTTCTGGAGGCTCTGGAGGATTTCAAGCTCTCAACCATTCGAGAACTCAACTCTGATATTCCGGAAACAAGCTGGGCAGATATTGGTGGCCTAGACGATGAGAGACAGCGCCTGACCGAAGCGCTGGAATGGCCGAGGCTTTACGCAGATCACTTCGCGGAAGTGGGCCTTTCCGCTCCGCGCGGCATTCTGCTGACCGGACCGTCCGGTACCGGCAAGACCCTTCTGGCTCACGCGGTCGGCGCCAATACGGAGGTCAATTTCATCACCGTCAAAGGACCGGAGCTGCTTTCAAAGTGGGTTGGTGACAGCGAGCGAGGCATTCGCGAGACTTTCAGACGGGCACGCCAGTCGGCTCCATCCATCATTTTCTTTGACGAGCTTGATGCAATTGTTCCTGCCCGGGGTTCAGACAACGGAGACGGGCAGATAGGAGACCGAATGGTTGGCCAGTTCCTGCTTGAACTTGACAGCCTCGGCCCGCACTCGGAAGTGATTGTGATTGGCGCATCGAACCGGGCCGACAGGATTGATCAGGCCCTGTTGCGGCCGGGTCGGTTTGATCTGGTCCTTGATCTGCAGTTGCCGGATGCCATGAGCCGACAGAAAATCCTAGAGGTGCATTGCCGAACCAGCCAAATCAGCTCGGACGTTTCCTTCGAGGCCTTGGCCGAACTGACCGAGGGCATGAGTGGTGCTGATATCGCCGGGCTTTGCCAGAGAGCCAAAATGCTGGCGATCAAGGCAATCATCACCGAACCTCAGAAACAGGGTGGAGAGCCGACCAAACTGGCCATGCACCATTTTCAACAGGCCCTTGCCGATGTAAAACGGTAACAGAAACGCGAACGAGAGAAGCGGGAAACCCAAGTTCCCCGCTTGTATGCTCCAGAGGAACGAAAAATGAAAAAGAGCCCATCCGCTTTGCCCAAGGGAGAGGAAACGGCAGAAAAGATACTGGACGCTGCGATGAAGGCAATCGCGACCAAAGGGTGTGGCACTGTGACCTTGCGTGAAATCGCAAAGGAGGCGGGTGTCGTTCTCAGTCAGCTCAACTACTATTATGGCAACAAGGACGGTCTGTTCGTGGCCGTCCTGAAACGCATGCAAGAAAATTACATAACAGAGCTGGAAGGCCGGTTACAGCAAGACGGATCTCTGCAAGATCACACCCGAGAACTGATTGCCTTCAATCGCTCTCTTTTGCTCGAAGAGCCGGAAATCTATCGCAATTTCCTTGAATTCTCCAATTTTGCCATGAGCTCTCCCGATTTCCTGCCCTTTGTTGAGCGTTTCGTTGCTGACATTTCGGATATGATCGAAGAAAGACTTTACAGATCAAGCGCCAAGGACCAGATCAATCATTCTGCCGCAGTCATGACAAGATTCATTCTGTCCGCATCTTTCGGAATTTCTCTGCAGCATTTTCTCGCGCCGGACGACAAAAGCATCCTCTCCGGTTTCGAGATGCTGGAAGCGGCTATCCCGAATTTGAACGCGTAGAATTCGGAATAGCCGCTGCGATCGCAAGCGCCAAAGACCCAGACTTCTTTATACTTCTGCAGGAAGCCAAAGTTTCATATATTGCCGCTTTGGAAAGCGATTTGGCGACAGACATGAAACCACTGATTTAGGACCATATGAAAAAGACATCCCCACATTATGATTACTGCGTAAGGGCCTTAAGACAATCGGCGCTGTTTAAAGATGTCGCTGATGATACCATGGAAAGCATGATGGGTGTTCTTCATTATGAGACAGCCAAAGCTCGTGATACCAGCATCATGGCAGATGGTGGAAACCATCGGTTCTATATTTTGTTGTCGGGGCGAGGCAAAATATCTGTGTTCAATCCTGAAACTGGCAGAGAGCACATTCTGTTTCTGGCCGGTCCGGGTGATGCATTTGACATGATTTCATTGTTGGATGGCGAGCGGCATGACTCTATTGCAACGGCATTGGAAGAAGTTCACTATCTCACCGTACCGGTTGACGTTGCCCGATATTGGATTGAAAAGAATCCCGAATTCAATAGAACCCTTCTCCCCTACATTGGCAAGCAGATGCGTTATCTCGCCGATCAAGTGGAAGATATCGCGCTCTATGATACCGAGACAAGGTTGGCACGTTTGATTCTGCGTCATGCGACGGAGAACTCATCTCCTACAAATGGAATAAATCTGATCAATGATCTAAGTCAGGAAACCTTGGCTTCCATGATTGGTACCGTGCGGGTTGTTGTCGCTCGCCATTGGCAGAAATGGAAACAAGAAGATGTTGTTGTGAATGCCAAGGGACGTTGGTCAGTCTCCGATCTCAAGACCTTACTCGACAAAGCGCAACAGCAGTTTTCGAGCACCGATAAATACTGATCAAAAAGCAGTCTGCTGATACCTGGGTTACATCCTGGTACGACAAGGACGACTATAAGAACTCGCAAATGAATTCGACGAAGGTCGAATGATCAACCTATCAGCAGTTTGCGAGACCGCCTAATGTTAAAAAAAATTTGGCCAATAGCCCTCCTGTCAGCACTGACCTTCCTATCCGGTTGCAACCGTGATCACGACATAGTTGCCGCTGAATACCCTTCTATCAGTGCTCAAGGTTTGACGGTTCAGAATAAACAGCTTCCTTCAGGGACAGTCGTGCCAGGAACAATCGTTTCAGATCGGAGGCTTGACATTTCTTCGCGTGTTGTTGGTGTGATTGAAAAACTTGATATACGCGCGGGGCAGCACATCAACAAGGGAGACTTGTTGGTTCAGATTGACAGCGATGACGTTGATGAATCAATCAGACAAGCTAGAGAGGCCGTTATTCAAGCCGAAGAAAAGCTCACTGATGCCATCACCGATCGCGAGAAATACGAAAAGCTCTCTACAAAAGGCTTTGTTTCCAGTGAAAATCTGAGAAAAGCCAAAATGCAAGAGAGAGTATACACCGCTGCAAAAGCACAAGCGGAAGCGGCGCTTTCTGCGGCGAAGGCCCAGAGGAAATATACAGAAGTTCGAAGCCCTGTAACCGGCGTTGTCGTGAATGTAAATCTGTATAGTGGGGAATTGGCGACAGCGGGAACCCCGATCCTCACCATTGAGTCAAGGGAATTACTGCTTTTTAAAATCTTCGTGTCTGAGAGCGCTATGGGTAAAATCCATGAAGGCTCACAAATCGACGTCCGCCTCGATGCTCTTGAGGATCAGAAAATCCAAGGATGCGTCAGAGGAGTTGTGCCTTCAGGAGACAAGGTCACCCGGCGGTATGAAGTGGATATTGCACTTCCTCCTGATGACCGTTTGGTGCCGGGCATGTTTGGCCGCGCAGCAATTCCCAATGGTCATGAAACCGCAATCTTGATCCCTAAATCGGCGCTTACAGATAGGGCTGGCCTTACTGGAGTGTACACCATATCAGCCGAGAATAAGGTGGCATTTCGCTGGATCCGCACAGGCATCGAAGAAGACGGCATGGTGGAGGTTGTTGCAGGGTTGGAAGCTGGAGAAATAATTTTGCGCTCGCCGGAAGCAAATTTGATCGACGGCACCACAGTCACGCTGATCGAAGGATAATGCCAATGCAAAACCAACATAATCCGGTGCGCGAAAATCTGGCTGGGAAACTGGCCAGGCTCTTCATTGAATCAAAACTGACCGTTATTTTCGTGCTCGCTATAGCCGTGAGCGGTATTTTGGCAATTTTGCTCACACCCAGAGAAGAAAACCCACAAATCATTATGCCTGCGGCACGCGTCACTGTCTCAATGCCCGGGGCGTCTGCAGCAGAAGTCGAAGAGCTCATTGTGACGCCTCTTGAGGGATTGCTTTCCGGTATTTCCGGTGTTGATCACACAGATGGTGCTGCGATGAATTCCGCGGGAACTGTGACGGTCATGTTCAAGGTTGGGCAGCCGAAAGAAGAGTCTCTTGTAAAAGTCAACGACCGTATCCGCTCGAATATATCCTTGCTACCCGCCGAGGCTGGCGATCCAGTTATTCAAGGCATTGATTCAGATGACGTGCCAATCATAACCATCACTCTGGCATCTGGAAGCCTCGATGATTTTGCTCTCAAGAGAGTGGCGGACAGAATGGCTGAGCGTTTGCGAAGCACCAAGGATGTGTCACTGGTAACTGTGCATGAAGGCAGATCGCGAGAAATCTCGATTGAGCTGGATCCTGTTCGAATTCAAGCTTTTGGCCTGTCTCTTAGCCAAGCCTATGCAGCGATAAGCTCCAATAATCTGACAGTTCCCTATGATGCGACTGTTCAGCAGAAGAAAGTGGAAGCAATTAAACTCAGTGGAGCTTTTTCTTCGGCGGAAGAGGTGCGAAACCTTATCATCTCAGTCAATGATGGCCGACCGATTTACGTCAAAGATGTAGCGACCGTTCGGGATGGGCCTCCAGAAGAATTGGAGAGTTTCAGCCGCTTTTCCTTCGGATCAGGAGACATACGATCGCAACAAGCAGACACCAGAGACATGGCTGCAGTCACTATCGCGGTGTCAAAAAAGAAAAATACAAATGCAGTTGTGGTTTCCGACTCCGTGATAGATCGCGTTGAACGGATGAAAACATCCATGGTTCCAAACGAAATCAATGTGATTGTCACGCGCAACGACGGCAAGAAAGCGGATGATGCCGTCAACATGCTTATGGAACATCTGGTGATAGCGGTTGTCACTGTGAGTGGTATTTTGATTGTCTTTCTTGGATGGAGAGAAGCTCTCATTGTTACTGTTACCATCCCGCTGATCTTCTCCCTTACGCTTGCCAGCGACTTTCTGGGTGGCGTTACCATCAACAGGGTCACCTTGTTTGCATTGATCCTGTCATTGGGGCTCTTGGTCGACGCTGCAATCGTGGTAATCGAAAACATTCACCGACATTACGGGCAGGCGAGGGCCGGGGTGGACAAAACCAAAGTTACGATTCTGGCAACGAATGAAATCGGGAACGCGACCAATCTGGCAACCGTGGCCGTGATGCTTGTCTTTGCATCGCTGTTTTTGATTACCGGAATGCCCGGGGATTATTTCTATCCTATCGCCTATAATGTTCCCATTGCCATGGCAGGCTCTATCCTCGTTGCCTATATCGTTACCCCTTGGGCGGCTAACCGATGGGTAAAGTGGCATCCGAGACAATCTGCGAATGATCTTGAAGACCAAAAGGGTGACAAACATCAGGAACCGGGTCGGCTCGAACGCGCCTATCTCTTTCTGTACACCCCGCTTCAGAATTCGAACCTTATCAAGATGGGCTTCCTGTGCGTCATCCTACTGCTCATGACTGGTTCGCTGTTGCAAGGGACCTGGCAATTCATCCGTCCTCAAGGGGTCGGCGGACCTCAATCGGAATTTGGGGTCAATATCGGTTTTTTACCGAAGGACAACAAAAACACATTCAATATCGTGATCTATATGGCGGCAGATGATCCGCTTGAAAAGACAGATCAATTAACCCGCGAAATAAGTGCTCTATTGTCTTCAAATCCATTGGTTGAGAACTATCAATCCTGGGTAGGGAAAGCGGGCGTGGCCGACTTCAATGGCATATTCAAGGGGAATTCCGGCCGTACAGGCAATTCTGTCGCAGAAATTCGTGTCAATCTCATCGACAAGCATGAGCGGGAAGAAAGCTCTATTGAAATAGTTCAAGATCTCCGCCCTTTTATCGAAGAAATTCGTTCGAAATACCCAGGAGCGAGAGTGTCTCTGGTAGAAGATCCTCCTGGACCACCCTTGCGTTCTACTGTGCTGGCTGAAATTTACGGACCCGATCCGGAAGGATTGAGGGCATTGTCCGAGCAGGTACAAGAAGCCTTCAAAAACACATACGATATGGTCGATTTGGTTGATACCGAGCCGAGAGATGTCTTGGAACACAGGCTCATGCCAGAAAAGGACAAAGCAGCGCTTTCTCTCGTGTCGACCGCCGATATCAACGAGGTCTTGGGGCTTGTCTATGGCGGCAAAACCTTGGGCCGTGTCCATCTTCCCGACGAAACCAATGCAGTCCTGATCAGGGCATTTGTGCCAAGGCGGTTTGCAGTCAATCCAGAGAAGCTTGACAGCCTGTATGTCGCCAATCAGATCGGTGATCAAGTCCCACTCTCGGAATTGGTTCGTGATATTCATGCCATTCAGGACAGAACAATCAACCACAGAGACAACGAAAAGGCTACATTTGTCGGCGGAGAAATGGGCAAATCGGTACCACTCTATGCGGTTATTGATCTCAACCGACGGCTTAAAGAAATAACCGCGCCAGATGGGCGCTCTCTGAAAACAGGAAATCTAAATCTGATCAGAGACGTTCCCGATACAGTCGATGGGTATCAGGTTCTGTGGGGCGGTGAAATGCGCATGACGCTTGATGTCTATAGGGATATGGCGATTGCTTTGGGCGGAGCCCTAACGCTTGTATTCTTGCTTCTGGTTGCCTATTACAAGTCCTTTAGCATTCCTGCCATAGCAATGTCTTCGGTCCCCTTGGGACTGATCGGAATTTTCCCTGGCCACTGGTTGTTTGGCGCCGATTTCTCTGCAACTTCCATGGTCGGGATCATCGCTCTTTCCGGTGTCGTCATCCGTAACTCACTTTTGATCATCGACTTTGTCCAGGACAATATCAAACAAGGCATGGTGCTGTCCGAGGCGACAAAACAAGCCGGAGCCGTGCGATTACGTCCCATTCTTCTCACGACACTGGCCATCATTCTCGGTACGGCAATTATGACAACGGATCCAGTTTTTGGAGGTCTTGCAATTTCACTCATTTTTGGGACGATCTTGTCGACCTTGCTGACAGTCTTTGTTGTTCCGGTCCTCTACTATGTCAACGCATCCAGGATGAAGACGTAAGACAGAGAGTCTTGGCTTCTCTGTTTGTTTAAATCAGAGCGGGCATCGAAAGATGTCCGCTTTTTTGTCTTTCCTGTTACCTGGGATACATCTCGGCCTTCCTAAAAGAACTATATGTTGGGGTGAAAAGTTCCAAATTCACGTTCCGTAATCCGACCAGCCTTAGGAGGCGAACATGTCGAGAGAACTGCAGGAAAAACTCTCCAATGAGATCAAGATAGCAATCCAAGATGCGTCAAAAAGTGCAGAAGCAATTCAGCAAATCTGCCACGATTCAGTTATTTCGATGTTTGAAAGCTCAAAAGATGGCGCAACAAATATATCGGATATAGTGAAGATAACTGTCCGCGCTTCAATCCAAGAACTCATGGAGGCTGGAAATTGTACCAGCAGCGAGATTACGGCAATCGTTTCGGGTGCTCTAGAGGGAGTGAAAGCAGCCAGTTCTGACACGATCAAGCAGAATGAAGCCGAAATAGATGCTGCAAATGAACGATTGGCTCTAGAAACGAGCAAGCTCGATCAGATTATTGATCAAGCTTTATGCAATGTTCGTGAAGTTGCCACTGAGTTTCCCGACCAGATACGAGAAGATTTGGAAGCCGCCAGTACCCGTGAACGCGTACGGTTCGTTGAGAATATGGAGCTTCTTCATCAAACGGTGAAGCGAGCCGTTCAGCTTTCAATTGAACGTGGCGAAGCGATTGAACAGACCGTTCACAGGATTGCATTCGACGCGACCCAGAAAGCTTTGCATGAGACCGAGTTTTCTGCGAACCGGACGCGTCGAGTAGCAGAGGAAGTGCTATCTGCGGCCATTGAAGCAACTGAGACTGCAAATCAACAAATTCGAGAAATCTCTAATGCAGCCTCTGATGGGATCCGAGAAGCGCTGGTTAAGGCCATAAGCAATGCGCATAAAAAAGCCCAAGCCTCTGGTCAGAATCTCTCAGAATCTTCAGCGAAAAGATTACTCGTATTGAAAGAGGAAATCGAGAATTCAGGAGACTTGTTCGTCGGAGCTTTGAGAACCGTTGCCGAGCGTTCTGATGAAATCGCAAAGGAAACTCTCCATGAAATTGCCGATGATGCTCAGAAAGCTGGCTCGAGATTGCGGCAAACAGCAGCGGATACGGCCCAATCAATTTCTGAGCAATTGCGTTCGCTTCGAGTTGAAACGTTTGAACTTGGAGAGAAGGTTCTGCGAGCAACAGCAAATGAAGCTCTTGTTCTTGGGGAAAGCCTTTTTGAAATTGCTAAAGGTGCAACCGCCGGGATGATCAAAGGGTCTCGTGACGCGTTGAACGCAAAGATAAAAGCAGCAAATTCAGAGACCTCTATTCATCAGCAGGATCACGCCAACGGTGACGAAGAAAAGCAATGAACACGGACTTTGAGAATTCACTGAAACAGATCTTGTATCGTTCTGTCACCTGCTCCATTCAACAGGGGCAGAACGAACATGCAAGAATTGATTGTCAACCAGACAGCTCCCATTGCAAGAATACAAACGATCTATCTGGTACCGTTTGCCAGTCTGCTCTATCGGAATTGATGGAACCATACTCCATCGAGCTAAGCGAACATGGGCAAGATGTAGAAAGCGTCGTTAAATTTGCCCTTTTAGCAAGCGAGGGCATCCGGGTTTCAACTTGCTCTTCTAAAATGCAGACTGCACTAATAGAAACCCTGACTGCTGCGATTGCATGCCTGATAGAAGCGCGAGCAAAATCCGACCAACTGGAGTTTTAACAATGCAGAGCGGATGCCGGCTCTTTGCGCGATCCTCTTACGGACAAGCGAGGGATGCATTATGATTTAAATGAGGCAACCTAATTCTTCTTGACATAGTTAGGTAGCAAACAAAAAGGCTTTCACTTGCAAACTGGCCACCATTAATCCACCGGCGGTTGGGTCAAGAGATATCGCTTCGCTGCGCGCGCGGTCATAGAGGCAACGCTGCGACCTTCGTGTAGATGGCCCTGAAAGGGGATTTGGACAACCGTAGGTCAATACGGTGGACGACGTCCCCATGACAATAGGTGAGTTGAGTGTGATGGCGCGCGCGCCCATGGAACCGAGGGAAGGTTTTCTTGCCAACCCCTGATCTGGAGTTCTTGATGGAACGCTTGCTCAGAGCTTGGGTTTCATTCCGCAGATGGTGACGACCTGGCAGGCCAATCGAGAAATGCGCGAAAGAGTACCCCTGTTGATCTATGAAATTCCTGACCTCGGTTGACAGATTTTGATAATCTTAATGCCGAGGAAGGAAATTTCATGGAACAACGAGCGCTCAGTGACATTGCCCGCAAGAAGCGGGTGTTTGCCCACGCCAAGAAGATCGGCAATATTGCAAAAACCTGCCGATACTTTGGGATCTCCCGTGAGACTTATTACAAATGGAAAAGGAGCTTTTCTGAGAAGGGTGACATAGGCCTTGTCAACTCCAAGCCTTGTTCAGAGAACCCGACCCTCCGGGTGCCTCAATCAATCGAAGAGAAAATCCTGCACCTTCGCAAGAATTATCACTTTGGTCCCGAACGGATTTCTTGGTCGCTGGAGCGCTATTTCAACATGAAGGTATCCACTTCGGGGGTCTACCAGGTCTTGAAGCGCCATGGCCTGAACAAGCTTCCCAGAGGAACGCCCAAACGCTCAATAAAAGACTTTAAACGATATGAGAAGCAGGTCCCCGGCCATCGGATTCAGGTCGATGTAAAGTTCCTGACTTTTTACAAGAATGGCGAAAAGATCCGGCGCTTTCAATATACTGCTATCGATGACGCCACGCGCGCCAGGGCCTTGCAGGTTTATGATCGGCATACGCAGGAAAACGCCATCAAGTTCATTGACCACATCCGGCAGACTTTTCCATTCCGCATTCACACTACCCAGACCGATAATGGCCACGAGTTCCAGGCCAAATTCCACTGGCATTGAGAGGATCTCGGCATTCGGCATGTCTATATCAAGCCAGGATCGCCGCATCTGAATGGCAAGGTCGAGAGGTCGCACAGGACCGACAAGCAGGAATTTTGGCAGCTCGTTGACTATATTGATGACATTGCCATCAAGGTAAAACTGAAAGAGTGGGAAGTTTATTACAATTGCCACAGACCACATGCTGGCCTGAAAGGAAAGGCTCCATTCGAAGTCCTTCGAGAAAAGCTTCAATCACAGCCAGAAAAAGTCTAAAATGGTTCGTCAACCGAGGTGAAAAACATCACAATTTTCATCGACGAAGGCTTCGGCAGCCTCGATACAGAGAACAGAGCGGGCACACTGGACCAAGTGATCCAGGTCCTTGCTGCGCTGACAGAAGGCAGCCGGGCTGTGGGCCTGATCTCGCACGTCGGGCTGGTGCAGGAGGCGATTTCACAAGGGTTTTACGTGCGTTCGACCCCGAGCGGCAGTCGCGTAGAAGAAAGAAAGGGGCTGGAATAACGGACCGTTGATACTACCGCAAAGCACACACCCGCCGCCTGTCGAGCGGATTGAGGGCAGTCATCTAGATCGTGATTTGCAATGGCGGTCCTTTCCTGCCGTTCTCTAGGAGGGCCTTCCAAGAAGCGAGCTTCCCCATTGCGGCCATTCGTTCAAAGCGCAACATCCATCCGAGGTAAGAATACTGCTTCTAAAGTGAAAGCCGTATTCACCACGTGGCGAATATTAGGATCATCAAGACCACCCATGGGACTAACCCCAACCAACCCGCCATCGTGGCTTCGCACAAATACTTACTGTTGTTTGAACTCTTGAAACCAAGCCAGTTGTATACCTTTTCTTTAGACGAGACAGGTTCGACCGAAAGATAGCCAAATGAAATAATGGGCAGGACAACCCTAGCTGTTGAATATCCGATAGCTTCAAGCAAAAAATCAAAAACAAACATAGGCCTCTCCAGTGTTCTGTACGAACACACCAATAAAGAAACAATTCAAACTTAACACTATCGAATGTAGTCGCGGCCCAGAGCCGTCGTTCGCAAGTCAACAAATGCCGCAGACCATCTCCCTCATTCCTGCCGTTCACTCGAACCGCAGCATTTTTCGCAACCAGATGACAGGTGGGGGGACAAGACGGCTCTGTCAGAGGGAATTTGAGGTGCCGTCGGGAGCCCATAATAGCCGCCGGTGGAGCCGATCAGAAGGATTTTTATGGATTGGATCCTGCTGCAATCTTTTCTTGCTTGACGCGGATTCCACATCGTGACCTATTGCGATGAAATTAACCGTCCTGCAGCTGTGTTCTCCCGACCTGAAGGGGCGGATCGCTCTCGCCCTCAACCAGTTCTAGCGGCCAGATCTTGCTCTTCGGCGCCGTCTTGTAATCCTCGGCAAAGGCCGGCAGTTTGGAGAGTAACATTTCCCCGAGCATGCGCCCGAGCGCATCGAGATCGAGGCGAAAACAGGTCAGTCGCGGCAGCAGGAAACGACCCACCGGGCTTTCGCGCTCGGCAATCACGGCAAGATCGCGGCCGGGCGTCAACCCCGCTTCGCCCAAGCGGCGGTAAAGCCCGACCGACATCAACTCGGCAATCAGCAGAATAGCGCTCGGCCTGTCTGGCGTCGAAAGCACCTTCCCGGCAACATCATACCCGCCCTCTTCGCTGGTCTCGGCGTGGAAGACGATATTCTCATCAAACGGCAGGCCACAATCCTTCAGACCCTGACGATACCCTTCTAGGAACAGTGGGCCGAGATTGGCATCGACAACCGGCACAGCCACGGCAATCCGCTGGTGCCCCCGGCTGTGCAAACGCACCACGGAACTGCAGGCGATCCCTTCGAAATCAAGGTCGATCCAGGAGGCATCGCCAAGACTGGCACTGCGCCCCAGCGTGACGAACGGCATATTTGCACGCCTGAGGATATCAAAACGCTCATCGTGGGTGCGGGTTGCCGTCAGAATCACCGCGTCGACGATGCGCTGGGCGACCATCCGTTGGAGGAAACTGTCGGGGTCTTCATCACGCGAACACAGGAGAAGCACAAGATCAAGCTCATGTTTCCTCAATACTGTCTGCAGACCGTGGATCACGCCAAAAAAGAAGTTGTCATTATTCTCGCCCAAACTGTTGCCTTGGGTCAGGATCAGACCAACCGTGCCCGTGGTCCCTTTCCTGAGGCTGCGGCCCGACTGATTGGGCACATAGCCAAGCTCCACGGCCGCCTTCAAAACCCGATCGCGCGTCTGCGCATTGACGTCCGCTTTGCCGTTCAGCGCGCGCGACACCGTACCAATCGAAAGTTGAAGGTGGCTAGCCAGCTGTCGAATGCCCGTCATGATGTCTCCAAATTTTAGGTTCGTATCTCTATTGACATCAGAATGGGTCCATGTCTATTTTCGTAAACGTTTACGGAGCATGTTTTAGAGAGCTCGGGACTAAAAGTCAATGTTTGTCACTAGGCGTCCTATTGTGCGGATCCTAGAGGAAATTCATACCGTGTCGCCTGAAACAAAATCCGTCGAGACCGATCGAGGACGGTCGTAAAACCTATACGGGAGGCTAAATTTATGTATCACGCCAAACTTTTGTTGTGTGTTTCTGCCGTAGCTTTAAGCCTTGGAACGGCTGTTCCGACGCTTGCGCAGGAACCAGTTACGCTAAATATCTGGACCGTCGACAAGACCGGCCAGCCGACGCCCGACCTGGCACGCGAATTTGACGAAAGTGAACCGAACATTGATGTCGTTTATCGTGAGGTCAACTTCGCCGACCTGATGAGTGAGGCGATGCGCGCCTATTCTGTTGGCCGTGCTCCGGATGTGTTTGCCGTCGACAACCCCGATACGGCGATGCTGGCCGCCAATGGCGCCCTGTTGGACCTGACCGACATGATCGAGAAGTCCGACATCATCAATGTTGATGAGTATTTCGAAGGCCCGATGGCGTCAGCCACCTGGGATGGCCGCATCTACGGCGTGCCGAAGGCGACCAACACCATTGCTCTTTACTACAACAAGGACATGTTTAAGGCAGCCGGTATCAAAGAACCTCCGAAAACCTGGGATGAGCTTCTCGAGGATGCCCGCATCCTTAACGATCCGAAAAACGATGTCTATGGCGTCGCCTTCTCGGCCAAGGCATCGGAAGAAGGCACCTTCCAGTTCCTGCCTTTCGTACAGATGGCTGGCGGAAGCTATGATAACATCAATTCCGCGGGCGGCGTCCAGGCACTGACCTTCTTCAAGACGCTACTTGAGGAGGGGCTTGCCTCTCCTGATACAGTTTCGCGCACGCAGTGGGCTTCGACAGCAACGTTCAATGCTGGGAATGCGGCAATGGCGATTTCCGGCCCCTGGGAAATCAACCGCATGGCCGATGAGGCGGAATTTAGTTGGGGTGTAGCACTCCTGCCGACGCCTTCGGAAGGTTCCCCACGTTCGTCCGCTATGGGCGACTACAACTGGGTGATTTTCTCTTCCACTAAGCACCCAGAAGAAGCCTTCAAGGCGCTGGAATTCTTCGCCGAGCAGGACAAGGACCTGTTTAAACGTTTCGGTCAGATTCCGGCACGCAACGATATCAAGATCCCGCCGACAGGCAACGAGGCCAAGGACGAAGCGTTGCAGGTCTTCCTGAAGCAGATGCAGTACTCCCAGCCACGTGGTCCGCATCCGAAATGGCCAAAGATTTCCAAGGCTATCCAAACGGCTCTGCAGGCGGCACTTGCCGGCTCGCAGTCGCCGCAGCAGGCGCTTAATCAGGCTCAGGCCCAGATCGACAAGATCACCGGAAAGTAATCTGCTTTTTCTGAAATCCGGGATATCCCGCCACGCCCCTTTCAAGGGCGTGGACGGGGAGGGCTTGCCTGCGATCCCGGCCTTCATCCGTTTTATCGCCCTAGGAGCAACCCCCATGCGCAAGGCGCTCTCAACGCTCTGGGATGGCCGTGGTTTCGATCTGATATTGGTGGGCATCCCACTTGCCTTCCTGATCGCCATTTCCGGTTCGGCTCTGGTCTACAATGTGATCATGAGCTTTCAGGAAGTCGATATCTTCAGTCTCGGCACCTTCTTCCGCCCCTTTGTCGGTCTCGACAACTACATCGCGGTTCTCACCGACCCGCAAGCCTGGCCGATCTTTGGCAATACGCTGATCTTCGTCCTCTGCTCGCTTGGAGGCCAATTCCTCTTCGGCTTCTTCCTGGCGCTGTTCTTCAATATGCAATTTCCCGGATCGACCTATCTGCGCGGTCTGTTTCTGGTGTCCTGGGTGATGCCGGGGCTGGTGACTGGCGCAATCTGGAACTGGCTTCTCGCCGGTGACTTCGGTGTGATCAACTTCTTCCTGCAGTCGATCGGCGTCATTGATGATCCTATTTTCTGGCGCTCATCTCCCGACTTTGCGCTGTGGAGCGTGATCATCACCAATATCTGGTTCGGAACGGCCTTCAACATGATCCTGCTTTCGGTTGGCCTCGCCGCCATTCCGAAGGATCTTTATGAAGCCGCAAGTCTTGACGGTGCCAACGCCTTCCGTCGCTTTTACACAATCACGCTTCCAATGATGCGCCCGACCATCGGCGCGCTTCTGTCGCTTGGCCTGATCTTCACTCTGCAGCAGTTCGACCTGTTCGCCGCGATCACCGATGGCGGCCCGAACAATGCCTCGAATGTTGCCCAATACTGGGCATGGCAGCTTTCCTTCCGTGAATACGATTTTGCACGTGGCGCAACCGTTTCGGTGCTGATGATCACCCTTGTCATCATCGCGGCTGCCTTCTACGTGCGCTCGACACGCCATGAGGTGCGCGGATGACCCCGACAACCCGTAACTCCCTGCTGATCGCCTGCGGTCTGGTATTGGCAGCCATTTATCTCTTCCCACTCTACTGGATGTATGTGACCGCGCTGAAAACCAGTACGGCGATGTTTGCCGCGCCGCCGAGCTTCGTGCCGCCGAATCCGCAATGGGACGTCTTTGCTGGCGTCTGGGCCGAGCGTCACATGGCAACTTATCTGAAGAATTCGCTGATCATCGCAAGCTGCGCGGTCCTGTTCATTGCCACGCTCGGCTCGGGCTGCGCCTATGTTCTGGCCCGCTATCGCAGCGTGTGGGTCGATGTCGGCCTGTTTCTGGTGCTGATGCTACAGGTCCTGCCAGCATCGCTGATGGTGACCCCGATCTTTGTCGGCTTCTCGCAGATCGGCCTGCTCGACTATCCTCGCGTCGCCGTGATCATCGCGATTACCGCCAAGGCCATGCCGTTCTTCGTCGTGCTGGTGCGTGCCACTTTCATGAACGTGCCGGCAGAGCTGGAAGAGGCCGCCCTTGTGGACGGCAACTCCCGCTTCGGTGCCTTCATCCACATCGTGCTGCCGCTTGCCCGCAACGGCATCCTTGTCAGCGCGCTTTTGATCTTCATGCAGGCCTTCGGCGAATTCGTCTACTCCAAATCGCTGATCCAGGATGTCGAGCTTCAGCCAGCAAGTGTCGGTCTTTCGACCTTCATGGGACCGAACTCGGTCGATTGGAACAGGATCATGGCCTATGCCTCGATCTACGTAACCCCCATCCTCGCTGCCTTTGTTCTTTTGCAGCGCAAAATTGTCTCCGGCCTGACCTCGGGAGCTTTGAAATGACAACCCAGATCGAATTCAACGCGGTCGAGAAGTATTACGGCCGCTACCACGCCCTCAAGAACGTCAACCTCACGATCGAAAAGGGCGAATTCGTCGCGCTGGTCGGCCCGTCAGGCTGCGGCAAGTCCACGCTTTTGCGCACTCTGGCTGGCCTTGAAAAAATCTCCGGCGGAGAGGTAAAAATCGCCGGTGATTTGATGAACGACATGCCGCCGCGACGACGCGACATCGCCATGGTGTTCCAGTCCTATGCGCTCTATCCGCATATGACGGTCGAGGAAAACCTGACCTACAGCCTGCGCACCCACGGCATGAAGAAGTCGGATGCCCAGGTCAAGGCACGCGAAGTCGCAGAAACCACAGGGCTTTCCAATCTTCTGGAACGCTACCCGCGCGAACTCTCCGGTGGTCAGCGGCAGCGCGTGGCCATGAGCCGCGCCATTATCCGCGATCCGAAGGCGTTCCTCTTCGACGAACCCCTGTCGAACCTCGATGCGGCGTTGCGCGTTCACATGCGCAAGGAAATCCGCACATTGCATGATCGCCTTGGCGCCACCTCAGTTTATGTCACCCATGATCAGATCGAAGCCATGACCATGGCCGACCGTGTCGTCCTGATGAAGGAAGGCCGGATCGAACAGCAAGGCGCGCCTCTGGAACTCTATGACAGCCCGGCAAACCAGTTTGTTGCCGGCTTCATCGGCTCTCCGGCCATGAATTTCCTGCCGGCAATTGTGGGCGAGGATGGCCATAGCCTCAAGCTGGAACTGGGCAATGGCGACGTTCTGCCCTATGAGGGCAAGCTCGAGGCCAACCGCAAAGTAACCGTCGGGCTTAGACCAGAGCATCTCGAACTGGTTTCGGCGCAAGACGCCCAGTTCAGCCTGCCGCTCAGGATTGCAGAAGCCACAGGCGCGACGACCTTCCTGTTCACCGCCAGTGAGCCGGAGATCGCCGTTGTCATCAACGACCGCGCCGCCGTCATTCCTGGTGAACCACTCAACATGCGGATCGCCCCCGAACTCATCCACATCTTCGACCGCGAGACCGGCATCCGGCTCTGACGGGTCCAACGCGCTCAGCGAAGGCGCCTCCCCGCCTGCGCTGCGCCGGAATTCAAAGGAATACAGATATGAAAATCATGGACGGCAACTGGCATGTGCGCCAGAACTTTGACCTCAATCAGCCGCTGGAGGTTTTTGACGCCCGCGTAAAAGACGGCAATCTGGTTATCCGCGCCACCACCTGGCCGATCAATGACCGCGCCAACCAAATCAATGCCCGGCTGATCATCCTTACACTCTCTGCGCCAATGGAAGGCATGATTGGCGTGAAGAGCGAGCATTTCCGCGGCGTACTCGACAAAGGACCGCATTTCGATCTTTACCCGGATGAAGGCTTCGCCCCGGAAATCGAGATCACGGAAGACTTCGCGACGCTGAAAAGCGGCAACCTGACGGCCCGCGTCGCCATGACCGGCCGCTGGAACCTCGAATTCCTGCGCGATGGCAAGCCTATTACCGGTTCAGACTACAAGGCCGGCGGCCACGCGATTGACCATGACGACAATGACCGCCCCCATATGTTCGAACGCCTGAGCCTGGGTGTCGGCACCAAGGTCTACGGTCTCGGCGAGCGCTTCACGGAATTTGTCAAAAACGGCCAGATGGTCGATATCTGGAACCGCGACGGCGGCGCGAACACCGACCAGGCCTACAAGAATATTCCCTTCTTCCTCACCAACCGCGGCTGGGGCGTTTTCGTCAACAATCCGGGTCGAGTGGAGTTCGAAGTGGGCTCGGAGAAGGCTCACAAGGCGCTGTTTTCCGTGCCCGGCGAAAGCCTCGATTATTATGTCATCGACGGGCCGGATCCCAAGGGCGTCATTGATCGCTATACGAAATTCACCGGTCGCCCGGCGCTGCCAGCCCGCTGGTCCTTCGGCCTTTGGCTAACGACCTCATTCACTACAGAATATGACGAGGCAACGGTCACCAGCTTCCTTGACGGCATGGCCGAGCGGGACATTCCACTCCATGTCTTCCATTTCGACTGTTTCTGGATGCGCGGCTTGCACTGGTGCGATTTCGAATGGGACCCGGAAACCTTCCCCGAACCGGAGGCCATGCTGAAGCGCTACAAAGAACGCGGGCTTAATATTTGCGTCTGGATCAATCCCTATATCGCTCAGGAATCCAAGCTCTTCGACGAGGGCAAGGAAAACGGTTATTTGATCAAGCGGCCTGATGGTTCCGTCTGGCAGTGGGATCGCTGGCAGCCCGGCCAGGCCGTGGTCGATTTCACCAACCCCGACGCTTGCGACTGGTATGCCGGCTATCTGAAGGATCTGGTTGCGCAGGGCGTTGATTGCTTCAAGACCGATTTCGGCGAACGCATCCCCGTCGAGGTCGCCTATCACGATGGCTCCGACGCCGAGACCATGCATAACTACTACACCTTCCTGTACAACAAGGTCGTTTATGAAGCCCTGCAGGAGACAAAGGGTGAGGATGAGGCGGTGCTCTTTGCCCGCTCCGCCACCACCGGCGGTCAGCAATTCCCCGTTCACTGGGGAGGAGACTGCTATTCGGACTACGAATCCATGGCAGAATCCCTGCGCGGCGGTCTGTCGCTCGGCCTCTCGGGTTTCGGCTTCTGGAGCCATGATATCGGCGGCTTCGAGGCAACGGCTGAGGCCGATGTCTACAAGCGCTGGTGCGCCTTCGGACTTCTCTCCAGTCATTCACGCCTGCACGGCTCCAAGTCGTACCGCGTGCCGTGGCTTTATGACGACGAAGCCGTCGACGTTCTGCGCTTCTTCACCAAACTGAAGATGAAGCTGATGCCGGCGATTTACGAGATTGCCTGCGAAGCGCCGAAAACCGGTCTTCCGGTCATGCGCGCCATGATGCTGGAGTTTCCTGAGGATCGGACCTGCGACGTTCTCGATCGCCAGTATATGCTCGGCGAAAAGCTTCTGGTGGCGCCGGTCCTGGACAAATCCGGCGATGCCGAGATCTACCTGCCGAAGGGACGTTGGACGCATCTTCTAAGCGGTGAAGAAGTCGAGGGCGGAAGCTGGCGCGTGGAAAACCACGACTTCATGAGCCTGCCGCTCTATGTCCGCCCCTCAAGCCTCATCGTCTGGGGTGCAGTCGATGACAAACCGGTCTATGACTATGCGGACGGTGCGCTGTTTGCGCTTTATGCATTGGAAGACGGCAACACGGCCAAGGCCACCATCTTCGCTGACAAAGGCGTGAAGGAACAGGAGCTTGCTGTCTACCGCAATGGCGATATGTTGCTGGTGACGGCAGATGAGGCCACACGTCCGTGGCGCCTTCGACTGCAGAATATCGCCTCGGTCGCTGACGCCGGAGGTGCCAGCGTTGAAGAAACCGCCGAGGGCGTCATCCTCGAAGGTCGGGGAAATGTTACCGTAAAGCTATGAAGCCCCTTTCTCTCCTTTGACTTTCAGCGGCTCCGGACTGTCCGGGGCGGCTTTTTTGTTTGCGGCACGAGCCTGTCTGACTCTGCCGAAAAGTTAGAGGCTTGGCGTAAGGACTACAATCCTGTTCTCCATGGATGCTCTCTCCTTCTTGTGACGTTGCAAACATCACTTTGGCACATTTCGATGCCGTCGGGAGGGGGCATCCACTCCATCAATTCTCAGCGGGAATCAACAGTCAGCACAAATCAGTGAGCTGTTGCCCCAGATTTGGAAACTCAAGGAGATTTAGAGAGTGTATTACAGAGGGTTGCCGAAGCCATTCTTGAGCTTAAGCGCTCTCCTCAGTTTGCTGGGTTAGCGAGGATGTCGATCGCAGATGCAAGGCATTTTCTTTGGATAGCTGAAGCATTTGCATCAGTTCTCAATCCGTATCACGAAAGGTTTTCTAGCTATATCGCGACTATGCGGTCGCAAGGCATTCTAAACTGCCGGGATCCATTGCTCGCGTCTTATCAGTTTATGGGCTCATTAACGCGCCAACACTATGGCGCCAATTGCTCGAGCTCAACGCACCTTTTTCTTCACCGGAAGCCATTGCTAAGGAAGCTGTATCGATGTTTCTGAAAAGCTATAAAATTTTAGAAAGATAGTATCCGTGCCCAGGGAATTGACACATATAGCACATTCAAGCTTCGCTTGAAGCTGTAATTTTAATGCAAAGGCAATTCAAATCCCAAAAAGATTTCCTAATCTCAGATTAGTAAGTGAGCCTTGCCAATAGAGCCTTCAGCGTTCCGTACAGGCGCTCTTGGTCTTCTGGTTGTTCTAGTTTTTTAATCCCGGTCAATGCCACACAAACAAGTTTAGCGACCGAATTCGGACTGGCTCCCCGACATGCCAGACTTTCTGAAAAAGGTTGAAATATAGAAGACAGGTCGGCTTGAAAATCATGGTCATCCGAAAAAACGACTGTATGATGCTTCTTTCCATCACCAAAGATTTTTAACGAGGTCTGATATTTATTTTTCTGAACAAAAGGAAGAAGACCCTGCTTGATGAAAAACTGATCAAGCTGTTCACATATTTTGTTTTGCATCATGTTAATCTCAAACTGAATGTTCATTTGGAATTGAGATTGTGACGGTCAATCCACCATTGTCCGGCAATGTTGCCCGAATCTTTCCGCCGTTTCTTTCAATAGCTTGCTTGGTAATGGCCAATCCGAGCCCGTAACCGCTCCCGTGACCTTCTCCTCGGGAAAAGGGTTGAAAAATCTTGCTCAACTCTTCTCTTCTTACCCCGGCTCCTTGATCCGTGATTTCGATATGAAGCCAACGATCCTTAGCGAAAGACCTGATCATGACCACAGCATTGTCGGGTGAATACTTAACTGCATTGCGGATGACATTTTCTAAAGCGCGGTAAATCAACTCGCCATTGACTTTGGCGATGAAGGAACCTTCACCTTGGATTTCTAATAAAATCTGCCGTGTTTGAGCTTCAAAAGCGGCATCCGCAACGATGTCATTTAATAAATCAATTATATCGAGCGTCTGAACTTCGAACTCCTCTTTTGATCGGCTCGTCAATCTGGCCAGCGTGAGAATTTCGCCGATAAGACCATCCATTCTCTCGACTTCAGATTCCATGCGCAGAAGCATTGCTTCAAGTTTGGCCGGATTTTGCTGTAACACTCCGATGGCAGCCTGAAGTCGTGACAGGGGAGAGCGGAGTTCGTGGGAAACATCGTGAAAGAGCCTTTCGCGGGATTTCTGGAATTTGTCCAGATGTTCGGCGCTGACATCAAAATCATGGGCAAGGGCAACCAGCTCATCATTCCGTCGGCCAAGGGTGTGGGCTATACGTGTATCGAAATGTCCCCCAGCAAGCTTCTTCAATCCCATTCTGATTTTAAAAATAGGTATTGTGAGATATCGGGCTAACCAGAAGGCCGCAAGAGCAGCGCCAATCAGAACAAAAGTAATTGGCGCAAAACGCAGCCAGGCAAGAGAAAGTGAATTTTCGAATATGGGTTGAACCGTCACCTGATAGCACTTGTCTGCAAAGGGGGTTCTTGCTGTGTATTCAGACAGCTTTTCTTGACAATCCGAAGCCTGTCTTAATGGATATAGCTGCAAGGATAGCGGATTAGAAGTTTGCACCGCCTTATCTATAAATGCTTTGGCTGCTTCCGGTCCATTGTCGCGCACCAATGCCACTGCAACATCAAGGGCAAAGAGCTCCTTCTGGTGCGCCACTTCCTGAGGAAGCGGAGCTAGCTGCAATGTCTTGGTCAGTAGGAACAGCATCATTACGGAAGCCGTCAGTGTCAGCCAAATCACCAGAAAGAATTTCCAGAAAAACTTGTTCATTCTTTGTCTCTTATCAGCTGGTAGCCTTGCCCTCGAACTGACTGAATCCAGGATTGCCCGTCTGCCCTCCTGCCAAGCTTTTGCCGAACGCTGCTGATGTGGACATCAATGCGGCGGTCATAAGCGGTCAAGGGACGACCGAAAGCCTGTTTGGAAATATCCTGCTTGGAAATCAGCTGTCCAGCACTGCGCGCCAAGACTTCAAGTAAGTTGAATTCGGTACCTGTCAGTTCCAGGGGCTGGCCTCTCCATTCCGCAGTACGCTGGTCTGGATGGACGACCAAATTGCCAATCTGCATGACCTCCAAGGAGGAGTGTATTCTCTCAACCCTGCGCATAATGGCACGCAGACGAGCGAGCAGTTCTCCAGGGGAGCAGGGCTTGGTGACATAATCATCAGCCCCCAGATTGAGCCCGGCAATACGATCCGCGTCATCCCCCTTTGCTGTCAGCATCAAGACGGGAACCGAACTGGTCTTTCGGATACGTTGCAACAGTTCAATGCCGTTCATTTTAGGCATCATGATATCAAGCACGATAATGTCTATGATATTCAGGGAAATGAATTTGAGGGCGGTACGACCATCTTCGGCCGTGTGAACCGTGAAGTCCTCCTCAATCAGATATTCCTTCAAAAGCGTTGTAAGCTCGGTATCATCATCAACCAGAAGAACGCTAGTCATGCCGGGTGTCTCCTTACAATTATCAGCCTATATTGCAGGCCGATCGTCGGTTCGCACGAACATTTACATATCTTAACGCAACTTTGACCCTACTTTACATTCAATAGTCTAATCCTCGAGCATGGGCCACAAGCAGACAGAGGATTGGTATGACGGCACTTAGATTCACTCACATTTTGCCGGTCATCGTACCTGCCAGCTTGATGGTGTCGGGTTGCACCATGACATCGGATTTGGGCCAGCCCGAGCTTGCAATTACAGCGCAATGGCACGAGACTCTGCCGCATGGTGGACAGTCTGACAATATGCTGTCCTGGTGGAAAAGCTTTGGTGATTCCTCTCTGTTACAACTTATCGAGTTGGCTCAAAACGAGAATCCGGATCTGGCTTCGGCAGCTGCAGATATAGAGAAAGCTCGGGCAACCTTTGCGTCCTCACGGGCGGCTCTATTGCCATCCGTCGACAGCTCTAGCGCTGTCGACGTCGCTGGCAATGAAGGAGACCATGCCAACCGTGTCGAGGAATCGACATCAACAAGTGGCAGCCTTGACGCGTCCTGGGAGCTGGATCTATTTGGCAAGAACCGCAGCACGCGGCAAGCCGCGCGTGAACGTCTGAGTGAGCAAGTTGCGAATTGGCATGATGCCCGGGTTTCTCTAGCGGCTGAAGTGGCCGATGACTATGTTCAATATAGGGCTTGCCGACAGTTGGCCGGCGTCTATCAGCAAGAGCTTGTCTCCCAACGGGAGACCATCAATGCGACCGCCAAAGCCGTTGGGTCCGGCTTCTCATCCTCATCGGATCTCGCATTGGCAAAAGCAAGTGCAGCCTCTTCTGCGTCAACACTCACCGAACAGAGAGCTGAGTGCAAGATCCTGATAAAGACAATCGCCCAGCTCACCGGAGGCGATGAAGCCAAAGTCATCAGTCTGCTGAACAAAGGGCGCACCTCAATTCCACATCCGAAAAAGTTCAATGTGAATAGAGTGCCAGCAGATGCCTTGCGGTAACGGCCGGACATCCAGTCTCTGGAACGTGAAGTTGCTGCCTCGATAGCAGAAGTGGGGGCCGCAAATGCAGATCTTTATCCCAGCCTAAGCCTGGGTGGAACAATCACACTTTCGACGTCAACCCTGACCGGGCAATCCGCTCCATGGTCGTTCGGCCCCGCCTTGTCGCTTCCACTGTTTGATGGAGGAACTCGCAGAGCTGCTGTCAAGAGCTCGATTGCCGATTATCATTCAGCGGTTGCCTCTTACAAGTCTGGCGTTCTCAGTGCTGTTCAGGAAGTGGAGACAGCGCTTGTTCATGTTAACAGCACAAGCTTGCGCATGGGTGATGTGAAAGATGCGGCAGAGAACTATCGCTCCTACTTCACGGCCATTGACACCAACTGGAAGGCAGGAAACGCCAGCCTGTTGGATCGAGAAGACGCCCGACGCTCCGCTCTGTCTGCAGAAGTCACCCTCATAGAAATTCGCCGAGATGCAACCCGCTACTGGATCGCGCTCTACAAAGCGCTGGGTGGAGGGTGGCAATCCAACATGGGTTCTGTGCTTCCAGCAAAGAACAACGCTTCCCGTCAAAAATAAGGATAGAGGCAATCATGTCTTACAAAACAATAGTCGCGGCATGTGTTGCCGGAGCGACGGTCTTCAGTTTTGCCGCTAGCGCTCCAGCATTGGCTCAAGGGGCCGCGAAGGCAGAAGTGGAAGAAGCCGTCGTGCTTACTGTATCACTGGTTCAGCCTCATGTTCGCAATTGGCCGGAAACTGTCCCCGTCGGTGGATGGCTCAAACCCTGGCACGAAGCAATCATTGCAGCAGAGATCGGAGGATTGCGGATCGATGAACTTCTGGCGGATGTCGGTTCGGAGGTGAAGAAAGGCGAACCGCTTGCCTATCTGGCCAAAGGAACAGTGTTGGCTGACCTCAAGAAGCAGGAAGCCCAAGTTAAATCCGCTGAGGCGGACTTGGCAAAAGCAAAAACGAATGCCGATCGGGCAAGGAAGGTTCAGGGTAGCGGCGCGCTTTCAGATGAAAAAGTTACAGAATATCTGATTGCGGAACAAACTGCCGAAGCCAGTCTTGAATCAGCAAAAGCTGATCTGGAGAGCCAACGCATACAGGTTGAGCAGACCACGATCCGGGCCGTGGATGACGGTCAAATCACTTCCCGTTCTGCACAACTGGGACAGGTTGTTTCCTCTGGTACAGAATTGTTTCGTTTGCTGCGCCAGAACAAGGTTGAGTGGCAGGCCGAAGTCCCGGCACTTTATCTCCCGCGCCTGAACTCTGGTCTAGATGCTGCTATCGAAGGACCAGACGGCAACGAAATCAAGGGAACGGTAAGGCTGGTTGGCCCGACCGTCGATACTGACACGGGAAGAGCTATCATTTACGTATCCTTGCCCCAAGAGCAAAATCCGCGTGTCGGGCTTTATGCCACCGGAGTCATCTTGCTCGGATCCAAGGATGCCCTGACTGTGCCTGAGTCGGCTTTGGTTTTCCGTGACGGGATCAATTATGTCTTCTCGATCGGGTCCGACAAACGTGCAAAACGGCTCCTCGTCAAGACAGGCCGCCGCTTTAACAATGAGGTAGAGATCCTTTCCGGAGTTGAAGATACGGACAATGTTGTCGAATCCGGAGGGGCATTCCTGTCCGATGGTGCTCTTGTCAAGATCGTGGGAGAAGCCCAGTGAATTTCTCAGCATGGTCAATCCATAATCCAATTCCGTCCATTCTGCTTTTTGCCTTGCTCACAATTGGCGGTCTTCTGGCCTTCGATCGATTGGCCGTACAAAATTTTCCAGACATGGATTTGCCAACGATCAAGATATCGGCCTCTCTTGAAGGTGCTGCACCAGCACAGCTGGAGACAGAGGTTGCCCGAAAGATCGAGGACAATCTGGCGTCGCTCAACCTTCTTGACCATATCACCACGACCATTACGGATGGTTCGGTTTCGATCAGTGTGTCCTTCGAACTTGAAAAGGATAGCGAAGAAGCTCTCAATGAAGTCCGCAACGCCGTCGACAGCACAACAGACCTCCCATCGGACATGGAATCGCCGAGTGTTTCCAAAGTGACAACGCAAAGCTCGCCGTTGGTCACCTTTGCTGTAAAATCCACTCGCCTTAACGAAACGGAACTCTCTTGGTTTGTCGATAACGAAATGACAAAAGCGCTGCTCTCGGTCTCCGGTGTTGGCGATGTATCGCGCGTTGGTGGCATAGACCGCGAGGTGCATGTTGACCTCGATCCGCGGCTCATGACGTCTTTGGGCTTAACAGCGGAATCCGTTTCCTCCAAGCTTAAGTCAGTGCAAAAAAATGCCTCTGGTGGTCGAACCGAGATCGGGGGAAACCGTCAGACCATCCGGACTCTTGGAGCTGTTGCCTCGATTGATGAACTCAAGACGATCAAGATCCCTCTCTCAAATGGACAACTCGTCCGTCTTGATGAGATTGGCAAGGTTTCTGACAGCTTTTCGGATAGATCTTCGATCGCCTATTTGAACGGCCAGCCTGTTATCGGCGTCGAGGTCAAACGTTCCAATGGGTTCTCGGATACCGGTGTTGCCGCTGATATTCGCGCTGCCATGCAAAGCTTCTCCGAGAGCAACACCGATATAGAGATCGTCGAGGCCTACAGCACAGTCGGCCCGATTATCGAGAACTATAACGGGTCCATGCATATGCTCTATGAGGGAGCATTGCTTGCGGTCATCGTTGTTTGGTTGTTCTTGAGAGACTGGCGGGCAACCATTTTGGCAGCAACAGCACTTCCTCTTTCGGTCATCCCGACATTTTTGGCTATCTATCTTTGGGGATTTTCGCTTAATACCGTCACGCTTCTCTCCCTATCACTGGTGGTGGGGATTCTTGTCGATGATGCGATTGTTGAAATCGAGAATATTTCGCGTCACCTCAAGTCTGCCAAGTCGCCCAAGGAAGCCGCCCTTGTTGCAGCAGATGAAATCGGTCTGGCCGTGATCGCGACGACCTTCACGCTTGTTGCCGTTTTCCTTCCCACAGCCTTTATGGCTGGCATTCCAGGTCTGATTTTCCGACAGTTCGGCATTACCGCATCTGTTGCGGTTCTGGCTTCTCTGCTTGTTGCCCGTCTTCTGACCCCGATGATGGCGGCCTACATGATGAAGGCCAAGCCTCTGGAAGAAAAGGGCGACGGCTGGGTGATGAGGAGCTATTTGAAGCTGGTCTCAGCCTGCTTATCCCATCGAAAGTTGACCCTGCTTGGCGTGTTCATTTTTCTTGGGCTTTCACTTTCAACCATTCCGCTTCTCAGCACGGGGTTCTTTCCAGCATCAGATGATGCTCAAACAAAGGTGACCCTGACGCTGCAACCGGGCAGCACGATCGAGCAAACGAGCGCAACTGCAAGCAAAGCAGCAAATATCATTGCAAAGCTGCACGACGTAACCAGCGTATTCACAAAAGTCGGCAGTTCTTCATCAGGTATGGGCGCAGAAGCTTCAACAACAAGCGATGTCAAGACGGCAACGCTTGTTGTGGATCTGACCCCGATTGATGAGAGGGATCGTAAACAGTCCGCGATCGAGAATGATATCCGCCACGCTCTTTCTGTGCTGCCCGGGGTGCGGGTTGAAGTTGGCTCTGGGGGAACCGGAACGGCCCTGGACATCACCTTGGCTAGTGATGATAGCGGCACCCTTGAGCAGACGGCCGACACACTGGAAAAGGAATTGCGCACGTTGCAAGGAATAGGAGCCGTCACGTCCAGTGCAGCACTTCAGGCACCTGAATTGCAGATCAAACCGGATTTTGCACGAGCAGCCGCACTTGGCGTGACGTCTGAAGCAATTTCTGAAGCAATCAGGGTCGCAACGAATGGCGATTATTCAGCGTCAATGTCAAAACTGAACCTGCCACAGCGTCAGATTTCCATCCGAGTCCGCTTCGATCCCAAAATCCGCTCATCATTCGATGACATCATGAATCTCAGGGTCAATGGAAACAATGGCGCCGTCAATCTGGGGGCAATTGCGGACATTTCGATTGGAGGCAGCGCATCAGAGATCGACCGCATTGACAGGTCTCGCAATGTCACACTATCCGTGGAACTCAACGGCCTAATCCTCGGCGATGTTTACAAGGAAGCCAAGCTCCTCCCCACAATGCAAAATTTGCCTAAAGGCGTCCGGATGGTTGAGCAAGGCGACCTTCAGCGTAGCTCCGAGCTATTCAGCAGCTTCGGAACCGCAATGGCGATTGGCATCTTCTGTATCTATGCGGTTCTGGTGCTGCTGTTTCATGACTTTCTGCAACCCTTCACCATTTTAATGGCCTTGCCCCTGTCTCTGGGAGGAGCCTTGATGCCCCTTGTCCTGACGGGTACAAGCTTCTCGATGCCTGCAGTCATTGGCCTGCTGATGCTCATGGGGGTGGTAACAAAGAACTCAATTCTCCTTGTTGAATATGGCATTATGGCCATCCGCGCTGGCAAACCCCGGATGGAGGCACTCGTTGATGCATGCCATAAACGAGCCCGGCCAATCATCATGACGACCATTGCCATGGGCTGTGGAATGGCTCCGGCGGCTCTCAACATGACAGGAGGGGATCCCAGCTTCCGTCAACCAATGGCGACGGTTGTCATCGGCGGGCTGATCACTTCCACTTTTCTCAGCCTGATCGTGATCCCGGTCATTTTTACCTTCGTTGATGATTTCCTGATCTTTTTGAAACGGATCATGACGGGGACCCCACAAGCGAAAGCCGAGTAAGATCCAATATCGAATTTAATCAAAACAAGTGTCGCAAGTTGGCAAACGCATTGGCTCAATCGTGAGATACGTTTGCTGTTTGGAGGAATATGAGAAAAGAGATCCTGCTTTTTGTCATTATGTATGGCTTATGTGTCTTGCTGGGCATGTACGTGGGACAAACGACTGTTTATCCCTAAGCTATGAAATTCCTGACCTCGGTTGGCAGATTTTGATAATCTTAATGCCGAGGAAGGAAAATTCATGGAACAACGAGCGCTCAGTGACATTGCCCGCAAGAAGCAGGTATTTGCACACGCCAAGAAGATCGACAATGGCATTGCCAAGTTGTTTGCGTTTGATTGCCAAGGTCATTGGTCAGCAGATTTTAAGCCGCCATTTCTGCGGTATAGTCGTCCCACAGACTGAAAGCATCTGCTCTTGCATGGCGGTACGAGGTAGCTGAAAGTTTGTATCGGCGAGGGCGGAAAATGGTATTAATCTGGTCGTGGGCAGACAAGAAACGTTGCGCCTGACGCGGTGATTTAAACCGCCCCATGATTTTCTCGCGTTTTCGGGTTTGGCGGTGAGAATTTTCTATTCTGTTGTTCAAGCCCTTATGAGCCCGATGATCGGCGTCAGGAGCCAGGGTCTCAATCGGCTTGACGTAACTGCCAAGTTTATCCGTTACGACGACACGCGGTTCACCATATTGCTTGACCAGTCGGGAGAAGAAGCGCCTGGCCGCCTGCTTATTGCGGCGCGGCTGAACCAGAATATCGAGAACTTCGCCATCCGCATCAATTGCACGCCAGAACCAGAATTTCTTAGCCCCAATCGTAATGACGACCTCATCCATGTGCCACTTGTCATTCGGCTTGGGCCGGTCTCTGCGAATGCAACTGGCAAAATGAACACCAAACCGATTGACCCAGAGCCGGACTGTTTCGCGCGAAACGATAACCCCGCGCTCAGCAAGCAGGTCTTCCACATCGGCCGTGCTCAATGCAAACCGATGATAGGCCCACACCGCATAGGCGATAACCTCACGAGGAAAACGAAACCCTTTCAGGTGGGCAAAACTGCTTGGTATTTTCATGCTGCCGGTCTACACAAAACAAAAGCATCAAACAACTTGGCAATGCCATTAAAACAGCGTATGCGACCATCAAGGAATTAAGGTCATGCGCGCCTTGAGAATGGGTGAGGCGAGCCATTTCAATCTCTCAAATGACATCCTTGGAGAATCTTGGATTGTCGAACGCGCCTTTGGTGTTGGTATTGGTGCTTTGAGGGGGCTGTAATTCTGCTCGAGAAAAGAACATCGAGCTTTCTGGCCTAAGTGGCAGGCAGACGGAGCCTCTCGAGTGCTATTTAAAGAATTTTGCAACAGAGCCGCGCATAGTCCAAACCCGATAAAATGACACCATGCCCCCTCGTTTCACCAACTAAGTGCCACGTCACCAAGGAGAAAGCCCAGTCGCACTTACAACATGCGACCGGGACCAATCAAACCAGAAGCTTATAGTTCTGTTCGTTGTATTTCTAGCAGATGCGGTTTGTTTCGATCTTGAGGATCTTGGCAATTGCCTCGATCTCGGTTCCCTTGTGGCCGATCCCGATAGCACAGTGGTGCGCAGGGCCGCCAAGGCTCCAGTTTTTCGTGAAGGTCTTTGCTCCAATGGGAAAGCGATAGTTCGAATTGGTATTGCCGATATCCAGCACGTCACCGGCAACCGACTGTCCTTCAGCATATTGCAGCACCACTTCACCTGTGCGCTTTTCCACCACGGACAGGAATGTGACCGGCCCGTTTGCAACGGACATCTGGATGGAAACGCCCTTGCCCGGCTTGCCGTGATAAACCGGAAGCTCGACCAGCTTGACTTCCCCTTCGGCAATTTTCGGATGGGCCGGACCATCATGGCCCCACTGCACCAGCTCATCGTCGAAATTGATGCCATATGGCTCGGAGAAAGAGCCGCCAGCACCCAACAGGCTCATGATTTTCATGGCCAGAACATTCTTGATTTCGCCCTCGCCGGCGACAGGAATGTCGCGGGCGGTCAGCAGGGTATTGCCCAGAATGACCGAGGTAATGATATTCTCTTCGGGCGAGGCCGGACGCCCCTCGTAATAATAGGCCATGGCACCAAGACTATGTTCCTCAACCAACCGGTCAAGCGCACACGAGGTAACGACCGCGCGGTCCACTTCGGCGAGGTCGCAGCTATCCTCAACCTTCATCACCGCGTGCAACTCCTCATACTTGGCCTTCTTCTGCTCTGGCGTTACGGCATTGCGATATTCGAGCAACTCGCACATCTCCAGAATATCGAAGCGAATGCCAAGGCGGGCCGACAGGTTGGTGACATCGGAGTAAGTGTCATACATGCCTTGGAAACTGTGCCCCAGAATGCCGACATTGGTGACGCCAAGTGCCTTTACCGTCTTGAGCGCCGAGATGTAGGCATAGATCTCGTTCCAGCTTGCATCGTCCTCCAGATGTCCCACCACCATTTCGTATGGAATGGCCGCGCGATTGAAGACATTGGCCAGTTCCGGCGCCGTACAGGCCTGACAGTGGGCGAGCCATTGGCCTGTGCGGATGCCACGGTCTTCCACGCTGTTGATTTCATTGACGGGAACGCGGGTTTGCGGCTGCAAAGCAAGAACGAGAACCGGTTTGCCTATATGCTGGACCAGCGGTAGGATGGAGCCGCTTTTCGCATAGGTCGTGATGTAGAGCACAAGGGCGTCAACGGAGGCGTTGCGAAACTGTTCTTCAACGCCTTCGCTCATTTCCACGCTGTCAACCAGCCCCCCATTGACGATTTCGACGCCGGATCGGGCAATAGCCTGGCCAACCTGATCAAGATAGCCTTCAAGTTGTGCCTTGAGGCCGTCAAACTGGGGCCAGTAGGTATCAAGACCAATGCCGAACACGCCTAGCTTGAGGTTTGTCATGTGAATTTCTCCTGAGAATTGAATGCTTTGCTATAAGCCGAGACGGCCTCGCGGTTGCGGCCGCCCCGTTGGCGCGGGTCTTCAAGTGAGGTAGAACACCTCTTTGAGAGGCGTGCAGACGGGCGAGTCATCGGGGTTGGTTACCATGATGTCTGCCATATAGGTCCACCATTTCTGCACAATTTCCTCTGCGCCGAGATCAGCGGCACCAGCCTCGGCGGAAACCGTCTGAACTGCGAACAACTCATTGGTTGTTTCGTCGAAATAGATGGCATAGTCGGAAATGCCCGCGTCCTTGAGAAGCTTGATCAGCTCTGGCCAGATTTCCGCATGGCGGCGCTGATACTCCTTGGCAACATCGCCGATCAGCTTCATCTTGAATGCATCGCGTTTCATGAGATCCTCCTAGTTGGCTGCAATGCCGATAACGATGGTGGAGCAAATTATGACGCACATGCCCGCATATTGAATGCGTCGGGTAAGCGTGCTGCTGCCGACCCATTCCTTCATCAGGAAGCCGAACAGCCCTCCGCAGAAGACGAGCAACGACATATGCAGGGTCCAGCTGATGAAGCCGAGATTTGAGCCAACCATCTGGACATGCCCCCAACCGTAGAAGAAAAACTGCAGGTACCAGATCACACCACCAGCCATGGAAAGAAGCGCATTTCGGACGAGTCCGCTGCGGTCTTGACGGATTTTCCGGACCGTGTTGTTCTGACGAGCCTTGTAGATGCAATAGATCGCGTTGGTGGTGAAACCGCCCAGCATGATGATGACATAGCTTGGCATGATCTGATAAAGCGGATCGACGCCCAGTTTGATTGCCAGATCCTGCATCGGCTGACCTGCCTCGATGGCAAAGGCCATGAAGGCGCTCAGAATACCACAGATAACGGCGATGATGATGCCCTTCCGGAGATTGAATTCATCGCTTTTCTCTCCGGTCTCTGCTTCCTTGCGGCGTCCGGCCTGTGAGCAGACAAAGATACCGACCACGGCCAGCAGCACACCGCCCAAAGCGATCAGCCCCGAAGAGGTCGATACAAAATGCCCGATCTGGCGATCAATGATGGGGGGCATCAGGGTGCCGACAACCAGCGTGATGCCGATCGCCACGCCATAGCCGACGGATAGCCCCAGATACCGCATGGTCATGCCGAAGGTCAGTCCGCCGATCCCCCACAGGGCGCCAAGCAAATAAGTCTTGATCAAAACGCTTGCCGGGATGGATGCATAAAAAGCTCCAACATCTGGTAAAAGAAGGCTAGATATCAAAATTGGCATTATGATCCAGGAGGCTATGCCATTGAGAAACCAAGAGGCCTCCCACTCCCAGTTTTTGACCATAGAGATCGGTATGTAGAATGAAGAGGCCGCTAAGGCTCCCAGTAAATGATAGAATATTCCCAGATTTGCAGAGAATTCCATTTTCCTTTTTCCTCCCAACACTTGATGGGCCGCAGGTAAAGGAGTGCAGGCAGCAAGGCAAAGATCGACCCATCACCAAAAGCTGCGGCTTTGCTGACCAGCTCTCAGTTTGCTCAATTTTAGCAATTTTTGAGGAGTCTCTGCTGCAAGAGGTCGTCCGAATTGCCTTTCGGCCAAAAGGGACAAAACCTGTGCAGACAGGTGAGCTCAGAACTAAATCATGCCAGATTTCATGCTGCCAGATTCCTCCCACGAACTGTGTCGCATCTGTTTTGAAACATACACAGACCTCCAAACCCAATCTGTGTGAGTATCAAGCCTATATTGAAGATTGGCGCAAAATAATAGGTAATTGCACCAGTTATGTTTTCCAAATTGATCTTTATGATATCAAAACTGATTATTTGAGGGAGTGCATGGAAAACTACTTTTTCTATTTACCGGACAATGGATTGTGCGATGCATGGCAATGCACTGCCATATCCATGGGACACACGGTCATTCCCTCCAACACGATCTATCCACCACGCAAACACCCGGACGATCATCAACTGGACTGGCGTAGCGGCCGCATTCTTCAGGCCTATCAGATTGTTCTTGTCAGTGCAGGCTCCGGCACGCTTGACTATGGCCCGGAGCGCAAGCGAGTCTGCTTAAAGGGAGGCGACATTTTCCTTCTGTTTCCGGGTGTTTGGCACCGCTACGAACCATCTCCCCAGACCGGTTGGACCGAACACTGGATCGAGTGCAAGGGAAAAGCCTTCGACATCGCTAAGGACAGGGGCATTCTCTCGCCAGATACCCCTCTGTTTCAGAGCAACGGGATGATCACGGATCTGTTCATGCGCATTCATCAGTTGGCTCAGGATGACGCGGTTGAAAATCAGGCGCTTATCTCGACATATGCATTGTCGCTGCTAGCCGTTCTGTCGCGCCCCGAGGGAGAGGTGGCACGAAAATCCGAACTGATCGTGAATAGCGTGCGCATGTATCTTCTGGAACACCATGCAGATGACCTGACGCCCAATGAGCTGGCGCGCCGGTTTGGCGTCAGCTATTCCTATTTGCGGCGCCTCTTTCGCCAGCAGACGGGCGTTTCGATCAAGCAATTCCAGCTCAATATCAGACTACAGAGAGGTTGCGAACTGCTCGCAAATAGTGACCGGTCAATCAAGGAGATTGCTGCTATCTTGGGATTTGCCAATACGTTTCATTTTTCGAAATTTTTCAGCAAGGAAAAAGGTGTCCCGCCGACTGAGTGGCGAAATACGAAATAACCCCCGCATTCGCAATTGTCATATTTTTCAGTCACTTCAGGCGACAGCCAGCCCAATCAGGCCGTTCTCCGGAGGCTACTTCCAAGAAGCCAGTTTCCCAATTGCGGCCAATCGAACGAAGTGCTGATTTGCGAAAATATCAGTTCAGCCCAAGAAACCAGAAAAGATCTCGCGAGATCATAAGGCTCGTGATCATCAGAGCGGAGCCAGCCATAGCAAGGCTCAGATTGATTACGGTCGAAATGAAGCGACGCCGGTTGTGCGTGGCTTTGAAGAGCTATGCAAACCAACACCGGTTGAAGGTGATATGGACAACCAACAATCCAAAGAAAGACCGTGCCAATTATTTCGTGAACAAGGCACCCAAACCATTCAAACGAGGGTGCTAGTATGAACAGCGCGGTCGCGATGAAATCCAAAGTGAGGCGAAGCAGAAAATGCCTGTTCACTGAGACACAGCTCCCGCTTCAAGTTTGCCTTGAATTCCAACGCCGACGACCCAATCCCGCACAGCTTCCTGCGCATCAGCAGACGCCGTTCTAATCGAGCCATCGCTCGCGCCGCGTAGGGAAAAGCCATGCAGAAGTGTGGCCTCAGTACATAGGGCCTCGATATCTTCTAAACTGCGGCCAAGTCGGCTGCCTTCATGGGTGCAGAAAGGAACGATCGTCTTGCCTGCAAAGTTATAGCTCTCCAGAAAGGAAAAGAAGGCCATCGGCATGGTTGCCCACAGTTGGGATAGCCGATAAACACCACGTCATAGGTCGCCATATTCTCGACCTGCGCTGTCAGCTGAGGGCGGAAATTTTCTTGCTGTTCGCGTTTGGCCTGGTCAGTGGTGGCGCGATTTTCGGCTGGATAGGAATGAACCGTCTTCAGCTCGAAGATGTCTGCGCCGGTGAGCTGTTGAACCTGTTCTGCGACGGTGCGCGTGTTGCCGGTTCGAGAATAGTAGGCGACAAGAATTTTGCTCCCCTGGCCGGCCTGCTGGGCGCACGCATTCTCCACAAGGAAGGGGATCGAAAGGCCGATGGAGGCTGCGGCTTTCAGGAAGCTGCGTCTGCTGCTCATCGCGGTAATATCTGTGCTGGCTTTGCGGGTCATTGTTGTTTCCTTTCCCGTCATCTGACAGTGAGAGCAAAGATCCGGCTCATCACGGGAGAGCCGGATCCGTTTGCCTTTGCTACAGTCCGGTCATGGCTTCGGTTGCTTCGGTGTAACGCCCGCCCTGCACCATGTCTGCGGCAAGATTGATGCGGTCCAGATCTTCCTCTGAGAGAGCCACTTCGATCGCGGCCAGATTTTCCTTAAGGCGGTGCAGTTTCGTCGTGCCGGGGATCGGAACGATCCATGGTTTGCGCGAAAGGACCTAGGCAAGGGCAATCTGAGCCGGTGTTGCCCCCTTCTCGTTGCCGATTTCAGTCAGCAAATCGACGACAGCCCTGTTATTCTTCATTGCTTCTGGCTGATAACGAGGCAGAGCCTTGCGGAAGTCGCCATCCTTGATTTCGGCGGCGTCCTTGATCGCTCCGGTCAGAAAGCCCTTGCCGAGCGGGCTATAGGCCACCCAGCCGATGCCCAGCTCTTCCACCACGGGCATAATATTTTGCTCGTGCTGGCGGGTCCAAAGGGAATATTCGCTTTGCAGCGCGGCTACCGGCTGGACGGCATGGGCGCGTCGGATGGTTTGCGGGCCAGCCTCGGACAGTCCGAAATGGCGCACCTTTCCTTCGGCAATTAGATCCTTGACTGTTCCCGCCACATCCTCGATCGGAACATTGGGGTCAACACGGTGCTGATAGAAGAGATCTATGACATCGGTGCGCAGGCGCTTGAGAGAGCCTTCACATGCAGCGCGGATTTTCTCCGGCCGGCTGTTGGTGCCTCGCCAGCTGCCATCTTCTTTGATTTCAAACCCGAATTTGGTGGCAAGAACAACCTTGTCCCGGATCGGCTCCAGCGCTTCGCCCACAAGCAATTCGTTGGTATATGGTCCGTAGATTTCGGCGGTATCGAAAAAGGTAACGCCCATTTCGTGGGCTTGATGGATCAGCTTGACCATGTCCTTGATCGGCGGGATTTCTCCATAGGAGAAGCTCATTCCCATGCATCCGAGGCCAATGGCGGACACTTCCAATCCATGATTCCCAAGTTTACGCTGTTTCATCATCAAACCCTTTCGGTCAAATTGACCTGCTTCATTGTCGATGATGAGAGTCTAATTGCTGCGGATTGATTTGATTAGGAGGAGATTTCGGCAAGAGTTTATATCTCCGCTTCATGAAACCAGACTGAATTGCTCTCGGAATTGTAGACACCTTGTTCCCTATAATTGAGGCCAGGAGACTACCATGTCCAATTCCGAAATCACAGAAGCAGCAAAACACTCGCGCTGCAGCTGGGCTGTGATCTGTCACAGACTGCACACCATCCAACACACGTTGATCCTCGGAGGTGTGATGCCGTCAGCATTCCAGCCTTGGCCATAACAGCTGTCACGGTTGACACAGAACGCCACCATGAACACGCACAGCTCAAATCGAACCAGCATTGGCATGTCTGGCCAGGGACGCCGCCTCAATTGCAGTATGATGCTCATCACAGAGCATTTTGGCAAATTCCCGCAATTCATCGGCGAAACTGTCTATAATACGTATGTGTGAAGCCGACCGGAACCAGCCGATCAACATCATGATGTGAGGAGTAAATGCCTGTGTCACGCCTGTGATGGTCGCACTTGCAGTGTTGACGGCAACAAAGAACGCAATCCGGAGTACCGAACGAAAACACATCAATCGAGCTGAAGCCGCATTGTGTGATCATTGTGTCGAAGTTTTGCGCGAGAATCATGATGCACGCAGTCGACGTTTCAACGTGAGCTCAGATTGTGTGCTTCCAAAGCGGCCTGTTGGTCATTCGTATCTTCCCAAGAGATGGATTTGGACCTTTGAATTGACATGACGACCAGATCGGACTTGCCACGCAAATAGCCGCAAGGCACCTTCACCACAGTATTTCACAACAAACACAAGGCATCTGATCGAGCGGAGGCGCACGACACTGATATTGCCCGCTTCAAAGGATGAGAGGGCAAGACCGGTGCCACAGGATCCATTCAAACGGCAACAAGGCAATTATCGCCTCAAAAGCAGGCCGGGGCCGAAGAGCGCGGCCAATTCGATGACAAAAGCCAGCAGATAGGGCAGCCGCATTTTATGATCATCACCATAAAGATGCATATTTTCGAAGGCATGCACCAGACCTGCGATCATTTCCGGAGGCCTTTCTACCTGCTTTGACATTTGGTCGAGCTGATCTTGGGCGTCTTTTGCCTGTAATTCATTCGCCTCGGCGTCTTTTTGCAGCTTTCTGGCTTTGGGGCCGCACCCTCCATGCGCACACTCTTCGTCTGCCTCCGCCCGCAAAGCAATCGCTCTCAGGCGAAACTCCCTTGCATCAACCACCAGCCTCTCGATTGCCTCCTGTTTTTTATCTATCCGGATATTGATCAGTTGCCCCTGCGCAAATGACGCGGACAACATCGAGCTCGAACACAAAAATGACACCGACGCCAGCGTAAAGCCAATCGTGAAATAAAGCGTAGCCTCACGACGCAGGCGCCTTGAGAGGACATGCATGCCTTTGGCCATAAACAAGGGGCGACCTAGATCCAGAGCCGCCATGATTGTCACCATGGTCCATTGGAAGAACGGATCAGCGCCCGCCACCTCCCAGGCAAACCGCACATTGATTGCGATCTGAGCTCCCCAGATTAAAAGACACACAGCGACGGAAAAGCCCAAGACAAGTGTCTTCAGGAACTCGGGTCTTTCCGTCTTGATGCCAGTGGCTTTTTGCCACTTTCCCTTTTTGGCTCCAGCCCTGATCTTACCGTCCCGCTTGCATTGCTGCAAAACGCGTTGATGCACTTTTTCATCATCGGCACCTCTTTGTCCTGCAGCGGTAAGAGCTGAGACAAACTCCACTGTGTCGAATGTGTCTGACAGCTGTAAAAGTGCGTCATCGACATGTCGCGTCAACACCGACACATCATTGTATTTCCCGAAAATCTCATTCTGATCGCTCATATTGATCCTGTTCCTCGGCACACACCGATCATTGGTTTTTTCGCAATGAGGCCAAAGGAACGATTGGTTCAGATCACAATCCTTGTCCAAGAGCCTTGAATGGGACTTAGGGCGGATTTCAGCGAACCAGAAAAAGTGATCGCATTTTCTTGCAAGAGAGGATGTGTCGATTACGTCGAGCGCATCAATCTGCCCGCGGTTGCTTGGCCTTGCGGGCGATTTCAAGGGCAAGATCCAGTCGCTTCTGCTTTTCTTCAAGCTTTTCGATCTCAGCAAGGATCCTTTCAAAATGGGGCAATACCCATTCTTCGCCATCTGAAATCAACACGGCTGCCTTGTCACGAGCGGCATACAGGCGTGCCAGATAAACCGCCGTTTCGCTTTTGGGCTGGCTTTTTGCTGCTTTATGGAGATCGGCAGATCCGCATTTGGGATCCATGTCGCAGGATAACGTCATGTCAGACCATCCATGCGAAGCATCTGCAGGACAGCATTAGACAGCATCCATGGGTGGCAATGAGCATGCCTGCCATGGATTGGCACTCTCTCGAACTCAATTGTTGAGCATTGCGGTACCATAACGCCGGGATCCGATCTCCGATCGCGGGATTGCGATCACGGCCAGCGATCACACACCGGCCCACATCAAGGAACTACGGCGATTGCGATACAAACCCAAACGGACCCGTGCTTTTTTCGGTCGCAAGGAGAAAATGGGGAAAAGAACCGCAGAATTCAGCGATTTCCGGTAAAGGAGTGCGGAACAGATATTATGGATGATCCCGTCCCGCTCATCCAACAACTGAAACTGTAACAATGTAAATCACAGATCAATCCGCCCAACCGTGTCCTGATTGGAGCAAAGGCTCGATGCGGACACGAACAAAGCGGTCAGGATCTGATGAAAACAGCTTAACCAGCGAAAATAGGTCGGATTACGATGAGGCCCAAACGAATGTGCCAAATTTATTGATTTTTTTGCCATCACTATAGATGACCATAAGAAAAAGTACGCAGCATCCTCAATTATCTTGGCCGATCCCACCGTCAATATACGTACATTTACTTAAAACTATGGCGCAATTTGCGTTTTTCGTTCGTCCTTGATCGCCCTATTTGCTTTCAGGGAGCGATCGCCTGCTGCTTTTTGCAGAGGCATCCTCCTGTCTTGTGAAACCAATGATGGAGATTGTGATGATAAAATCGATCATCAAAACCGAACAATTCCGAAATGAACCCAACTTTGCTGAGTTGGTCTCCGATATCGCACGGATCAAGTCTGACTGGCTTGCTCCTAATGCCTTTGATGGCCTCGACGACACCTCACGCGATTTTTTGCTGATGATGCTCGAAACTGGCTGCAGAGCAGGTGATCTCACAGGCCTTGCCCCCTGCGACATCGTCCTTGACGATCCAATCCCTCATATATGCATTGGGGATAGCATCAGGTCGAAAAATCCAGATAGCCAACGCAAAGTGCCCTTGGTCGGCCTGTCGTTGGCCGCAGCAAATAGACATCCTGATGGCTTTCCAGATTGTCGGGGCTATCACACGCTTGCAAAGCTGCGTCGTTTTTTTGATCGCAAAAATCTTAATCCGGGCAGCGCCCCGCTCTTGGCTTTTTTGCGTGCGCAATATTACTACAGGTTCATGCGCGGGTGTCACGCCGGCATTCCAATCGTAGAAGAGATGATGGGTTGGCGACGTGTATATGTAATAAACAAACCAACGTCACTGGCTTAGAGGCAACGCCTGGCAACCCTTATCATGTATCCCGTGCCTCCGCATCTTGCATAAACAACCAGCCCGGCGATTGCTTCACTGTCGCCGGGCCAAACTGTTTGCCCCTGCTGCTATCATCTCACATACTTCAGACAATAAATTTCATAAACAAATACAATTACTTGTAAAATAATTTCTAAAAAGTTGCATTTTTATTTTGGTTTCTCGGAAAATTTTTCCAGTTCCCTTTATATGACAAAATGCAAAGACAGTTACATCAACCGCAAAGACCTGATCGCCTTTTTCGGTGTGCCGGCACGGAGCCTCAAAGAAGTCCTACAGGACGCAGGCATCGTGTTGCGCGCCAACGGCACCCGCTGGTCCGTCGTCTTTGAGGCCCTCGGACTTGCTGCCGACCAGTCTGCAAAACATTGGGAAGAGTTGACAAAGCCTCTCTTGACAGCAAGTCAGGTGGCCCAAGATATGGGTAGGACAGATCCATCGATCATCTATCGCTGGGTCAATCCTTCCTCACCCAATTATAGTCCAGACTTTCCCGCGCCAATCGATCTTTCGTTTGGAAAGCGCCCCAACGCGCGGAATCGGAAACGTTGGCGTAGAGCTGATGTGATTGCCTGGCAGAGCAACAAGCCCCAACCGAAATATCGACACCTGTCCAAATCAGGTGTCGTGCCATCCCCATCACAGGTTCCATCTGCTGACCCTGCACCAACGACTGCTGTCGGCATCTTCTCGTTGCCACAAGTAATCGATGGAGATGCGCAATGAATACATCGGACACAGCAAAATTCGCATTTTCGACCGGACGACCGAGACACGCCCGGGATACATACACCCACCGATTATCGGGTCCGGAAAATTCAGTGGTGTGTGTGTCCTGCATGCACTTTGGCGACCGGAAGTGCATTTGAACGACCACACTCAAACCAAAGAAAGGTTAGCAAATTGAATAACTTATTCGACCCCCCGGCACCAATACCGGCATCTGAGGAGCATCAACCCAAACCCAAAACATTTGAGGATCTGCTCGCTCATGTCGAGAAGCGAACAGATCTCAGCGACGAGAGCAGGAAGCGTTATGTATCTTCGATCAAGCGGGTTGGCGACATTCTGAACGAGCCCTTGTCAACCATCCCCGCCTCCTTGGATCTTATCGAGGTCACCTTCCCACTCGACGGTTTTGATCCAAGCTGGTGGACTACCGAAAAAGCCTACCTACAATTTCGCCGTCGCCTCCAGGCAGCCCTCAAGGAATTCCTGGGCGTCTATAAAGCCCTTGAAGAGGCACGGGCCCAGCAAGATGGTTGGTATCATTTGCTCGATGCGCTTGATTGCCACGCACCGGACATCCCGGATTTTGATCCTTATCGCAAAACCAATTTTGTTGCGGTAAGAAGCCTTGCTGATTTCATGCGATCTGTAGATATCCAACCACAGGACATCACCAAGGACATCGCCAACAGCTTGTATCTTGTCTGCCCAACGCGCATACGGGATTCCTATCGCCGTGCCATGGCGTTTCTTGACAAGCTCCGCGAATATGATTTTGCTCACCCCCATCTGCCTCTGAGCAGCATTGGCTTTTCAGCCCGCCGTTTGCGTCAGCAGCAAGAGCCGATCCCGCCACATTGGCAGGAAGACATTGACGCGATCTATGCGGTCTTGGCTGATGAGGATTTCGATCCTGTTTCAAAGACCTATGCCAATCGCAGCCCCGAAACGCAAACCCTCTTCAACTCGACGATGAACTCCATCACGCGCACGTACCTCGATGCGCATCCCGAAACTGACATCAGTCAGCGTTGGGATCTTATTTTCGTCCGCGGCGATGTGATTACTGAGGTCCGGAATCTGATGGTTGCCCGCTGTCAGTTGCCAGACCATGATGTCCGCAAACTAAAACCTCGGACGGTTCGGAAATATCTGTCCAAATACAAACGGGTCCTCCATGCCCTTGACGCTGACCCGACAGCCCTTGCGGCGCTCACCCAGGCGCTCAAAAACAATTCCATCCTGATTGAAGGCAAAGATGCCGAAGATGAAATGGCCGAAGCCAATAAGCAGTTTTGTGAAAATTTGTTTGAATCCACCCCCCTCACAAAGCGCTTCTTGAACTCGCCTTTTGCCTTTCGGGATGCAGCCATGGAAATGGAATCCGTAGCCAGTGCACAAGGGCGTGCATTGACGAAGATGGAACTGGTGAAATACCGCTGGATCGGCACCTGTGCGGCCTTTTGCGCCATCGAAATTGGCGGAGCACCGATCCGCTGCGAAAATGCCATGGGCCTGACTCTCCATGGCACTGATGCACATATCATGATGCCCAAGAGCAAGAAAGATCCCATCAAGCTTAGGATCCCGCCGGGCACCGTCAAAAACAAAAAGGGCATCAAGGTTGAGATACACCCAGGCAACCAAGACTATCTGGGAGTCTTGGACTGGTATCTTGAAACCATCAGGCCCTTGTATCAGCACGCGGCCAACAACCCGTATTTCTTTCCAGCCCCGGAAAGTGCCACAAAGCCAATGAATGAGACCTATTTTAGCGAACGTTATTCGACTTACACGCGCACGGTCCTCAACTTGCCCATGACACCTCAACAAATGCGCCATGGGCAGGCCTCACTCTTGCTTCGCGCACATCCCGAAAAGATCGTGGTCATTGCGACGCGCCTCGGCGATACGGTCAATACGGTTTTGACCTATTACGCATGGATCAAGGAAGTGGAACAGATGCAAGTCGGCCAAGAACTGATTGCGGAGATGATCGATGAATAATGGTAACAAGAAAGACAAATTGAACATAGAAGCAGCAAACACCCCATCCAATGACGAGTTGCTCGCTCCTTATGAGGCCATGCCAACATTCGGTCAGTTGGACGATGGACACAAAAAGCGATTGGCCAAGTTTTTGCGTTACACTCATCTCCATGGCATAAACGCTCCAACCAAACAGGACTTTTTAGATTATTCGGCAAAGCACGAGCCGCCGAATACCCTGATTGCCTTACGATCGACGTTCAACATCCTGTTTCCGGGTCATCCGGTTGTCGGTCCAGCCCTGCAGGCAGCGATCACCGAAAAGACGTTCACATACAACAATGCCCATAAAAAGCCGCAAGAAAAGGCAGAGAGAAAGCCAGCCAAATATCGCTGTCCTGTCTCGGAATGGCCCGTCCCTTGGCAGCAAATATGGGCGCAGTTGCGAAATGGCCATCGCCCTTCTGGCGGCAAAGCATTTTCAGCAAGCCTGCTGGAAAATATGCAAGATGTCATCAACGAGTATGTCTGGACCCTCAAAACAGCAGGCGTTCCGGTCGTCATCGATGCCGCAGGTGTGCGCATTCTTGAACAGACAAAAAAAGATCGGGCTCCGTCTGCAGAAGAAGCCACCTATCAAAATCAGAGGTGCCGTGCCCGTACGTTGCAAACCGCAACAATGCGATTACGCCAGTTTGGAAAAGAGCTGGGTGTCAGCCCTCAGATTCTGGCCGACTTAAACAAGCATATCAACAAACTCGAAAGTGATGCAGCAGCAGAAAGCCCCCTGAAATTCGGCCGATATGAACGAATGCCATCTTACAAGGATATCTACCGACTTGCTTGCCAACTCCTCAAGGACAGCACAACTGCCACACATCGAAAGACAAAGAACAAGTTGCGCAATCAGGCAGCCGTCATCGCACTTTGGCTCTTTATACCACTGCGCATAACAGACGGGTTATTGCGGTGGGGAGAAGACATCACCTATGACGCCGAAACAGGCCGATATAAAATCAATGTAGCCACCAACAAAACGGGCCAATCGATCAGGGCGCCATTGCATCCAAAACTCGACAGATTCTTTGATGCCCTGGTATTTCACGAGGTCAACCCTGAAGTCGGAACGGGATGGCTCAATCAAGAAAGACAGAGGCTGATCGAAGCAAAAGCCCCAGTGTTTCATGACTTCTTGGGCGAAATGTATGTCAAAAAGCGACCATCCAAGATCTGGCGGGAGCATTTCGGAACCGGCGCTCACATCGCACGGACCATGGCACATACCGAACTTGGCAAACGTGGCGCAAAAGGCGTTGCCATGGCAATGGCGCTTTGTGCCCAACGTGACGTCAAAACCAGACTGGCCTATCAGGCTGATGCCTTGCAGGATACTCTCTTCAAGGAATCCCAGTCCCTGATGGACCAATTGGTGGCAAAAATCTTGTCATCACCGGACGAGGATGAAGACACCGAAACCGACAAATAGATCGTTTGTCCATCTCCAAGCCGATCATCTCTCGTGAGACAAAACACCCCTTTCCTGACGTGAAAGGGGTGTTTTTTGTTAGAAAGAAAACAGTTCTGATTGGCGCGACAGCCGGGATGTCGCCGCGCCGATCTGAACCTTCAAACCTTTCAGAAGAGCAAAAGGCGTCTGTTTTCACTTTTAGAAGGAAGTCATAAACATGACCCATGCCATCAATCCATCCCCCGACAATTGGCTCAAGGATCTCAAACCCGGAGATATCGTCCAGTTTCCAGCCTACCCACCGGAAACTCCAATCCTCCACAACGCCTTCGTCGTGATCGAAATCGCACAATTCGATTCTGAAACCCTGCTGCTTATGGGCATCGGTCGTGATGTCGATCCGACATCATCGAACGCCTCAGAAATCCAGATCACCGAAAAGATGGACCTGCAAATGGCAGGCCTTTCACAACCAATCACCTTCTCGGTCAATTTAACCCGAACGGTTCTCATCCCTCATGATGATTCCAGGCTGCCTTCAATTGCCTCGCCCGTGATCGGCAGGCTACCAAACAAGGGGCTTCATCGCATGCAATATAGTCGAAGCCCTCAACGCATTGAGGCCGATCGCCTTCTGCTTCACGAGGCTCGTCATCAGTTGACGCCTCCAGGAGAAAGAGGCCCAAAAGCTCTGATGTCGGAGAATGATCTCGAGCGGCAACAGGCTGCATGGGATGCCATCTCTGCCCGGTGATCCGAAGACCACCTTCTGGCTCGCTGCCAATGGTGAGCCAGACATCAGGAGAAGGAAGAGTTGGAAACAATGCGCAATAGAGGGATTCGAGATCGATCACGGCAGCCTTGATGACGCCGCGCACGATCCGATCCCTCAAAACAAAGGAAGAGGAAAAGACAGGCGCCAAACAAGCCTCTAACGTAAGGACGCAAAAGCCCATGCTCATCAAGGTCAATCAAGATCATCACATCGCCCACCCCCGGCAAGACTGGAAAGACAAACTCAAATGGGGCGATGTCATTCTCTTCCCCTTCCCGATCGCTGAGAAACGAAAGCAAAACGCTCCTGAACCACGCCCTTGTCTCATCCATGATATCCGCAACATCGGCGGGATGCGCTTTGTCACCCTTGTCTGCGGATCAAGGCTCGAGAACAAATCCAGCTCATCCCTTCAAACAGACATTACCAATCCGATTGCCATGGCCGCAGCCGGCCTCAACTCACCAACGGTCTTTGACAGCAATGTCCGAATTACCGTTTCTCTCGAGCATAACGGATTCAAGAAATGCAGATCAGCCTCCCCTGTCATCGGGCGTCTGATCGGTCCTGACAGATTGCGTTTCAGTGCCATCCGCGCTCGTGTTCAGGCCAATATCGACATGGCGGCAGTCCGCTATTTCGAAAAGGGCCGAAAGGACCGCTCCCCCAAAAAGCCGACCCTGCCATCCATCAGCCTTACCAAAACAGCAACAACGGAACTTGATGAGCCCTCTCATCTTCGCTCCTGGCTCGGTTGAGAATTCGCCTTCCTGCATAGACAGGAAACACCGACGCTTCAGTTTCGCTTCTACCGATATTGTTTCCGCATCTCAAAACACTCATCGAAATCGAGCCTGAGGATCACGCATCGGTCACGGCGTCAAACTGTCGCCGTGACTGAGACAACAACAGCTTGCACCAACATTGTTCACCCATTGAATGGCCTGCCGTGTTCTACCAATCGATCCGTTCGCCAGCCGCACTCCATTCAGTTTTCCTTATTCAGGAGACACTTTAATATGAAAGACCTTTTCATCAGCTTTGGATCATCCATCTGCGTTCAGAATTTCGTTGAAGGCCCACTCCATTGCAAAGAGCTTCAGCCTGACGAAGTCGCGGGCATCATCGCAACCACAAGAGAAGAAGGAGGCAAGATCAAAGGCTACTACGATTTCAGCTCAGAACTATCGGAAGAAGAAGATCGGCGTCTCCAGCAGCTCCTTGTCGCTTTTGAAACGGCAACAGGAACCCGGCTCAGCAATGATTACTTTTACTATGAATGCGACGAAGACGAAGACGACGAAGACTACGACCAGCTGCCGATCATCAACTACGTTCCAACCGTGACCGAAACCTGCAGCATGCTGGTGGTGGAATATTTCACCCAGTGCACAATTCTAGAAGACGGGCAGATATTGAAACCAAGCAACCCATATGCAGCAGATGGCATGTCCTTCTACCTCTTCGAGAAACCACAAAAGCGAACCTCAACGCAGAAGGCCTTCTTCTCTGACGGAATCCCGGATGACATCAGTGAAGCCTTCGACTGCAAGATGGACAGGTTGGTTGACCGGTGAAGGAGGCGATGTCTGTAGTGAAAAGTCGCAGTTTGCTCAAACCAGCCCCGCGAAAGAGGAGCATTGCCCTGACTGAAGCTATTTGGGTAACCATCTGTCACAAGATGATTGCTTTCGGCAAACCTTGGGCGTCAAGAGGCTTGAGTTGCTCGAAAGATGGTCACAGAATTGGCTTATCGCGAATGAACTTCAAAGGCCTGCTTTGCAGAAAGACTACCCAACCATGTCCACGCACTTCGATAGCAACAATCAGATCATATCTGCACGAGCATTCGCCAAGAGACTTGGAATCAATCAGACAGAATTGGCTCTGTTGACCGGTTTAGATCGACATTCATTTTATAGGCAATCCGGCTTACGAAAACTGAATGAAGCAGTTCGGCCATTAATGCACATTCTCACGATAGCAGCCGAAATGACGGGGTCTGAT
>NZ_OY821667.1:1500000-1797500 GCF_963682185.1 uncultured Cohaesibacter sp. | reverse complement strand
ACCCAGGGATTAGTTCTAACCATTGCCTGACCGCGTGGTTTTGATTGCATCTCGAGAAGCTGGTCTAGAACCTGCCTCATCTTGTCGTACCCCGACGGGATGATTGAAAGGTAGGTTCTTTAGTTTTATCAGTGATCTATAGACTGCTTGGCCTGCTTGTGCCGAGTGGATGGTTACTGATTTGAATGACTTCATTTGAAGTCTCATTCATTTGAATGAGTATAGAAAATGAGAGTGATCAAGTGTCTTAAGGGCGTTTGGTGGATGCCTTGGCGACAAGAGGCGATGAAAGACGTGGTACGCTGCGAAAAGCCATGGGGAGCTGCGAACAAGCTTTGATCCGTGGATATCTGAATGGGGAAACCCACCCGCAAGGGTATCTTGGCCTGAATATATAGGGTCAAGAGGCGAACGCAGGGAACTGAAACATCTAAGTACCTGTAGGAAAGGACATCAACAGAGACTCCGTTAGTAGTGGCGAGCGAACGCGGACCAGGCCAGTGCTTCATATTTTTTAACCTGAATAGTCTGGAAAGGCTAACCGAAGAGGGTGACAGTCCTGTAGGGGTGTTAAAGATATGAAGACTTGAGTAGGGCGGGGCACGTGAAACCTTGTCTGAACATTGGGGGACCACCCTCAAAGCCTAAGTACTCCTTGTCGACCGATAGTGAACAAGTACCGTGAGGGAAAGGTGAAAAGCACCCCGACGAGGGGGGTGAAAGAGATCCTGAAACCGAACGCCTACAAGCAGTCGGAGCCCGTAAGGGTGACGGCGTACCTTTTGTATAATGGGTCAGCGACTTAATTTATCGAGCAAGCTTAAGCCGTTAGGTGTATGCGCAGCGAAAGCGAGTCTTAATAGGGCGTTAGTTCGATGGATTAGACCCGAAACCGGGTGATCTAGCTATGAGCAGGCTGAAGGTGCGGTAACACGCACTGGAGGGCCGAACCCACGCCTGTTGAAAAAGGCGGGGATGACTTGTTGCTAGGGGTGAAAGGCCAATCAAACCCGGAGATAGCTGGTTCTCCGCGAAATCTATTTAGGTAGAGCGTGGGATGAATACCTTGGGGGGTAGAGCACTGGATGGGCTAGGGGGTCTCACCGACTTACCAAACCTAACCAAACTCCGAATACCCAAGAGTACTATCCTGCAGACACACGGCGGGTGCTAACGTCCGTCGTGGAGAGGGCAACAACCCTGACCGCCAGTTAAGGTCCCTAAGTCATGGCTAAGTGGGAAAGGATGTGAGGATCCCAAAACAACCAGGATGTTGGCTTAGAAGCAGCCATCATTTAAAGAAAGCGTAACAGCTCACTGGTCTAAATAAGGGTCTTTGCGCCGAAAATGTAACGGGGCTAAAGCCATGCACCGAAGCTGCGGGTGCCGTAAGGCGCGGTAGCGGAGCGTTCTGTAGGCTGATGAAGGCAGACCCGCGAGGGCTGCTGGAAGTATCAGAAGTGCGAATGCTGACATGAGTAACGATAAAGAGTGTGAGAGACACTCTCGCCGAAAGTCCAAGGGTTCCTGTGCAATGCTAATCAGCGCAGGGTTAGTCGGCCCCTAAGGCGAGGCAGAAATGCGTAGTCGATGGGAATGAGGTTAATATTCCTCAACCAGTGGGATGTGACGAATTCCGGTAGTTGTATTGTCTTATTGGATTGATGATGCAGCGTAGGAGTTCCAGGAAATAGCACCCACATTAGACCGTACCCTAAACCGACACAGGTGGACAGGTAGAGTATACCAAGGCGCTTGAGAGAACTATGCTGAAGGAACTCGGCAAATTGCTCCCGTAAGTTCGCGAGAAGGGAGACCCGTTAGAAGGCAACTTTTAGCGGGTGGCACAGACCAGGGGGTTGCGACTGTTTATCAAAAACACAGGGCTCTGCGAAGCCGCAAGGCGACGTATAGGGTCTGACGCCTGCCCGGTGCCGGAAGGTTAAGAGGAGATGTGAGAGCATCGAATTGAAGCCCCGGTAAACGGCGGCCGTAACTATAACGGTCCTAAGGTAGCGAAATTCCTTGTCGGGTAAGTTCCGACCTGCACGAATGGCGTAACGACTTCCCCGCTGTCTCCAGCATAGACTCAGTGAAATTGAATTCCCCGTGAAGATGCGGGGTTCCTGCGGTCAGACGGAAAGACCCCGTGAACCTTTACTATAGCTTTGCGCTGACAGTTGTGTTGGCATGTGTAGGATAGGTGGTAGGCTTTGAAGTTTGGGCGCCAGCTCAGATGGAGCCATCCTTGAAATACCACCCCTGTTGTCATGGCTGTCTAACCGCGGTCCGTTATCCGGATCCGGGACAGCGCATGGTGGGTAGTTTGACTGGGGCGGTCGCCTCCCAAAGAGTAACGGAGGCGCGCGATGGTTGGCTCAGACCGGTCGGAAATCGGTCGTTGAGTGCAATGGCATAAGCCAGCCTGACTGCGAGACTGACAAGTCGAGCAGAGACGAAAGTCGGTCATAGTGATCCGGTGGTCCCGTGTGGAAGGGCCATCGCTCAACGGATAAAAGGTACTCCGGGGATAACAGGCTGATGATGCCCAAGAGTCCATATCGACGGCATTGTTTGGCACCTCGATGTCGGCTCATCGCATCCTGGGGCTGGAGCAGGTCCCAAGGGTTTGGCTGTTCGCCAATTAAAGCGGTACGTGAGCTGGGTTCAGAACGTCGTGAGACAGTTCGGTCCCTATCTGCCGTGGGCGCAGGAGAATTGAAAGGAGCTGACCCTAGTACGAGAGGACCGGGTTGGACGCACCTCTGGTGGACCTGTTGTGGCGCCAGCCGCATTGCAGGGTAGCTATGTGCGGAAGGGATAACCGCTGAAAGCATCTAAGCGGGAAGCCCACCTTGAGACGAGTTCTCCCTGAGAGCCGTGGAAGACCACCACGTTGATAGGTCAGGTGTGGAAGCGCGGTAACGTGCGAAGCTTACTGATACTAATAGCTCGATAGGCTTGATTACTCTCATTTGTCTATATTCATTCAAGGCGGGTTGCTCTAATGCAACCCACCGAAACTAAGCGTTAGGCGCTTTTTGCTCTAGCAAAAACGCCGGTAGCTCAACCAGCTTCTCCGTTTGTTATTCGCCGGCCCGGTGGTTATGGCGAGGACACCAAACCCGATCCCATCCCGAACTCGGCCGTTAATATCCTCTGCGCCAATGGTACTCCGTCTTAAGACGTGGGAGAGTAGGTCGCTGCCGGGCCTGCTAATAACAAACTCAAAAAAACCCCCCGTAGCCCTTAAAACTACGGGGGGTTTTTGCATAAGGGGGGATGTCACACACTTGATATTCGTGCTGCCTTAAGCAAGAGAAAAACACACAAGAAATCTCTCGGATACACGAATTGGCTATCAGAATCCGTTTCTTGAATAGTTCTGAATATGTTTTCTGATTCTGAAGTGCCTTGTCTAGCTGATACAATTTGCGCAAGTCTTGGACGATATCCTTGCGTGCAGTGAACAACAGACTCAATTTTTCTTAGATTTTGGCGTAATATCACTTTAAAGCATGTGATTTTTTAACGGGACCCAAACGGAGCATTGCGAAAATAGCAAAAGCAGAAGACACTTTTGGTTAAGTAGTTACTTTGCTTGTTTGATGAATGCTTCGATGGGAAGAGGGAGAAGCTATGAATTTGTTTTTCGTAAAAAAGGCAGCCAAGCTGGCTCAGGTTTGTGCTGCTGCATTGTTGGTTCCTGCGGTTTTCTCCGGTCCTGTTCTGGCGGCAAGTGATACGCCTTTTTTCACCGGCGTGTGGGAGCTGAATGACGGCAAGACCGTTCGGCCTTTGGTCATGAGCGACTGGCTTATCTTTGACGGCAAATTGCCAAACACTTGGCTCTATATGGCGAAGGGCTCTGTTCCGGGGCAGCAATATCGCTTTTTGGCGCGCAATGTTGGTGTCAATGGCGTTTCGGCAGCCCTGGTCGACGTAGCCCGTGTTGATGATACACATATGACCTATCGGGTAAGCGCCAAGGGGGCCATCATTGAACAGGGTGAAGCTACGCGTTTGAGTGTACCCAATGCCAATGATTCCTGTCTGGCCGTTGATACCGAGTTGAAGGATCTGCTTGGCAACTGGGTTGTAGCGACCGATAAGAAGAAACGGGTTAAACTGAGCGAAGCTGAGCTGAATTTTGATGGTCAAAAGCAGGCTGTTGAATTGCGCCCCATCCGTACAGGTCAGGTTGGTCTTGTGGTGAATGGCGCTCCCTATGCGCTCTTTACCGATGCCGGCGGCGATTATGCGGTCTTGCAGGTTTTGCCAACCGGCACTGCATCCTTCGCGGGAGGCCCAATCGGGCAGCATGTGAATTTTGCTCAGGAAGTGGTATTGCGCCGGAGCAATGGGCGCTGCGACGCCGCGATTGCAGGGCGCCTCAAGCTGCTTGGCAAGCCACATAAATAAGTGAAATCTCGCCTTTACTAATACTGCGCTGTCAGTGGTTGCCGGGCTTTGGCCTGTCATGAAACCGACAGCCGCAGTATTTAGCATGTCCGCTTACATCTGCTGTGCAAAGGAAGGTCCGTTATGAAACTTATTTCAAAGGCCAAAGCATTTGGTGGAGAGCAGCGGCTCTATCGGCACCAGTCCAAAGTCACTGGAACCGAGATGGAATTCTCTGTGTTTCTGCCGCGTGAAGCTCTGGAAGGGTTTGTCTGTCCAACTCTCTTCTATCTTTCGGGGCTGACCTGTAGCTGGGAAGAGGTGGTGACCCAAGGCTTGCCGCAAATGCATGCGGCCAAGCATGGGCTTATCTTTGTTGCGCCGGACACCAGTCCGCGGGGCGATAATGTTGCTGATGATGATGCCTATGATCTGGGACAATCTGCCAGCTTCTATCTTGATGCAACAGAAGAGCCTTGGTCGGACCATTTCAAGATGGAGACCTATCTGACATCTGAATTGCCCAAGCTTCTAATGGGGGCTTTGCCGGTGGATGAAGATGCAATGGGCATAACCGGCCATTCCATGGGCGGACACGGGGCCTTGACGCTGGCCTTACGCCACCCAACGCTGTTTCACTCGGTTTCTGCGCTAGCGCCGATCACCAATCCGGTTTCCTGCCTCTGGGGGCGCAAGGCCTTTGAAGCCTATCTGGGCGATGAAGAGGCTCATTGGGATGATCACGATGCCTGCGCGCTGATTGCCAAACTTGGCTGGGAAGGGCAGATCCTCATCGATCAGGGGCTGGCTGATGAATATCTTGAAGACCAGCTGAAGCCATGGGCTTTTGAAAAAGCCTGCCGACTGGCAAATGTAGATCTGACCATGCGGCTTCATGGTGGCTATGATCATTATTATCACTTCATCGCCAGCTTCATGGCCGATCATGTCGAATGGCACGCCAAGCGCCTAGAGTGATCTTGGCTGAGTGAGCCTGTAACGATTACAAGCTTGGCGCGATGCTGAGACAGCCTGCCTGAGGGGAACTACGCAAATTTTGCGGGTTATCCTCAAGCGGGTGCAGAATCCTTATGAATTGCTCATTTTTTCTCCCCTTTGACGATCAGAATCAGGCACATGTGATTCTCGATCCAAATATCCTGATTTCAACATGGACCAGCTGCCATCATGGGCTGGATCATCTGCGGCTGGTCGACCGTATGCGGCAAGGAATTTGCTTCTTGCTTATGGGCATATGGGTAGAGCGAGCCGTTCATTTGTCGCGAGGCTATTTGAAAAGGCTCCGAGGGAGATAATAATGTCCGAAGAGTCTACTTCGGTTGGCAATCAGGCCCAGGAGGGTCTTGGTCGCCAAGTGCTGTTGGGTGCGCAAATGCTGTTCGTGGCATTTGGGTCGTTGGTTCTGGTTCCCATTCTTACCGGTTTGAGTTCTTCTGTTGCTCTGTTCACTGCAGGGGCAGGAACGCTGCTATTCCAGATTGTCACAAAGCGTTCAGTGCCGGTTTTTCTGGCTTCGTCCTTTGCTTTCATTGCACCGATCATTTACGGCACCGAGCAATGGGGTATTCCGGCGACCATGTCGGGCCTTTTTGCTGCAGGCATGGTCTATGTAGCGCTGTCTTTCCTCGTGCGCTGGAAGGGACAAAAGATCATCGACAGGTTGTTGCCGCCTGTTGTTGTTGGTCCGGTTATCATGGTAATTGGTCTTTCGCTGGCTCCCATTGCGCTTAACATGGCGCAGGGGAAGACGAGCGACGGATCTGTGCAGTTGGTGCCATTTGATCAGGCTGTGATCATTGCTCTGGTGTCCGTGGGCGTAACTGTGTTGATCACTCTTCTCGGCAAGGGCATGTTCAAATTGGTGCCAATCCTGTTTGGTATTCTTTCTGGCTATGCGGTCAGCGTGTTGTTTGGCGTGGTGGACTTCTCTGCCATTTCTGCGGCTCCTATCGTGGCCGTACCGCCATTCGTCTTTCCGGAGTTCAATCTGGAAGCCATCCTGTTCATTCTGCCTGTTGCCATCGCCCCGGCGATTGAGCATATCGGCGATATTGCGGCAATTTCCGGTGTCGCCAAGAAAGACTTCTTCACCAAACCGGGCCTCAAGAACACGCTGCTTGGCGATGGTCTGGCCACCAGCCTGGCTGCCTTGTTTGGCGGACCGCCGAACACCACCTATTCGGAAGTGACCGGCGCGGTTGCCCTGACCAAGGCCTTCAATCCGGCCATCATGACATTTGCTGCGATCTGGGCTGTTGTGCTGTCTTTCTCTGGAACGCTTGGCGCTGTTCTGGCGACCATTCCGGTACCAGTCATGGGCGGCATTGAGGTAATCCTGTTTGGTGCCATCGCCGTGGTTGGCGTTTCGACGCTTCTCAAAGTCGGTGACGAGCTGACCGAAGCCCGCAACCTGATCATTGCTTCCGTGGTTCTGGTGATCGGCATTGGCGGACTGGAAGTCGGTATCGGCGATTTCGCGATCAAGGGCATTGGCCTTTGCGCCATCGTGGCCATTCTGCTCAACCTGATCCTGCCAAAGCAGAGATCTGAGGAAGCCAAGGTTGAAGCTGCCGAATAAAAGGGGCTCGCTCCTCTTGCCCAAATACCACAAGAGGCCGCATCAGACGATGCGGCCTTTTTGTTTGTTAGCACCCTATATGGTTTGCCTTGTCGGCTTCGTTATAATAGCGGGCCAAGGTTTCTGAAACCAAGGCCTGAAGCTGATCCTTTACATGGCGCTTGATCGGGTGGGCCTTAAGGTTCGGGTGATAGATAAGCCAGGCCTCCTGCGGGTGATAAATCGTATCGCTCAATTGGACAAAGCCTTCCTCATGGCCAATCCAGGCAGGAAGGATGCCCATGGCATAGCCCTTCTTGATCATGTCGATGAGGCCTTCCTGCTGATTGGCGATAAAGCGCGGAGACTTGCCCTCAAGTATCGAGGCGATTGCCTTGTTTGAACTGGAATGAGGGCGGGTTTGGCCAAAGCCGACCCAATCCTGCTGCTGCCAGCTGGCCGGATCAAAGGCATCTGGATGGGCCTTGCAATAGTCCTGCGAGCCGAAAATGCGATAAGTGAGATAGCCCAGTTTGACCGAAATGAGGTTGCCCTGCTTGGGCACCTTGTTGCGAATGGCAAGATCGGCCTCCAGGCGCGATATGCTGAGATATTCATCCTGAGACAGGAAGGTGAAATTGACGGGCGGCGTGTCTTCCGCCTGAGGCATCGACGGTGTCAGGCGCTCGATATGTCTTGATGCTAGCCGCAGGGACCATGGCCGCACCTCGATCGTCAGGCGAACGGATTCGCGGGCCGGATTGGCTGCACTGGCGCGGCGCTGCAGGTCTGCCGCAGACAGGGCCATATTGTTGGCAGCTTCGAGCAATTGCTCGCCGGCCTGGGTCAATTCAAAACCCTGCTGGTTATGGTCGAACAGGCGAAGGCCCAAATTGTCCTCAAGGCGAGAGATATGCCGCCCCACCGTTGGCTGCGAGAGCCCCAGATCGGCGGCGGCTGCGCTGAGGGTGCCCGTTTTTGCAACGCGCAAAAAGCTTCGGATGGCGTTCCAGTCAAAATCCATATCACTTGCTCCGTGCTATTCAAAAATGAATAACAAGATAGGATATTATTGGATTATTTTTGATTGGCAAGGGCGTAAAAGGAAGAGGGTCCAACAAATACAGGAGGTCTTCATGCTTGTCTGGATTGGCACGAAATTCGGCATTGATTGGTTTGGCAAGGCCCGCGCGGCGAAGCGGCGGCCAAAGGCAGACCAGCTTCCCGATTGCGAAGCTATGCGTGATTTGATCAAGGGGCTTTATTTTTAAGCGCGGGTTCCGTCGCTCCCGCGTTGGTTGCTGACGTTGAAAAGATCTGGCCAAACCGCCTGCTCACGGAGCGCCTGTTTGGCCAGATTTTTGTTTGCTCACTGGAATTCAGGGGCGGTTCTTTTCCAGAAAGGCGCCCATGCGCTCCACGGCCTTGAGAATATTTTCAAGGCTGTTGGCATAGGAAAGCCGGATATAGCCTTCGCCATAAACGCCGAAGTCTGGCCCGCCAATGGTGGCAACACCTGCTTCTTCGAGCAGACGGGAAGACAGCTCTTTTGCCTTGAAGCCTGTTTGCGTCACATTCGGGAAGGCATAAAAGGCTCCTTTGGGCATGACGCAGGAGACATTGGGCAGCTCATTGAGCGCTGCGACCACGGCTTTGCGGCGGGTATCGAACTCAACCATCATCGCGTCGGCTGCGTTCTGAGGGCCGGTTATGGCGGCGATACCTGCGAACTGGGCGGCGGAGTTGACGCAGGAATAGGAATTGACTGCCAGCTTGCGGACATGATCATAAAGGCTCTCGGGCCAGACCGAGAAGCCCAACCGCCACCCTGTCATGGCATAGGTCTTGGACCAGCCATTGAGCAGGATCAGCCTGTCTTCCAGTTCAGGATAGGAGGTGAGGCTCTGGTGCTCAAGGCCATCAAAGGTCATGCGTGAATAGATTTCATCGGACATGATGGCCACGTCCGGCCAATCGGCGAGGCCCTTGACCAGTTTGTCGATCTCGCCTTTGGGCGTGACGCCACCTGTCGGGTTGGACGGACTGTTGACGATGATGAGGCGGGTATCTTTGGTGATCAGAGACAGCAATTCATCGGCCGAGAAGGCAAAGCCGTTTTCCTCGCGCAACGGTACGGGAATGGGCCGGGCTCCGGTGAATTCGATCATAGAGCGATAGATGGGAAAGCCCGGGTCGGGGTAGAGAATATCAACGCCGGGTTTTCCGAACAGGGTGATGGCCATATACATGGTGACCTTGCCGCCGGGCATGATCATGATGCGGTCTGGCGAAATATCAGCGCCATGGTGCGCCTTGAGATCTTCGGCCACCACCTCTCTGAGGCGTGGAATGCCAACGGCAGGGGTATAGCCGTGCTCTCCGGCCCTCAACGCCTCAATGGCGGCTTCGACAATATGGTCGGGGGTTTTGAAATCCGGTTGCCCGATGCCGAGATTGATGATGTCTTTGCCCTCGGCTGCCAACTGATTGGCGCGGGCGAGCACGGCAAAGGCATTTTCGTCACCGAGATTGAGGAAATTGTCGACGGGGTGGAGCATTGGGTCTCTCTCCGAGGCTAAATTGCTTTATGGTTGGCAACAGGATAGGGGTTGGGCAAAGGCGCGTAAAGTCTGTTGAGATACTGGCCTTTGCGCAAGCAAGCCGCTAACTTGGGTAGGACCAATCTAGTTTGACGATGAAGGGAGCCGACCATGATCAAAGCTTTGTGGCGCGAAATGGGGCGCGATGATTTCGCCGATCCGGCGTTGGCCGATGCGGTGGCCGTGCTTCCCATTGCCGCAATTGAACAGCATGGTCCGCATTTGCCTACCGGTACGGATGCGATTTTGGCTGAGGGCTATATCGAGGCGGTTCTTGCGGAAAAGCCTGATGATCTGCCGATCATATTCCTGCCCGTGCAACAGGTAGGCTGGTCCGAGGAGCATCTGGATGGGGCTGGCACCCTGACGTCGAGCTGGAAGCATCTGCTCCCACTCTGGACGGACATTTGCCTTTCCGTGAAGAGGGCCGGTGTCAAGCGGCTCATCATCATCAACAGCCACGGCGGCAATGTGCCTTTGATGGATATTCTCATTCAGGATCTGCGTGTGCATCATGGCATGGTGGTTTCAGCCACCAACTGGCTGCGGCTGGGCTATCCAGAAGGGCTGTTCGAGCCGGACGAGATCGCCTATGGCATTCATGGTGGCGATGTGGAAACCTCCATGATGCTGGCCCTACGGCCTGATCTGGTTTGCCTTGATGAGGCTGGGGTGTTTCCATCGCGCCAGCAAGAGATGGCAGAAGGCAACGAGCATCTGCGCTTTTACGGTCGTAAGCAGTTGGGCTGGATGGTGACGGATCTGAATGAAGCCGGTGTTGTGGGTGATGCTGCTCGAGCAAATGCTGAGAAGGGTAGAACACTCATAGAGTATATTGCAGGGCAGTTTGTTTCCTATGCCAGAGAGGTTGTGAAAGTGGCGCCTTTCAGCTCTTGACCTTCCTGTTACTGGAACCCCTATATGTATTCTTGACTTTAAAATTCCTGTTAAAAGCTGGTCTTGATACTCATGTCTGAAACGGTTCTTTCTTCCCCAAGGGATGCTGCGCAAGCGGCGTCCGATACGCTTGTTTTCGATGTCAGCGGCATGCATTGCGCTGCCTGTTCGGCCCGTGTCGAACGGGTGTTGAACGCTAAGCCCGGCATTGAGGCGCATGTGAATCTGGCACTGGAACGCGCCGATGTCTCTGTGAGTGGTGGCCAGAGCGCTGATGACATCAAGGCGATGATCGAGAAAACCGGCTTCGGGGCCAGCCTCCGGCAAGGTAGTCTGTCTGAACGACAGGCGCAGGCCGAAGAGGTGGATGAAGGGCGCGAACGGGAAGAACGGCACTCTTTTTATCTTTTCCTTTTCTCCGCCCTTCTCACGTTGCCGCTCGTCGCACCCATGGTTGCTCACTGGTTTGGCGCGGCCTGGCACATGCCGCCATTTGTGCAGCTTGTGTTGGCTGCCGTCGTGCAGGTGGTTGTCGGGGCGCGCTTTTATCGTGGTGCGGCCAGTGCGCTTTCCAGTGGTGCTGCCAATATGGATGTGCTGGTCGCCATGGGCACCAGTGCGGCCTTTCTCTTCTCGCTTTATCAGATTTTTGCGCTTGGTGAAAATGCGGTCGGGCATCTCTATTTTGAAGCCTCGGCGGCTATCCTGACGCTGATCGTGTTTGGCAAATGGCTTGAAGGGCGAGCACGGCGCAGCGCTGCCGATGCTCTGCGTGCGCTCATGGGGCTGCGTCCGCGCGAGGCACGTCTGGTGTCTGGTGACGGAGCCGGTGATCAGATGGTGCCGATTGAGCAGGTCAAAACAGGGGATCACGTGCGTGTGTTGCCCGGTGAGGTGGTTCCCGTTGATGGACTGATCCTTGAGGGCCGTAGCGAATTTGATGAAGCCCTGCTTTCTGGCGAAAGCGAGCCGGTGTTGCGCGAAGAGGGCGAGAAGGTCATCTCCGGCGCGGTGAATGGTGCGGGGGCCGTGGTGCTGGATGTGGTCGCGCTTGGCGATGATACGGTGCTGGCGCGCATCATTCGTCTGGTTGATCAGGCCCAGACCGGCAAGGCCAAGATGCAGAATCTGGCGGACCGGATTTCGGCCGTGTTCGTTCCGGTTGTGATCGGGCTGGCGCTGCTCACCTTCATCGTCTGGCTTGCCATGGGCGGAGGCTTCGAGGCGGCGGTTGTGGCTGCCGTATCAGTTCTCGTGATCGCCTGCCCCTGTGCGCTTGGTCTGGCGACACCTACGGCGCTGGTCGCCGGAACGGGAGCGGCCGCCAAAAGCGGTGTGTTGATCCGCGATATCGATGTGCTCGAAGTGGCCGGCAAGGTGACCCATGTGGTGTTTGACAAAACCGGAACGCTGACTGAGGGCAAGCCAAGTCTGGTGGGCATCAATATGCTTGGTGCATCCAGGGATGAAGCCGAGCTTGTGGGGGCTGTTGCAGCCGTGCAATCGGGCAGTGAGCATCCGTTGGCCAAGGCCTGCGTTGATGCCGCCAAGGAAAGAGGCGCCCGTATGCCGCAGGCAAGAGGTGTGACGGCCCATGTGGGTGAAGGTGTTGAAGGAACAATTGACGGGAAAACCGTTCTGATCGGGACGCGCGCCTTTCTAGACCGGAATGGCGTTGATCTTGGCGCCTCTGAAGATGCTTTTACCGGGATGGAACAGGAGGGGCTATCGGTCTCGGCGGTCGCCATGGATGGAGCTCTGGTTGCTCTGCTCGGGTTCCGCGATGAGGTGCGCGCTGAATCAAGAGGGGCGATAGAAGCGTTGAAGGCGCGTGGTCTGAAAACGGTTCTACTCTCTGGCGATGCGCCCGAAACGGTGCGTCGGGTAGGCGAGGCGCTTGGTCTTGATGATGTCAAAGGTGGCGTAACGCCAAAGCAGAAGCTTGATTATCTGACGGACCTGCAACAAGAGGGGCATGTGGTTGCCATGGTCGGGGATGGTCTTAACGATGCTCCGGCACTGGCTCAGGCTGATGTTGGTATCGCCATGGGCTCGGGCACCGATGTCGCCATTGGCGCGGCGGCCATTACGCTTATGCGCGTGGATGTCGGGCTGGTTGGTGCCGCCTTTGAAATCGCGCGCCATACCTATCGCAAGATATGGCAGAATCTGTTCTGGGCCTTTGTCTATAACGTCATCGGCATTCCGTTGGCCGCTTTGGGCTTGCTCAACCCGGCGATTGCGGGCGCTGCCATGGCCTTCAGTTCGGTGTCGGTGGTCTCCAACGCCCTGTTGCTAAGGCGCTGGAAAGCGTAATCTGAAGGGCAGGAATTCTGGAAACAAAAAAGCAGTCCTGAAAAGGACTGCTTTTTTGTTATCTTGTTGCCTTTGTGATCGGGTAGATCTGGTTGGCTATGGTCAATTTGCCATCTTCCTGTCTTAGTTGCGATTTAATAGGGTCGATGGCGAACCAATCCAGCGGTTGAGATGCCTGCTCTGGACCACTTAACTCCTGATAACTGAGGTTGTTTTTATGCCTTTCCGCCCTTGGTTTTTTTATGCCGCTCTTTTTGTGTCATGCGGCCTTTATTCAGCTGCGCAGGCGCACCCCCATGTCTGGGTGAGTGTTCAGAGCGATCTTGTGATGGATGGGGCCAAGATAAAAGCTATCAATCATCGCTGGACTTTTGACGAAGCTTTCAGTGCGTTTGCGAGTCAGGGACTGGATGAAAATGAAGATGGTGTGCTATCGCGTGAAGAGTTGCAGCCGCTGGCGCAAGTGAATGTGGAATCCTTGTCCGAGTATGGCTATTTCTCAGAGTTGTACGAAAAGGGAGCGCTCAATAGCAGCAAGGAATCGCCCTTTGGCGAACCAACCAACTATTGGCTTTCGACAAAAGGTGACCAACTTGAATTACATTTCACCTTGCCTGTGGTCGCCGATATTGACACCCATAAAGAGGCTGTTTTGGATATTTATGATCCCAGCTTCTTTGTAGATTTCGAATTTGCCGACAAAGATCCAGTGAAGATAATTGGCATGCCCAATAGTTGTCACGCGCGTTTGCAGCTTCCCAAGGGGCTGGATGATGATATTGCAAATCAGTTGGCAGCAATTCCTGCGGATCAAAGAGAGATCCCGTCTGATCTGATGCAATTTACAGTGGTTATGGCCAATCAGGTATTTTTGAAATGCGATTGACAAACGGGCCTTATGGCTTTGTATGGCGAAGGCCTTTTGCAGTCTTGCTTCTTGCTGCCCTGACGGTTTTGACGCTTTGGGCTTTCCACCCTGTTTCGGTTCAGGCTGCTCCCTCTCCTTTTGGTGTTGCCTTGCCCGATACAACCGGTCCGATGGCGACCTCAGGTATTTGGGGGGAAATCCAGCGCTGGATATTGGCGCGGCAGTCTGATTTCTACATGGCGCTCAAGGATGCGGTGAAGCTGGTGCGCACGAGCTGGCCCGCTCTGTTTTTGCTGCTCGGGCTTTCCATGGCCTATGGGCTTTTTCATGCGGCAGGGCCGGGGCATGGGAAGGTGGTTCTGACAACCTATCTGTTTGCCAGTGGCGCCTCGGCGCGCAAAGGGGCCATTCTGGCTCTGGTGGCGGCAATGGTGCAGGCCAGCGTGGCTGTTCTGTTGATCGGCATCGCTGCGGTTCTGCTTAACCTTACCTCCATCGTCATTACCCAAACCGCGCAATTGTTTGAGATGGCTTCCTACGCCATGTTTGTGGTGCTTGGGGGCTGGCTTATTTTGCGCGCCTTACGGTCAGCCAGACATGAGTGGGGGCGTTTGAAGGGGGGCGGGCTTGGCTCTGGGCATGATGTGCATGATCACGAACACCATCATCATCATCATGGTGAGGCATGCAGCTGTGGCCACAGTCATGCAGCTCCTCTGGATGTGATCGAGCAGGCCAAAGGCATGCGAGGCATGTCGCTGGCTGTCATTTCCATGGGGCTGCGTCCATGCTCGGGCGCGCTGATTGTTCTGGTCTTTGCCTTGTCGCAGAAGGTTTTCTGGGCTGGTGTGCTCTCTGCCTATGCGATGGGGTTGGGAACAGGCTTAACGGTGGCGGCCTTAGCCCTGATTGCCGTTTATGCGCGATCTTTCTCCCAGATGCTTGCCAATATGGGGCTTTCTAGCAAAGCTTTGGATTGGTTCGGCGTGATCATTCTGTTTCTCGCCGGTATCATCGTGCTGATGTTCGGCGGCATTCTGCTGCTTGCAAATCTATATTAGGCCTTGGGCGTATTGTCCATGCAAAGGGTGCAATCGATCCGTCAGGGTGTCAGTGTACTCGATGCCGATTTGTCGACCAGCCCGAGCTCCATGGCCATATGGGTCAATTGGGCCGCATTGCCTCCGCCGAGCTTATCACGCATGCGCTGTCTGTGGCTTTCAACGGTTCTGACGCCGATGCCAAGATCGCCCGCGATCTCCTTGTTGGCCTTACCCAAGGCGATACCCCTGAGGACCTCAATTTCCCTTTCTGTCAGATTGAAGGGATTGGCCGGTTTTTCCTCGGATGGCTTGAGGGCGTCAACGGAGATATTCTTGGAAAAATAATATCCTCCTTGCGAAATGGTCTGGATCGCTTTCACCATGTCGATGGCTCCGATATCCTTGAGCAGGAAGCCCGAAGCACCAGATTTGACCGCAGCGCGCACATATTCGGGATTGTCATGCATCGACAGGAAGAGAATGCGACTGCTTGGCGATACAGTATGGATCTGTTCCGCCGCTTCCAGGCCGTTGCATTTGGGCATGGAAATGTCGAGCATCAGGATGTCTGGTTGAAAATTCCGTGCTTTTTCGATCGCCTGAAAACCATCTTCGGCCTCAGCGACGATTTCGATAGACTCTTCAAGCTCCAGACGTGCACGAATGCCGTCTCTAACCAGAGCATGGTCATCAGCAATGACTATACGAGTTTTTTCTTTCATTTTTCGAACGCTGTTGGGAGATGTTCTATAAAACAGGAGAGATTCCTGCTTTGGCTTGCTTATCTGTTAGCGTAAGGCCCAATTGTGTCAATTGAAAGCACACAATGTTCTGTTTTGTACTCTGTGGACCATTTTAGGTATGGTTCTTAAGCTTGTGGTATCTTGATCGTGATTTTCAATCCACCCAACTCTCCTTTTGTAAATGTAAGTGTACCTCCATGGCTTTCAACCCGCTCGAACATATTGCGCAGGCCGAGGCCTGAATCTGTGGTCAGTGAGCTGGGGTCTGTGAAGCTCGTACCATCATCTTCAATCGACAGCATGATGGCCTTTTTCCCTTTTATCCTTTGTTCTGTGCACAGCAAGATCTGAATCCGTTTTGCATCTGTATGGCGAACAACATTGGTAAGCGCTTCTTGGGTAATTCTGAACAAGGCTATTTTTGCCGCTTCAGTGAGCAGGAAATCAACGCGGCTTGCGATGACGTTGGTCTTGATCTGCGTACTGTCTTCAAAATCCTGTCCCAACTCCCTGATGGCTTCGCTCAGGCCGATATTGGCCAGGGCCGACGGGTGAAGTGCCTTTGAGATTCTGCGGACATCGGCGATGGATGTATCCAGTATCGCGAGGCTCTTTTTCATGAGTGGCTGGGCTACTGTGGGCTTTGATATCTGCTCCATGGCCAGCTCAAGCCGATGCCTGATGCTGACCAACAGTTGGTTGAGACCATCATGCAGGTCATTTGATACGCGCTTGCGTTCTTCCTCCTGCACATCAATGATCCGCTGGGTCAGAGCCTTGAGCTTCTCATCTGCCAGCTTATGTTCGTTGAAATGCAACGCTGCGATAGATAGGGCTGTGATGCCGATAATCAGCAAGGACATGATCAGGAACGTAAATTCCGTATGGCGTGCTGTCGTTCGCATGTCATTGCTCAGCGCTGAAAGTTCCTGCTTGATATCGTCCAGATAGGCGCCCGTTCCAATCATCCAGCCCCAATCCGGCAGGAAAGTTGCGTAACCCAGCTTGAGGGTGTCAATTCCCGTCGATGGCTTAGGCCATTTAAAGGTATAGTAGCCGCCGCCATGAACGGCTTTCTTCATGAGTTCCTGAAGAAAGAAGTGCCCCAGACCGTCACGTTTATACCAAAGATTTTGCCCCAATAGACGCGGATCGGGGGCATTGACCAGATTGGTGCCAGCGCGATCATAGGCGAAAAAGTAGCCGTCTTGTCCGTAATTGAGATTGTGCAATATCTGTCGAACTGCCTCACGGGCTTGCGGCGTCTCTTTGTCATTTTCTGCATATATGTGGCGAATGGCTGTCAAGGCGAGCGAAGTGTAGTTTTCCAGCTCCTGACGACGGACCGATAGGATTCGGCTCTCAACCAACTTTACTTCTTTTGAGATGAGGCGATTTGCCTCAATGTGGATCATCCACCCTGTCAGTCCTGACACCAAAATGATGGGCAAGATAGCAATCAGTAAAATTTTGAGCTTAAATGCTAATTTTCCGTTGGCATTCGGGATGTTTTGTGGTTGTTTCTTGCTCATGTTCCGACCCCGGACTGTTGTCTTGCAGAGTGATACAGTATCTGGCTTTCTGATGCTATCATCGCAGCTTTTTCGTTTTTTATATATTCGAACAAAATTGGCTAAGGCAGTCTGAAAATTAGAAAACAGCTCAAGGAGGAATCCTAAATGGATCGTCGCGATTTCTTGAAAAAAGCCAGCCTCGTGTCTGGTGGTGCCGCTGCAAGCACGCTTGCAGCTCCAGCTTACGCTCAGGGTAAGCGCACATTGAAAATGGTAACCAGCTGGCCGAAAAACTTTCCTGGCCTTGGCACCGGTGCTCAGCGTTTGGCTGACAACATCACTGCCATGACCGACGGCCGCCTGACCGTTAAAGTTTACAGCGCTGGCGAATTGGTGCCTGCTTTTGAAGCTTACGATGCCGTGATGACCGGCACCGCCGACATGTATCATGCATCCGAATATAACTTCGTTGGCAAAAGCAAGTCTCTGGCTTTCTTTACCACCGTGCCAATGGGGATGACGGCAACCGAGTTTGACGCATGGATTCACCATCAGGGTGGTCAGGAACTCTGGGACGAACTGGCAGCATCATTCAATGTCAAATCCTTCCCTGCTGGCAACACCGGTGCTCAGATGGGCGGTTGGTTCAACAAGGAAATCAAGACACTTGACGATATCAAGGGCCTGAAAATGCGTATGCCGGGCATGGGTGGTGAAGTGCTGCGTCGTCTTGGTGCATCCGCCGTTTCCCTGCCGGGTGGCGAAATCTTCCAGGCTCTGCAGTCCGGCGCGATCGATGCGACCGAATTTGTTGGCCCTTGGAACGATCTGGCTCTGGGCTTCTACAAGACCACGAAATTCTACTACTATCCTGGCTTCCATGAGCCAAGTGGCGGTATTTCCGTCGGCGTCAACCTGGATGTCTTCAACGATTTCTCGAAAGCCGATCAGGCCATGTTGAGAACGGCTTGTATTGCAGAAAACAACATCTTGTCTTCTGAATATAACGCTCATAACGGTGCCGCTCTTGAGCAGTTGGTCAACAAACATGGCGTTGTGCTCAAAAAGTTCCCGGATGACGTTTTCGACGCGATCGGCAAGGTTTGCGAAGAAGTGGTTGCTGAATTCGGCGCTCAGGATGAATTGTCCGGCCGTATTTACGAAAGCTATCTGGCTGCCCGCAAGAATGTTGGCGATTGGATGCGTATTACCGAGCGTCCGTTCCTGGATGGTCGTGACCGCGTTCTTGGCTAAAGCTTCTGAAATGCTTGCTCAGCTCTCCCCAAATTTGGGGAGAGCATCTTTATGCCTGAAATTTGTTCTGGTTTATTTCAACATTTTCAGGTTCTCACACATAAGACCTTCACATCCGGGTTGAAGCGCTCGACCGGGTTGTGTATGCCAAACAACAAAAGTTCCGACCTCTCTTTCAGCGAACAAAATGGGTTTGTTTGCTTTTGTCTTATTGTTTGTTTTTGGTCGTGGACAGGAGTTAAACGATGCGCGCTCTGGCAGACCTGATCGATCGGGTCAATGTAGCGACGGGCAAAGGACTTGCCTGGTTCGCTCTTATCGTTGTTCTAATACAGTTTGTTGTCGTGTTGATGCGCTACATCTTTGGCGTTGGCTCCATCTGGGCCCAGGAACTGATTGTATACGTACACGCTTTTCTTTTCATGCAGGCTTCGGCCTTCACTCTTTCCAGAGACGGCCATGTGCGCGTGGATATCTTCTATCGTGAAGCGCATCCGCGTACGAAGGCCAAGATCAATATGTTTGGCGCAGTTGTTTTGCTCATTCCCGTCTGTGTTCTGCTCGTCTTTGTTTCCTGGGATTATGTCTATAACAGTTGGGCCATTCTGGAAGGCAGTGCCGAAACATCCGGTATTCAGGCGCGTTTCCTGCTCAAGAGTGCCATCATTGTGTTCGCTATCCAAATGGCCCTGCAAGGCTTTGTGATGTTCGTGAGATCATGGTGTGCTCTTCAGGGCGATGAGATTGAATTGCAGCGCTTGCAGCAGATGGGAGAAGGCTGATGGAAGCGATTGCTCATTCTCTTGACCTGATGATGTTCGCTGCGGCTTGTGTCGTCCTCATGCTCGGCTTTCCGGTGGCTTTCAGCCTTGCCGGTGTTGCTCTTATCTTTGCTCTGATCGGTTGGGGCTTTGGTGCCTTTGAAATGTCGTTCCTGTCGGCTCTGCCGCAGCGTATTTTCGGCACCATGACCAACGAAACCCTCGTGGCTGTTCCTCTGTTCGTCTTTATGGGCGTTGTTCTGGAGCGCTCGAAGGTTGCTGAAGAATTGCTCGATACGATGGGGCGCATGCTCGGGTCGGTCAATGGTGGTCTCGGTATTGCCGTGTCCATCGTGGGGGCTCTGTTGGCGGCGTCTACCGGTATTGTCGGGGCGACGGTTGTCACGATGGGGCTCTTGTCCCTGCCAAGCATGCTTAAGCGTGGTTATTCTGCCGAGCTGGCCTGTGGCTCGATTGCCGCTGCCGGTACCTTGGGTCAGATCATCCCGCCATCCATCGTGCTCGTTATTTTGGGTGACCAGCTGTCCAACGCCTATCAGAAGGCGCAGCTGGATATGGGTATTTTCTCGCCGGACCCGATTTCAGTGGGTGACCTTTTTGCAGGTGCATTGATTCCTGGCTTGATGCTGGTTGGCTTCTATATCATCTATCAGATCATCATTGCGACGGTGAAGCCGAGTGTTGCGCCTTCCATTCCAAAGGAAGAGCGCGAGAAAGTTACCGCAACAGAAGTCTTCCACGCGCTGCTGCCACCACTCATCCTGATCCTCGCTGTTCTCGGCTCCATTTTGGGTGGTGTTGCCACGCCGACGGAAGCGGCCGCTGTTGGTGCCGTGGGTGCCATTCTGCTCGCTGGCTACCGATTGGACGAAAAGCACGGCAAGAGCATTATAGTGGCAGCTGTTGGCCTTGTTGTGGCGCTGTTCCTGTCGGAATTCATGGATCTGCGTATCGCACGTGATCATATCGAGCCAATGGATCTGGCGGCAATCATCGTGGCAGCGATCTGCGTCTTGCTTTTGGGCTGGGGTATGCTGACCGCACTGATCCGGACCTATAAGAACGGTGTTCTGAGGACCGTCATGGAAGGCACCACTGAGGTGACCACCATGGTGTTCCTTATTCTGATCGGTGCTTCGCTCTTTTCGCTGGTGTTCCGCGGACTTGGTGGCGAAGAGATGATTCAGGAAGCTCTGGCCAGCATGCCGGGTGGCGCAGTGGGCGCGATGATTGCGGTTATGCTGCTGATGTTCTTCCTCGGCTTCTTCCTCGATTTCCTTGAAATCGTGTTTGTGGTTGTGCCGATGGTTGCGCCAGTGCTTCTGCAGATGGAAATGCCAAATGGCGATACCATGAGCCCGATCTGGTTGGGTATCATGATGGCGGTCAACTTGCAGACCTCCTTCCTGACGCCGCCATTCGGCTTTGCGCTGTTCTATTTGCGCGGTGTGGCACCTGCCTCCGTGCGCACGGGCCAGATCTATCGCGGTATCATTCCGTTCGTCTTCATTCAGGTCTTCGCTCTGTTGATCCTGTGGTACTTCCCGGAATTGACAACATGGCTGCCGCATCTGATCTATCGATGATCGGACGTCGCTGACGAGAATGTATAAAAAGGCCCGCTGGATGAAACCGGCGGGCCTTTTTTATGACCATGACTATATGTTGCTGCGCATTGGGCGGTTTAGGCGTGCTGTGGCTCAGATCTTCTTCATATTGACCCGATCGATCAGTTGTTGGCCGGTTTCGACCCGTTCTGAATATCGGTCAACCAGATAGTCGGAACGACTGCGGGTCATCCATGTGAATTTCATCAGCTCTTCGCAGACATCGATAATGCGGTTATAGTAGGGCGATGGCTTGATGCGATCATCCTCACCAAATTCTGTAAAGGCCTTGGCGATGGAGGATTGGTTCGGGATAGTGATCATTCGCATCCAGCGCCCCAGAATCCGCATCTGGTTGACGGCATTGAAACTTTGGGAGCCGCCTTCCACCTGCATCAGTGCAAGGGTCTTGCCCTGTGTCGGGCGCACGGCGCCCAGTGATAGCGGGATCCAGTCGATTTGTGCCTTCATGATGCCTGTCATGGCGCCGTGACGTTCTGGCGAAACCCAGACCATACCCTCCGCCCAGGACGAGAGGTCGCGCAATTCCTGCACCTTGGGGTGGCTTGCATCGGCATCATCGGGCAGAGGGAGCCCTGAGGGGTCGAACAGGCGGCATTCTGCACCAAGAGCCGTGAGCAGTCGGGCAGCTTCATAGGCAACGAGACGCGAGAAGGAGCGTTTGCGCAGGGAGCCATAGAGCAGCAGAATGCGAGGCGGGTGGCCGTCGTCACTCGGGCTGGCCAGATAGCTGTGGTCGATGGCATGCAAAAGCGCAGGATCGGCAAGATGATCCTCTGCATCAAGGGCGATGCCGAACGGCGTGTCTGTCGTGATATCCATGACGGTTCGTCTAGCTCTTGTCTGACGTTACCACTTCACCATCTTCCTTGGTGAAGCTGCCAATATCAGTGGGGAGAAGCTCCATGACCTTTTCTGACGGGCGGCACAGATTGACACCCTTATCGCTGATGACGATTGGTCTGTTGATGAGGATCGGATGATCCATCATGGCATCAATCAGATCATCGTCAGTGAGCTCTGGATCAGCCAGTCCCAGTTCATCATAGGGGGTACCCTTCTGGCGCAAAAGGTCTCTGGCCGTGATGGGCATGGCGTCGATCAGCGCGACCAGTTCATCGCGCGTTGGCGGTGTCTTGAGATATTCAATGATGGTCGGCTCAATACCGGCTTTGCGGATCATCTCAAGGGTGTTGCGTGATGTGCCGCAGGCAGGATTGTGATAAATGGTGATGCTCATCAAAATGGTTCGCTCAATTGAGTGGTTCAAGATGGAATTGCAGTTCAGCCGGGGCCACAGGTTGCCTCAATAATCGGTGCACATTGTTCGGCATTGCCGCCGCAACAGTCTTCAAGCAGGAAGCTGACGAGCGCGCCAATGCCCTCCATATCAGCAAAATAGCGCACGGATCGCCCCTCCCGCTCGTTCCGGATCAGACCGGCCCTGAGCAGAATATTGAGATTGGTTGACATGGTGTTCTGCTTGACGTCAAGCATCAGTCCCATCTCTCCTGATAAAAGGCCTTTCGTCCCCGCCTTGATGAGAAGGCGAAAAACGTCGAGCCTTGTCGGTTGGCTTAGAGCTGAAAATGCAATCGTTGCTTCATTGGTATCCATACTTCATGATTAATTGATATAATGAAATTTGTCAAGCGAGCCTAAAGGGATTGGATGAAAAGGGCGCGCAAATCAACGCGGCAGGATTGTCGGTGATTCCGGCAATCGCTCAAGACAGAAACGGGTTAAATCAGAAAAGCGTCTGAGTCGGCTTCGGACTCGATTTTTTCAGCATGAGGGCGGGTGGTTTGTCTTTGAAAGATCTCGTCATAGTCATCGAAAATATCATTATCGAAGAAGTCATCCTGCTGGATGGGCCGTGATGACGAGGTAATACTGCTAAGAGACACTGGATCAAGATCGCGATTGGCAATGCGGGCTGTCTGCTCTGCCTGATTGTCTTTGAGCGATCTGGCCACTGGGACGCTGGTATCCAGATGGTCCGGATTCATGACAGCTCTGATTCTGGCATTGAGGGCATTCGTCGAAAAGGGGCGAGAAATGATCCAGTGCGCGCCATGGGCGATGGCGCTGGTGACACGATAGCGGGTTGGATTCTCCATGATAAAAATCAGGTAGGTCGCTTCTCCTAAATAGGTTTTGCTGATATCCGGCCGCCCTCTGAGCAATTCGGAACAGGAAGCTGTGTTGTAGTCAAGAAAGAGAAAATTCGGAAACGTACGCTTGGCTTCATCAAGGCCGAATTCGAGTTTGTCGAATTCTGCAACGCGGATGAATCCCGACGTGCGCAAGACCGAGCGCAGCAGCTTGCGCTGAAACGTGTTGCCATCGACAATCACGGCAGAGCCATGTTGAACAGCAGTCGGCATCAGTCGTCCCCACTTTCCGTTTGTGAGCAGACCCCCATCTGCTCTCTTGTCATAATTTACAATGACAACTAAAAATCGGTAAATTATTTGATGTGTCATCAAAATTGTTTCTAACATCGGAATTTTTGAATGGTTTGTTGGTTTCAGCAAACCTGAAGGTCAGACAGTAGAGGCTTTTGCTTTTGTTGGCATGGTTCTGCCAAACAATTGGAACCAATGGGGCTTATTCAAGCGTTGGAGCTCGTTAAACAGGGAAGGGCATTTTTTCAAAGCCATTGCTTTGTCAACCTGCTAAAACACTCGGAATTGGCAAGTGCGTCGCTTGTAATTCAGGCGTAAGATACAATCTTCATAATGGTCGCATCTTTTGTCTTCCTCTCACATCGGAGATCGTTCAGTGGATATTACGGGATTTGATATTTTTGTTATCGTCCTGGTGGTGTTGTTCATTCTCATCCTGCTTGCAGGGGTGAAGACCGTACCTCAGGGATATAATTTTACCATCGAGCGGTTTGGCGCCTATAAGCGGACGTTGAAGCCGGGGCTGTCGCTGATCGTGCCGTTTATCGACCGGATTGGTGCCCGGATGAATATGATGGAGCAGGTGCTTGATGTGCCTAGCCAAGAGGTTATCACGCGTGACAATGCCAGCATCACCTCGGATGGCGTGGCCTTTTATCAGGTGATGAATGCTCCTGATGCGGCCTATGAAGTCAACAATCTTGAACAAGCTCTGCTCAACCTGACCATGACCAATATTCGTACGGTGATGGGCTCGATGGATCTGGATGAATTGCTCTCCAATCGTGATGAGATCAATTCCCGTCTGTTGCATGTCGTTGATGAAGCGGCAGCTCCATGGGGCGTCAAGATTTCCCGTATCGAGATCAAGGACATCAACCCGCCTACAGACCTTGTGGAAGCCATGGGACGTCAGATGAAGGCTGAGCGCGAAAAACGCGCATCCATTCTGGAAGCTGAAGGGGATAGACAGTCTGCCATTCTCAGAGCCGAAGGGGAAAAACAGGGCAAGATTCTGCAGGCTGAAGGCGAGCGACAAGCCCAGTTTCTGGCCGCAGAAGCCAGAGAACGTGTTGCAGAGGCGGATGCCAAGGCGACTGAAGTGGTCAGCAAGGCCATCGCCGAGGGGGATATTCAGGCCATCAACTATTTTGTTGCCAGCAAATATGTTGATACATTGGGCGAGGTGGTCAAGGCCCCGAACCAGAAGGTCGTCATGCTGCCGCTTGAGGCGACATCCATTCTGGGCGCTCTTGGCGGCATTGGCGAGTTGAGCAAACAGGTGTTCGGCAAGGATGGCACGCCACCTGCGCGTTCTGGACGCGTGCCCACGGTCAAGGAAGACTGATCGGATGGCTGCATCGGGGCTTTACGGGCTCGGCAATTGAAGGATGGATCAATGATTGCACATTGGATGGTGGTGCTGGGGCCATGGTTCTGGGTTGTTTTGGGCGTGATATTGCTGGTGCTGGAGATTTTGGCGCCGGGAACCATGTTTCTCTGGTTTGGTGTCGCGGCACTGATCGTGGGCGGCTTGTCATTCGTGATCGATTTCGGATGGCAAAGCGCGCTCATTCTGTTTGCGGTTCTGTCGCTGCTTTCGGTCATTGTCGGGCGTTTCATTCTAAGCAAGACGGCCAAGAGCGGCACGGACAAGCCCCTGCTCAATGATCGGGCCCAAGCGCTGGTTGGTGATATCTATCAACTGGACGAACCAATTGTGAATGGCCATGGCCGGGTCAAGGTACGCGACAGCTACTGGCGTATCTCCGGCCCTGATTGCTCCGCCGGGAGCCGCATCAAGGTGATCGGCGGAGAGGGGACGGAACTAGAGGTCGTCCTTGTCGAACCAGACAGTCAAGGCTGATAAGTCAGTGAAGCTCGTTAAGCCAGACAAGGTTGTTGAATAAAGAAAGCCCCCGAAGAGCATGGTCTTTTCGGGGGCTTTCTTTCTTTGGCTGGGCTCGCAGGGTCAGGCTCTGCGATCTTGCGGGCTCACCTCAATGCAGGATTCCCCTTCGCATTGATGTATTTCCACTGTGGTGTGGGCGAGTTCGGGAATGGTGGCCAGCATCTCTTTATAATGCTCCACTGCTCTTGGATAGTGAGTGACCAGTGCCACGATCGCTGCATATTTGTTGGCTCCGACATACCAGACATGGAGGTCAACAACACGGTTGTCGGCTCTGTTTTCAATCTCTGTTTTGATCCTGTCGGCAAGATCCATTTTGCTGACGCGATCCAGCAGGATGCCGCCGGTTTCCTTTATCAGCAGGAAGGACCAGTGTCCGATGAGGGCAGCGCCAACCAGCCCCATCAGGGCGTCGGTCCATGTCCAGCCGAAAAGCTTTCCCATGAGCAGCGCCGCAATCGCCAGAACAGAGGTCAGCGCGTCGGCCAGCACATGAAGATAGGCGCCCTTGAGATTGCGATCATGGTTTTTGCCGTGGGCGTGTTCATCGTGGCTGTGATGGGCAGCCGCATGGATGTCGTGGCTATGGTGGTGATCACCGTGATCATCATGCGTATCATGATGGTGGTGGTGATGATCATGATCATGGCTATGACCATGCGAATGACCATGACTATGCCCGTGATGATGATTGTCACCCAATAACCAGACGCTCGCAACGTTAACCAGCAAGCCGACGAAGGCCACCAGCATGGCTTCGTTGAAGGCAATAGCGCGTGGGTTGATCATGTGATCGATGGATTCATAGGCCACAAACAAAGCCACGATGCCGAGCAGAATAGCGTTTGTGTAGCCCCCAAGAATTTCCACCTTGCCAACCCCGAAGGTGAACCGCGCGTCCTGGGCATGGTTTCTGGCATAGCGATAAGCAAAGATCGTCAATGCTAGCGCACCTGCATGGGTCGCCATATGCCAACCATCAGCAAGAAGCGCCATGGAATTGAAGAGGATGCCCGCCGAGATCTCGATAAGCATCATGACAAAAGTCAGAAGGACGACATAAAAAACACGCCTTTCATTTGACGCGCTGGCTTTGGCGTCCAGAAAGACGTGATTGTGCTTCCATTGGTTCAGGTGATGAATATGCATGGCCCGGATCGCAAAAAGGTATCAGTGTCAGATTATATCTGTATCTAATACTCAGAATAATTGCAAATCTGGTCTAACGCTTAGGGTTGGTGGGTTGGCGGCAAGGGCGGGGCTTCGCTCATCAGCAGAATGGAAATGCGGCGGTTGGCTGCCAGATAGGGATCGTTGGGGAAGAGAGGCTCGGAATCGGCCTTGCCGACAACGCCGAAGATCTGATCTGCGGGAAGCCCGTGTTCCATCAAGATGGAGCGTACAGCATTGGCCCGGTCTGCGGAAAGTTCCCAGCCGGTATAGCCGGTGTTGACCGGCACATTGGAGGCGGTCGTGTGGCCGGTGATCTTGATCCGGTTGGGCATGTTGGCCAAAACGGGGGCCATGGCTACGATCAGTCGACGGGTGAAGTCATACGGGAATTTAGACCCTTCAGCGAACATGGAACGGCCATCCTGATCCACCAGCTGGATGTTCAGGCCATCTTCCTGCTCTTCGATGATGATATGCTTGGAAAGCTCGGAGATTTCCGGCAGCTCCTGCCATGCTTGTCGCAAGGAGGCTGCGGCCGTGGCAAACATGCGCGGCTTTTCAATCTCGGTCTTTTCGATATCGTGGGTGTTGGCTTCCGGTCCCTGTTTGGTGCGCTGATCATGGCGTTCCTGGGAATAGTCGGAGTCATTCTCCTGCGGAACGGCCGCCACTTCCTTGATATATTGGCGCACAGGCATGCCTTCGATTTCGATCATGCCTGCCTTGCGCATCACGGGCTTTACGCCGAACGCATCTTTCATGGAGCCGGCAACGACCTGCAGCTTTTCGTTATCCTGAATGGAGAACGAAATGATGAGCACGAAAAAGCAGACAAGCAGAGACATGAGGTCGGAGAAAGTCACCAACCAATCGGGAGCACCGCCTCCACCTTGTGGTTTTTTCTTACCCATCGCCTTGCTCTTTTCTCGTCTCGGTTCGCTTCGTCATGCTGTCTTTACAGGAGGGCCGCCTTAGGCGGCCTCGTCCAGAAGCTCGTTGCGTACTTTTTCCGGTAGATAGGCCAGCAGCATTTCCCGGATCAGGTTCGGGCTCTTGTTTTCTCGGATCTGCATGACGCCATCAATGATCAGCGTCTGATTGAGATCTTCCCCGTCGAGCTTGGCGTCGAGCTTGTCGGTTATGGGAATGCAGATGATGTTGGAAATCAGGGAGCCATACAGGGTCGTCAACAAAGCAATTGCCATGGCCGGGCCAATGGCGGACGGGTCATCCATGGCAGCAAGCATCTGCACCAGACCGACGAGCGTGCCGATCATGCCAAAGGCCGGAGCAGCGTCGCCCAACTGTTTGTAGAAGCGTTTGCCTTCCTGCAGGCGCTCGATATAGAGATCGCGCTCCCGTTCCATGCTTTCGCGAATAAAGTTCGGTTCATACCCATCGGCGATGAACTGCACACCCTTGGCCAGCACGGGGTCGTCAACATCAACACCCTCCAGACCAAGCGGGCCGCTCTTGCGGGCCACGTCAGCAAGCTCGGTGATTTTTTCAATCATTTCGCGCGGATTGGCAGATTTGCCACTGAAGGCAACCTTGCCGCCGGTGATGATGGCGCCACCAATGCCGCCGAGTGTGAAACGGATGAGAGTAGCAGCCAATCCGCCCCCAACCACGATGAGGATGGATGGAATGTCAATGAACTGCCCGAGTGTGCCGCCCAGAAGGATAGCGGTTACAACGACGCCACATGCCGCAACCATACCGATAAGCGTTGCAATATCCATTGCTGTTTCCTGACTAAATTGAGGACCGCGGGTCCACTGCCATTTTTCTTATCTGGCAGTCTATGGAAACAGCTCTAATGGATTGCTAATGGATTGCTGAAAAACGCGAGTTTAATGATTAATTTCTATTAGGGTTACCAAAGAGATAACACGGTTGTAGACGCTCCGGATTCATCCATTTATGCAATGGGTTGACCGGAGCGTCGCTGTGAGAAATCCACAGGTCAGGCAACGCCTGCGCGCAAGAAATCATGCATATGCACAAGACCGACAGGTCGTTTGTCTTCAACCACGAAGATAGACATGATGGCCGCGCTGTGCAGCATTTCGATTGCGGTGGGCACCAGAATGTCTGGCGTCAGGGTCTTGGGATCTTTGGTCATGACGTCGCAAACCGGGCGCGTCAACAGATCGTCTCTAAGGTTACGACGCAAGTCACCATCAGTGACCATGCCTTGCAAATGCCCGTTGTCGTCCAGTACACCCACACAGCCAAAGCCTTTTTGCGACATGATCAGAATGACTTCGCTCATACGGGTATCCGCTGCAATCAGCGGCAAGGCCTCACCGGTATGCATGATGTCGCGAACATATTGCAGGCTCGCACCAAGGCTGCCACCGGGGTGGAAAATCTTGAAATCATGGGCGGTGAAGCCGTGGCTCTCCAGAAGGGCAATGGACAGCGTATCGCCCAAAGCGAGCTGGAGAATGCAGGAGGTGGTCGGCGCCAGACCATGAGGGCAGGCCTCTTCCACTTTTGGTAGGCAAAGGTGGATATCGGATTGTTTGCCCAGCGTGCTGTTCGGATTGGCCGACATGCCTATCAGTGGAACCTTGAAGCGGCGGGTATAGGAAATGATGCTTGCCAGCTCAGCTGTTTCGCCGGACCAGGACATGGCCAGAACAACATCCATGTCACGGATCATGCCCAAATCACCGTGGCTGGCCTCGCCGGGATGAACGAAAAAGGATGGGGTGCCGGTTGAGGCCATCGTGGCTGAAATTTTACGTGCAATATGCCCGCTTTTTCCCATGCCTGTTACGATGACCCGCCCTTTGGCAGCCTGAATAATGGAGATCGCTTCCTGAAAGGGCGCCTTCAGCGGGCCATTCAGAGCATCGCGCAGGGCGCTCAATCCTTCGATTTCGTTGTTGATGGTGTTATGGGCCGAATTGATTGGCGAAATCGTCTCGCCTTGCGACTGGGTAAACATGGATTGTCCTGATGGTTCAGCTGAGGATGGGTCGTGTTCTATACCATAGAGATGCTGAAGAAAAGGGAGTCTAAGGTTTGTTGGCGGTAACCTTTTTACCAGAATTGGGTGCTTTTAAGGCAGCCCTGTTGGCAAGGAGTTGTTAACCTAATTTCTTTACGATCTGGAAAGGTTTGGAAACTCTTTTCGGGCGTTCGGTGCCTGCCTGAAAAGGACAGCGAAAAGCATGTGGTTGCGGCCTCGGTAGTAGGTCCAATAACTCGGCACACAGGTAGCAGGGCGCTCAGGCATGCGGCAATTACTCATCTCCGGCTTGTTGGTATCTGCCTGTTTGCCTTTGTCTCCGGCGGCAGGGCAGAGCCTTTCTGATTCCGTGACCAATGCTGCGCTCCGAACAGGCTATGGGGACAATGGGGCAGCCAACGCTGAAGGCGATGGTCTCCTGTCAGGAGAAGATGGCTCAGGCACGGAAGCGGTGCCTGAACCCGCTCAGCCCAACAACAGTCCAGTAGAGAGAGAGCAGGGGGGGACAGGCCCGACCAGCCAGCCTGTAGGGCCTTATGATCCGCTCGGCGTGCGTGTTGGGCAATTCCTGTTTTATCCATCTCTCACCCTTTGGGGCGAGCTGACGGATAATGTGGATTCTTCCACTGTTGGACAGGAAGGCAGACTGGTTAATCCCGAATTCGAGTTGAGGGTTGAATCCGACTGGGGGCGGCATTCCCTTTCCCTATCTGGCAGTGTGGGCATGACCGCCTATGATGCCCCTCATCGAAAGCCGGCCAATGATCAGGCCTTGAATGCCGAACTGGGGCTTGATCTGGCCTCTGAAACAGAGCTGACACTGGATGGCTCATTTTCTCGATTGCAGGAAGACAGCAGTGTGGAACTGGACGCCACCGGACAGGCGGCGACCTATGAGACCAGTCTTTCCGCAGGAGCAACCCTTGATCAGCGCCTGGGGCAGCTGGATCTGCAATTGCGCGGATCGGTGGGTGCCTTGCGTTATGAGGGGGAAGCCAATCGTAACTATGATATCTATCGCTTGGGTGCGCGCGTCGGTGTGCCTGTAACCGATCAGGTTATGCCCTTTGTCGATGCAGAAGTTTCTCGCCGCCAATATAGCGATACAAACAACCGGCAGAATGGGAACAGTCTGCGCGGGGCCATAGGCATCGAGGTCGTCAATCGTGAGAAACTGTCAGGGGAGGTCTCTGCAGGCCTTATCGCCTGGGATCCTGAACAGGCAGGACAGTCCGGCGATACAACCCTGTTTGCTGATGCCAGTCTGGTTTGGTCGCCCAACGGGCTATGGACCATTCGAGGCGGGTTGGAGACGGAGCTGACCTCTACGGCAACGGCAGCCCGCAGTGTTGCCACCCATCGGGTGAGCGCTTCTGCCGAATATGCTATCCTGCGTAACCTGACCTTTACCGCAAGCGGTGACATCAGCCGCGAGAGCTATAACGGGTTAAGTCGGCGTGACTGGGTGTTTGATGCGACGCTCAATGCGACCTACTCCTTCAATCGCAATCTCCAGCTCATCGCCAGCGTCGAGCGCTCCCAGCGGGAAAGCAACTGGGTGGGCGAAGATACCGAGACCAACACCGTTCGCGTTGGTCTCAAGCTTCAGCGCTGACAGGACAGTCTTTCTTTCCGGATCAATTGAACCGACGCACAGCGAGGCGGGCGATGGCCGGGCCTTCAAAATGCATGTCGTCAAGTCTGTGGGCCAGTTGATGTCCAAAGCCCTGATTGATCATGCTGTGCGGCTTGTAGACCAGCGCGCGCAGATTGTTTGGCGTCGGGCGTGACAGGCGTGCAAATGTTGCCGTGCTGGTTGGCTGTTTGATATGAGCAAAGTGAGCCATTCCCGAAGGACCATAGGCAAAGGTCAGGCGTGCAAGCTGATCGGATTCGTCGTCTGACGGGGTGGCGCCAGCGTGGGCGGCCTGTGCACGAGGTTCTGGCAGAGGGGCTGACTCAAGCCTGTTCGCAAGCTTTGCCTGTTGCTGCTCGATTGCCTGAGCCGGACCGGATTTCTCAGCATTTTCCCTCGGGTTGTCTGAGGGTAGCGTGGATAGGAATGTGTTGCCAGCCGAGGCGTAGGCAAAGCGGTTCGGCGTGGGCTCTTCCTTGCTTCCAACCATTTGGGCAAGTACTGCTTTTGAATTTTGTGTCTGCGGCTGTGTCTGTGGCAGGGCCGCAATCAGAGCGTCATCGGCTTGCGGCTGCGATGAGACCTGTGTACGCGCACGCGGGAGCGACGCCATCTGAACCGGTTTGCTTTCTCTCAGAGCTGGAGCTTCTGTCAGGGTGGATGCTGTTTGCTTTACAGGCTCTTGGGCTTCTGGCGCGTCAGCCGCAATGGTACCAGTGCTGGTGTCCGCTTGTGGTGCGTCCGGCTGTTGCTGTGCCGATAGGGGCGCAGTTTCTGCGCTGGCAAGCTGATAGCGGACGCCGACAAGTGTTTCCGGTCTGGTGCGCGGTAGGGACGCAAACTGGATTGGCGCACTCTCTGACGTCTGGTTAGTCTCGGCTGTTGTTTCGTCAACCGGCGCGTCTGTGTTGGTATCAGCCGTTGGCTCACTTTCAGCCAGACGGATGGTTGTGCTTTCAACAAGGCGCACTCTTGGCAGCGTGGAGAGGCTTTGCGGCAGGAGCATGGCCTGTGCCGACGGAGATTCTTCAAGCAGTTCGTCAGCTACCGCTTCCGGATCTGAATTGGTCAGAGGTTCGTCGTTTGAGAATTGCGGTTTGGGTGGTTCCTTGGGTGTCTGCCGAAGGAGCGTTTGCAGGAGGCCGCCTTTGCTTTCTTCTTCCTTGCGCGCAAGAGTGGCCACTTGCGTGCGGGTCAGGTTTTTCTTCGGTGCAGCTGGTGCTGCCGAGGCATATTGCGTAAAGCGCCGGACCGAACGCGTCGAACGGGCCATTTCTGCCTTGCGCTTATCTACCATAACCTTGGCTTGTTTATAGCCCGAGAATGGCTTGCCATCGGTTGGTACATGCACGGTCACCCCGTCCGGGAAAACCTTGGCCAACTGCTTTCGCGTCATACGGGGCCAATGGCGCACATTGCCAGTATCAATGTGGATAAAGCGGGAGCTGGGATAGTAGCCAACGCCACCAGCCTGCATTTGCAGACCAACCCGCCGGATTGTCGCCAGAGGAACGCCGGGCAGATAGAAGTCCATGGCCTGCCCCATGGTGTGGCGGCTATTTTTGGCAACGCCCTTGCTGCGCGAACGCAGCATGCCGTTGGTCGCAGGTGAACGGTAGCCTGAAAAGACCGTGATTGGTTGCTTGGCTCCGGTTTTCCTGTAAACCTCCCAGATCAAGTCGAAAAGAGCGGGATCCATTTCCGTCTTTTCATTGCGGCGCCAATCGCGGAGAAACTGATTGAGTTTGCGCAGGCCATCGGCATCAAACTGGCCATTGCGTTTATAGGTGATGGTGGCCTTTTCTTTGGTATGGGCGTTGTATAGGCGCAGGGTGCGCGAGGATGCGCTGGCTTGTGATGCCATCATCAGCGTGAGCAAACAAAGCAGTGCCAACAGGCTGGTTAGCACATGGCCTGAAAGGAGACTGAACAGACTCTTCGTTGATTGGCTCGCCTTGGCAGCAGGCCCGCTTCTGGTCAGGATTGATTTTTGTCTGGCCACTGGACATCCAATATCTGGTCAACAGGAAGGAGCGTCAACCGGCTCTATCGCCAAGCCTTGCGGTCCCTTCCATGTCAAAATGCGCTCACCTCACAGGAGCTGCTTTGCATTAGCTGCCCTGGAACGTGAACGCCTCTTGCTTCTGCCAACACCGAAACAGGCTTAGCAGAAAATCAGCTTAACTTCGACAATATTATGCTTAGCAATTGGTAAATGAAACCGAAATGGAAGCGAATATTGATGTGAAATGCCGATGTCTTGATGGTGTTTGCGCCAGTATGTTGTTGAAATGCGGCAAAACAAAGTAAAGGCGCACTCAAAAGCGCGCCTTACTGTTCATGATTAACAAAAGCTTAAAGCTTTAAAGGCCCAAAGCCGCTTTGACTTTTGCATTGTGCCCATAGATATCCGAGCGCAGCTGCAGGGTGCCTTCATGTGACATCCAGGTGGTGAAATAGGCCAGATGCACCGGAATCTTCTTCTCCAGATTGACCCGGCGCTCACTGGAGCCAAGCATCGCCTTGATGCGGGAGGCATTCCATTTGGACGTTTGCGAAAGAATGACATCGGCAAATTCAAACGGATTATTCACCCGGACACAGCCGTGGCTAAAGGCACGGTAATCTCGGTTGAACAGGCTTTTGGATGGCGTGTCATGCAGATAGACCGAATGCTGATTGGGGAACATGAATTTGATATTGCCCAGAGCATTCCGCGTGCCCGGCGTCTGGCGCAGGCGCACCATATCGGCTTCCACGCGGTCCCAGTCCAGTTTTGAAGGATCGATGACCTGAGTGCGGCCTTTGACGCTGGCGAGAACCTGATAATTCTGGTTTGAGAAAAAGGCGGCCGGATTTGCCTTGATCTTGGGTAGCAATTCCTTGGATGCGATAGAGCGTGGCACGTTCCAATAGGGATTGACGACCACATATTCCATCTCATCGGAGAAGATTGGCGTTTTGTGGGCCTTCTTGCCAACGACAACACGGGTTTCATGAATGGTTTTGCCATTCTTGACCACTTCAAGGCTGTAGGTGGGAATGTTCACCATGACATGGAAGTCACCCAAATCGCGGGGCAGCCAGCGCCAGCGCTCCATGTTCGCAATGATGTCGGCGATCAGGTCCTTGCGATTGTTGTTGAGCACGCTAAGGGTTGCGTTGCCTACAATGCCGTCTGCAATAAGGCCATTGTCGGACTGATAGGTCTCGACGGCCTTGGCCAGCTCCTTGCTGTAGAGCGTGTTTGTGGATTCGTCTTCAGCGGCGGCAAGGCCCAGCTTGCGGCGCAACAGAGGCACGCGATCATCGCGCATGCCAACCCGCAGGCTCTTGCCGGAGGCAATGGGCGGCGTGTCGTCTTTGCTGCCCTGTGCCCTTAGGTAGTTATATTCCGCACGCAGGGCAAGGAAGCCCTTGTGCTGGGGGTTATAGCTGCGCATTTTTGCCACCGGATTGTCGGCTTTGACAATCTGGTTCAGGGCATCAATAGAATCAGGATAATGCGGTTTGATCGTCACTTCTTTTTTGGAGAAGATACGCGGATCAACCCGGCCAGCATAGGCGTGGCGCGTATAGCGGGTCAGAGCCAGAGACAGGGCAAGATCGGCCTTGGCGATGGCGTCCGCACTCGTGCCTTTTTTGCGGGAAGTCGCTAAGGAAGGCGTTTTATAATCGGATGGATCAAGGCCATCGCGTTCTGCGCGGGCGAGATTGAAAATCAGCTTGCGGGCTTTAGCTGTCCATTCGCCATTGTCGAACCATGCAGGCACAAAGGCGCGCTCTTCATAGAATGCAACAAGGGCAGCATTGTCTCTCTTGGTCAGGAAGTCCGGCGCTTGAGGCATGGTGTGGATTGCAGCAGAGATTGCATCGGCCAGATCCTGATCGGCCTGTTGATCAATCGCCCCCAGCGTGACCCGGTGCATATTATCAATGACGCTTTGGATTCTGATCTGATCCTGAATCTGCGTGGCAACGGGATCGGCAGGTTCTTCTCCAAACAGAACCAGCGGCTGGGCCGTGGGTTCATTGGCTGTCGGCGCTGCCAGAGCTGCGCTCGTCGGGCAAATGGCGCATGCCAGAAGAGCTGCAAGAGTCGGTTTCATCATCATTATCCCGCACGTAAGTGAATCAAGCTAAGCAAGGTTATTGAGTCCAATATACGTTTGATGCAATCTTTTTCTCATCACATTTGCGACATGAACATGATCGCGTTGACGTGTGTAGCCTTCCTGCAACGATCTGGACATTTTATCAGGATGCTTCGGCATCGTTGCTGGGCTGGTCCAGCCCATATTCCTTCAGTTTGCGATAGAGTGTCGAGCGGCCAATAGCCAATCGGCGCGCAACATCGGACATGCGATAGTCATGATGTTCGAGTGCTCGTTTGATGATCTCCGCTTCCAGCTCGGCCAGAGGGCGTATGTTCCCCTGTTCATCGAGCAGCCTGAGAAAGCCCCATGGGTCTTGCTGCTGGGCTGAGGGACTAGGCGCGGCCTTGAAAGGCTGGTCTGCTGCCGGATCAGCTGAGCGAGGAGCCACATTGCCATGATTGCCGGCCTCGGGATGAGGGGCGCTTGATGTGGGCATTGATGGGGCTGATTGAGGCTCTGTCTGCTCCACATAGGCCAGCTCGGAAGGGTTGGGCGAACGGGCCTTGACGACGGAGGCACTGTAGGCGCTCACCTGACTGGCGATCTGCGGGAATTCATCCACAGTCAGTTGATTGCTGTCGCACAGAACGACAGCGCGGAAGACGGTGTTTTCCAACTGGCGAATGTTGCCGGGCCAGTCATAGCTCTGTAGCAGGGAGAGGGCCTCGGGCGTCACATGCGTCAGATTCTTGCGGCCTTCCTCGGCGGCAAAGCGCGCAAGGAAATTGCGCGTTAGGGCGGGGATGTCATCCTTGCGGTCGCGCAGAGGCGGCACCCGAATGGGGAAGACATTGAGCCGGTAATAAAGGTCTTCGCGGAATTTGCCATCCTTGACTAACTGGATCAGATCCTTGTTGGTCGCCGAGATCAGGCGAAAATCGACTTTTACGGGCTTCGCTGCACCGACCGGGTCAATCTCACCTTCCTGCAGGGCTCGCAAAAGCTTGACCTGCGTATCGAGTGGCAATTCTCCAACTTCGTCCAGAAAGAGCGTGCCGCCATTGGCCTCGACGAATTTGCCGATATGCTTGTCGTTGGCGCCGGTAAAGGCCCCCTTCTCATGGCCAAAAAGAATGCTTTCGACCAGATTGTCGGGAATGGCGCCGCAGTTGACCGTGACAAAAGGTTTGCTGGAACGATCAGAGGCATGCTGAATCGCCTTGGCAATCAGTTCCTTGCCGACGCCGGATTCTCCTTCGATGAGAATGGGAATGTGGGATTTCGCCGCGCGCTGGCCAAGATTGATGACACGCCCCATCGTATCGCTTGAGGAGATGATGCTCTTGAAGCTGAGATTGCCATCGCGCTTGGAGCGGATGCGGGTGATTTCATCCTCAAGGGCATTGACCTTGAGGGCATTGCGCATGGCCACTTGCAGGCGCTCGGGGGCAACCGGCTTGATGACAAAGTCAAAGGCCCCCGCGCGCATGGCATTCACCGCAGTGTCGATCCCTGCATGGGCGGTCTGTACGATGATCGGCGCCTTGATGTCGGTCTTTTGCAAAGCCTGAAGCACACCCATGCCATCGAGATTCGGCATGACCAGATCCAGAATGATCAGATCGAAATGGGTGGAGGGATTTTCTTGCAGAATGGCAAGCGCCTGCTCTCCATTTTCAGCACAGGCCGTCTCAAAGCCGCTCTTCTCGACCACAGCTTCGAGCAGGCGTCTTTGTACCGGGTCATCGTCAACAATCAGGATGCGTTCGTTCATCTTGCCCTCGATGGCTGATTTCTAACTGATCGCCTTGCTTTTACGGGGGCGGTAGTGCCTTTGCCCCGACTGCACTGTCCGGCAGAGGCGATTCTCGCATCATGGACGCGATCTGTTTCATTTTGAACCAAGATGAGCCCAATCGGTTAATTGCGCGTTAATATGAGGGTCCTCGGAAAGATATGTTCATAGTTGATTAAATGATTAATTGCGGCGGTAACTGCGTCAGTCTCCGGGTGGGAACGCGGAATATACGCTTTTATCCGGATTTCTTACAATTTAGATATTTGATCTTAAGGCAGGACTTCCTATCTTAGAGAAGTCGGTTCTTCGACAGCCGGAGCATTATCCGGTTTCAGACTCTATCACTTTATTGCTGGATGCCCTTATGATCACTGAACGCCTATTTCGATCTTCGCTTGACGCCCATCTCGCCACTTCCGATGCAGCCGCTGCTGACAAGACAGGAGAAGTCCTGCCGGAATGGTCTCTTGATGATCTCTATAAGGGGCTTGATGATCCAGCGATCGAGGAAGACTACAAGCTCGCGCAAAGCGAAGCCGAAGCGTTTGCTTCCGATTATCAGGGTAAGCTTGCAGACGGGCTGGCCAAGGGGGGCGAGCAATTGGCCGAGGCGCTCAAACGCTACGAAGCGATGCAAGAGCGCATGGGCAGGCTGATTTCCTATGCTGGCTTGATGTATAACGGCAATACCACCGATCCGAAAATTGCCAAATTCTATGGCGATGCGCAGGAGCGCCTGACAACGATTTCCACCTTGCTGCTTTTCTTCGAGCTGGAGCTCAACCGCGTTGAGGATGCCGTACTGGACAAGGCGATTGCCTCAAGCGCAGCGCTTGCCCACTACAAGCCGTGGCTTGATGATCTACGTAAGGAAAAGCCATATCAGCTCTCTGACGAACTGGAAAAGCTCTTCTATGAGAAGTCCGTGACCGGCGGCATGGCCTGGAACCGTTTGTTCAATGAAACCATGGCTGGTTTGCGCTTCACTGTTGAGACCGACGGTGAGAGCAAGGAGCTGGCCATTGAGCAGACATTGAACCTGATGTCTGACAGTGATGAGGCCAAACGCAAGGCTGCCGCTGAAGCGCTGGCCGTGACCTTCAAGAAGAATATTTCCACCTTCGCACTGATTACCAACACTCTTTCCAAAGACAAGGCCATTTCTGACAGCTGGCGCGGCTTTGAGGATGTTGCTGACAGTCGCCATTTGGCGAACCGCGTCGAACGCGAGGTGGTGGATGCGCTGGTGGCTGCTGTGCAGGACGCCTATCCGCGTCTTTCCCATCGCTATTATGCGCTCAAAGCCAAGTGGTTCGGCAAGGATGTGTTGGATCATTGGGATCGCAACGCCCCTCTGCCCAAGGTGCCGATGCGCACGATCAATTGGCCTGAAGCCAAGACCATCGTTCAGGAAGCCTATGCAGGCTTTGCGCCCGAGATGGCCGAGATTTCCGAGCAGTTCTTTGACAAGGGCTGGATCGATGCTGCCATTCGTGATGGCAAGTCGCCGGGTGCTTTTGCGCATCCGACCGTGCCGAGCGCTCATCCTTATGTGCTGCTCAACTATATGGGCAAGCCACGCGACGTGATGACCCTTGCCCATGAGCTGGGCCATGGTGTGCACCAGGTTCTGGCTGGAAAGCAGGGCGCCCTGATGGCACCAACGCCGCTGACATTGGCTGAAACGGCCAGTGTGTTTGGTGAAATGCTGACCTTCCGCTCATTGCTTGCCAAGACCAAGACAACAGAAGAGCGCCGTTCCATGCTCGCCAGCAAGGTTGAGGATATGCTCAACACGGTGGTGCGCCAGATTGCCTTCTATCTCTATGAACGCAAGCTGCATATTGCGCGCAAGGAGGGAGAATTGACCTCCGATGAGATCTGCGACATCTGGATGAGCGTACAAGCAGACAGTCTGGGGCCGTCCATTCGGCTGGGTGAGGGCTATGAGACCTATTGGGCCTATATCCCGCATTTCATCCATTCCCCATTCTATGTGTATGCCTATGCATTCGGTGATTGTCTGGTGAACTCGCTTTATTCTGTCTATCAGGACAGCAATGAGGGCTTTGTCGATAAATATTTCGACATGCTCAAGGCGGGAGGCACCAAGCATCATTCCGAATTGCTGGCGCCGTTTGGGCTGGATGCGCGGAATCCGGATTTCTGGTCCAAAGGCTTGGCTGTAGTTGAAGGCCTGATCGACGAACTGGAAGCGCTGGAAGGCGCATAAGGAACGTTGGGGCCGGAGTTGGAGTGCTTGTGACAAATGGTTGATGAGACCCTTCTTGACCCGAATGAAGATGATGCATCTTACGACGACCAGAATCGTTTTGGTCGTCGTTTGAAGCGCTATGCGCGCGTGAATGCGGGCATGGGGGGCTTTGTGGCGCGGGCCGCAGGGTCTCGCCTGTTCGGTGGCAGCTCCAGCGACATCGAGCGCGAGGCGGCTGATCTGGCGCGGGTCTTGGGTACGCTCAAGGGGCCGCTGATGAAGGTGGCGCAAATGATTGCCACCGTACCCGATGTGGTGCCGCCTGAATATGCTGCCGAGCTGGCGCAGCTTCAGTCCGATGCGCCGCCGATGGGCTGGGCCTTTACCAAGCGGCGGATGCGATCCGAGCTCGGGGCTGGCTGGCGCTCGAAATTTGCCGAGTTCGATCATGAACCCTCTGCGGCTGCGTCTCTGGGGCAGGTGCATAAGGCGCTGCATGAAGATGGAACGGTGCTGGCCTGCAAACTGCAATATCCGGATATGGAAAGCGCGGTTGAGGCCGACCTCAAGCAACTCAACATGGTTTTTGCCCTGCATCGCTCCATGCAATCTGCCGTGGACACGCGGGAGATGAGCGCAGAAATTGCTGAGCGCGTGCGCGAAGAGCTCGATTATGTGCGCGAAGCCTGGCACATGAGCCTCTATGCCGAGATCTTCAAAAAAGAAGATAGTATCCGCGTTCCCAAACTCTACTCTGATCTATCAACGCCGCGCCTTCTGAGCATGAGTTGGCTCAATGGGCGCAAGCTGCTTGATTACAAGCAGCATAGTCAGGAAGTACGCAATTTCATCACCGAGCGGCTGTTCCATGCCTGGTGGTATCCCTTTGCCCATTATGGCGTGATCCATGGTGATCCGCATTTGGGCAACTATTCCGCCTTTGAAGAGGCGGGGGAGGTCGGTGGGCTCAATCTGTTCGATTATGGCTGTATCCGCATTTTTACCCCGCGCTTCGTCAAAGGGGTTGTCGATCTTTATCACGGGCTTGAGAAGGATGATCGCGATCAGATCGTGAATGCCTATGAATGCTGGGGCTTTTCCAATCTCAGTGATGAATTGATTGATGCGCTCAATCTATGGGCTCGTTTCATCTATGGGCCGATGCTGGATGATCGCGTGCGCTCGATTGCCGATGGTGTCAGTCCGGCTGAATATGGCCGCAAGCAGGCCTTCAAGGTGCATCAGGAATTCAGGCGGCTGGGGCCGATTACCGTGCCACGGGAGTTTGTGTTCATGGATCGTGCAGCCATCGGGCTCGGTGGCGTGTTTCTGCATCTTGGGGCGGAGCTTAATTTCTATAAGCTGTTCAATGAGCAGATCGAGGATTTCACCGCAGAGCGGGTGAGCAATGCACGGCGCCAGTTGCCAGCCTCTCCCAACAATCTTGATCCTTCTTTCGGGCCAGAGAGCTGATAGGCAACGCTCTTGCAGTATGCAGGAAATGAGAATGGCAACGGGGTCTCACGAGATCCCGTTTTTTGTTGCAGCCCCCTTCGATAGGTTGGCTTTGCATGGGGTTTTGGGTGTGCTAATTTGTCGCAAGAGGCTTCTTGAGGAGGAATTGGAATGAGCGACCAGACGAACAAGATCATGGATTATCCCGAGCATTATCGCACCTATGATCGATTTATCGGATTAGTCAAATATGGCACCATACTCAGCGTTGGGGTTGTTTTGCTGATGGCGATTACGCTTTTGTAGGGCAGAAGTGCAATATGGCGATATAGTCAGATCTGGAAGATGCGGTGCGGCTGCTTTATGGCAGGCGCGCTTTTTCTATGTCGGCCCGTTGCCCTGACAGGGCTGACCAGCCTTGCTTCTTAAATAGCTAAGCGGAAAGCTCTATTTCTTGGCAAAACGCAGCTTGCGAGTCCGGTTCATGCCGTTGACTGCAGGGGAGTAGTTCGGATTGATGACTTTGGCGCGTGAATAGGAATCATACGCCTTCTCATAATTGCCCGCTTTTTCCAGCGCGATGCCCTGGTTGGTCCAGGCGCGATAATTGTCCCGATCCATGCGGACAGCGTTGGAGAAATCGCCAAGAGCCCCGCGCATGTCGCCTTGTGCGAGGTAGCTAACGCCGCGCGAGTTGAAGGCATCCGGATTGGATGCGTCCAGGCTAAGCGCAAAGGTGAAATCTTCGATCGCCTGTGCGTGATTGCGTTGCTGCTGGTAGATCAGGCCTCTGTGGTAATAGGCGCGCGGATCACGCGTCTTGGCAATGATGGCCTGATTATAGTCAGATACGGCGCGGCTCAACTGATTTTCAACCCGGAAAATATCGCCGCGGCCAATAAGGGCAACGTCATAAGTCGGGTCGAGTGCAATGGCCTGATTGTAATCAGCCATGGCAGCCTGCATGTTACCCATCTTCTTGTGAATCAGAGCCCGGTTTGCATAGGCCTGATGGAAGTTCGGGTTCAGCTGAATGGCGCGGGTATAGTCTTGCAAGGCAAGATCATATTGTCCGGAACGCCCATAGGCTGTACCGCGAATGTTATAGGCATTCGGGTCGTTGGGGCTGCCGGCGATCACCCGGTTGAGTGATTCAATATTGTCTGCCGTGCCTGCATTGCGATCGAAATCTGCGCTGTTTTCCATACCAGTGGTTTGGCATGCGGCCAGCGCAACACATAGGCTCGTAACGGCAAGGAACGATTTGATATGTTGCTTGCTAAGCATTATGAGACCTCGTTCGGTTTTCGCAAATCAGAAGCTTCTAATATCCGGTCCGAAACTTGCAGCCCAGTCTGTCCAAATTGGGGCATACTTCACTGAAATATGTTTCTTCTACAAAATTCAGCATAAAAATGCTTGCAAGGGAGTGGAGCCGGAATGGCATCGCTTTCTCATCAAGCCTTGCTTATGTCGGCTAGTCAAGCCAATAAAACGAGATCAGGCCCCGTCGGGGACCTGATTTCGATTCATCGCACCTGCGCGCTCGTAATACATTACAAGACAGGTTGAGACAGCTCTGCAGGCGTTCCAAGATTTGGGACGCCAAATCCGATGAAGACTGTGTCTATCGCATTGCGCAGAGAGGGCTCCGCGCAAGGATATTAATGACCACGGCCTTTGGACGGAAGCAGACCTTCGCGCTGAAGGCGCTTGCGAGCCAGCTTGCGTGCACGACGCACGGCTTCAGCCTTTTCGCGGGCCTTCTTCTCGGAAGGTTTTTCATAGAAATTCCGCATTTTCATTTCGCGGAATACGCCTTCACGCTGGAGTTTCTTCTTCAGCGCCTTCAAGGCTTGATCAACATTGTTATCGCGGACGAGTACCTGCACGCGTCAATCCCTAAGTTCGTGATGTGTGGATTTTCTAAAAAAAATCGGTCACCGCCTCGGCAGCGCCCGAACTTTGATCGGCGTTCTACCAGACCGATGGATGCTTGTCCATAGTAAGTGGTCTGTTTTGAGGAAAAAACACCGAAAAGTCGGAGATTAGCTGCTCTTTATCGGTTTGATATGGTTGCTATGTCCCATTTTTCGACCGTCTCTTGTTTCTGCCTTGCCATAAGAATGGAAAGAGGTTGCCGGATTGCTCAGTAGCTCCTCACGCCGCTCGATGTCATCGCCGATCAGATTCGTCATGACAACATCGCTGTGGCGCGTGGTATCACCCAGTGGCCAGCCTGCAACGGCGCGGATGTGCTGCTCGAACTGGGAAACCAGACAGGCACTTTCAGTCCAGTGGCCGGAATTGTGCACCCTTGGCGCCATTTCGTTGGCGATCAGCCGCCGTTCGAATGTCTCTGGCAAGAGGAAAAGCTCCACCGCCAATACGCCGATATAATCAAGCGCCTCGGCCACCTTCTCGCCGATCTTGCGGGCCTCTGCAGCGACACCTTCGCTGATATCCGCTGGTACGGTTGTGGTGTCGAGAATCTGGTTCTTATGCACATTCTCGGCAATATCATAAGAGACAACCTGTCCCTTTTCATTGCGCGCCGCGATGACCGAGATTTCGCGTTCGAATGGCACAAAGGATTCCAGAATCGCCGGTTGCGCCCCGATGGCGTCAAAGGCTCCTTCGACATCTTCAATTTTCTTGAGAAAGACCTGCCCCTTGCCGTCATAGCCAAAGCGACGGGTTTTCAGCATGGCAGGGAGCCCCATGGCTTCCACGGCTTCTTGCAAACTCTCCTGAGATGTTATGTCGCGGAAGTTGGCTGTCTTGACATCGATGGACTGGAAGAATTTCTTTTCTGTCAGGCGATCCTGCGATGTCTTGAGGACATTGTCGTCAGGCAGTACGGGCAAACGTTTCTTGAGAAATTCCACCGTCGGGGCGGGGATGTTCTCGAATTCGTAGGTAACGCGCTGGACGGACTGGGCGAAGGCTTCCAGAGCCTCTTCGTCTTCATAGTCCGCACAGGTGTGATAAGCAGTGACATCGAAGGCCGGGCTATCCGGGTCCGGGCAATAGATATGGGTCTTGAGCCCGAGTTGGCTGGCTGCCAAAGCCATCATACGGCCCAGCTGGCCGCCACCAAGGATGCCGATTGTATCGCCGGGATTAAGCATGTCATATGTGCCTTTTTGTTGAACGGTTAAGCCTCTTCGTCGACCGGGGTCAGCGCGATGGAGTCAGACTGTGCCTTGCGCCATGCATCCAGCCGGGACGCCAGATCATCATCATGGGTCGCCAGAATGGCTGCGGCCATGAGGCCTGCATTGACGGCGCCTGCGCGACCGATGGCCAGCGTGCCCACCGGGATGCCCGCTGGCATCTGAACGATGGAGAGAAGGGAATCCTGTCCGCTAAGGGCGCGGGATTGGACCGGAACACCCAAAACCGGTAGGGAGGTCATGGCGGCTGTCATGCCTGGCAGGTGCGCAGCACCACCGGCTCCAGCAATAATGACCTTAAAGCCGTCCGCGCGGGCGGCCTTGGCAAAGTCTGCCATGCGATCAGGCGTACGATGGGCGGAAATGATTTTCGCCTCATAGCCGACACCCAAAGTGTCGAGAATGTCTGCGGCATTTTTCATCGTTGGCCAATCGGATTGGCTCCCCATGATGATCGCTACCGGACAGTCAGAATGTGCCATGAACGGGGCCTCCCGAGAAATATGCTGTTAAGACTGTAACACCTCAAGGGCAGTCTGGGTTCCCAAGAATGTGCCAAGTCATGGTCGGTGTCATTTAGGACGTTTGTCTATTCCAGAACCGGAGCAGTTCTCTCGGATGTGCCCCCATGGTGCGGAAGTCGCGCAGTATAGCCAAGTTCATATCAGGCACAAGCCGAAATATGTGTACAAAGATGTGCGAAATGCTGCTGATTGGAGGGCGATTTGACGAAGATGGGGCGCGCTATTTTAGGCGATGATATCTGGAAAAAGTTCATTCTCCAGCCGCTCGATTTCGTCCTTCAAAAGGAGTTTTTTCTTCTTCATGCGTTGTATCGGCAAAGCGTTTCCACCAGGGCGGGATTCAAGGGCCTGAATGGCCAGATCAAGGTCGCCATGCTCTGTTCTCAGATGCGTAAGCTTGTTGCGAATTTGAGCTTCTTTTTCTGGTGTCATCGTTCTGTGCCGAGTTTATAATCTTCAATTATTTCAATAAATTAATTGATATGACAATGCAAGCGCGACGATATGCTACATCGAAAGATGAAATCAAAGGTAAAAATTTATTTTGCCCTATCTGTTTAAAAAATAGAGAGTCGACAGTATGTAATATGTATGACACAATTAAAGTGTCTCAAACGAACCTATGGAGGTGTTCATGTCGTTAGATTCTCGTATCCAAGAATTGCAGCGTAAGCATGATGAATTGGATAAGGAAATTGAGGAAGCCGTCGCCCACCCTTCTGTCGATGACCTTGAGATAGCGGAGATGAAACGACGAAAATTAAGTATGAAAGATGAGATCGCGCAGCTTAGGACTGCCAGCTGATCCAGATATTCATCTTGATTGATCAAGCCGCGGTTTGCTTCCGCGGCTTTTTTGTTGCCAACTTCCCTTGATACTTACCCGTAAAGTCTTTGAACTTGAAAAGGTTAAGTTCAGGTAAAGATAGCCATCTTGCCGGAAGGGGGAATACATCAGGCAAAGGTGTGTTGCTTGACCGTGACCTATTGTCACGCTATTGATTTCTTGCTCTCTTGCGCAAGACATATTTCTTGATTTTGCCGGTCGGTGTTTTGGGTAACGCGCCGAAAATGATGCGTTCGGGCACCTTGTAATGGGCCAAATGATCGCGGCACCAGGTGATGAGATTGTCTTCGCTGGCGTCGTGCCCCTCGGTCAATTCGACAAAGGCGCAGGGGCGTTCTCCCCATTTTGCATCGGGCATGGAAACAACCGCGGCTTCTTCCACGGCAGGGTGCTTGTAGAGGGCATCCTCAACCTCGGTTGAAGAGATATTCTCACCGCCGGAAATGATGATTTCCTTGGATCGGTCGCGCAATTCCAGATAGCCATCAGGGTGCACAACCGCCAGATCGCCTGAATGGAACCAGCCGTCATAGAAGGCCTGATGGGTGGCGCCTTCGTTTTTCAGATAGCCCTTCATGAGTGTGTTGCCCCGGAACATCACTTCGCCGGGAGTTTCGCCATCCGCTGGCACGGGCTGCATTGTGTGGGGGAGCATGACCGATAGGCCCTCAAGAGCAGGGTAGCGTATGCCCTGTCGTTTCATCATGGCCGCTCGTTCTTCACTTGTCAGGCTATCCCAGCTTTCGTTCCATTCGTTGATGACGGAAGGGCCGTAAGTTTCCGTCAGGCCATAGACATGGGTGAGGCGGAAACCGAGGGCCTGCATGCCTGTCATGACGTCTTCTGGCGGAGGCGCGGCAGAGGTGATGAAATGGACCTCCTGTTCGAGCGGACGTTTCTCCACTTCCTTGGCGTTCAGAAGAATGGACATGACAATGGGCGCGCCGCACAGATGGGTTACCTGTTCGGTCTCTATAGCCTCGAAGATCTGCGCTGCCCGTACATGCCTGAGACAGATATGCGTTCCGCCTACCAGTGAGAGCGTCCAAGGAAAGGACCAACCGTTGCAATGGAACATGGGCAGTGTCCACAAATAGACCGGATGCTTGCCCAGCTCAGCCGTGATCAGATTGGAATAGCCCATGAGATAGGCGCCCCGGTGGTGGTAGACCACGCCTTTGGGGTCTCCGGCCGTGCCTGAGGTGTAGTTAAGGGAAATGGCGTCCCATTCATCCTCGACACCCGGCCAGATGAAATCCGGATTGCCTTCTGCAACCAGATTCTCATAGCTCAGTTCCGCGATGAAGGGAGCCTCCTCCCGAAACTCGGAATCCTGATATTGAATAATGATCGGGTCTATGTCGACCAGATCTATGGCAGCACGCATGACTGCTGCAAATTCACTGTCAACGATGATGACCTTGGAGGCGGCATGCTCCAGCTGGAAGGCGATCAGGGCGGCGTCGAGTCGTGTGTTGATGGTATGCAGCACAGCGCCGATCATGGGCACACCATAGTGCGCTTCTAGCATGGGCGGGACGTTGGGCAGCATGACAGAGACAACATCGCCCTGCGATATACCTCTTGCGCTAAGGGCTGCGGCCAACTGTCTGCACCGTCTGAAGAAATCCTTGTAGCTTGTGCGCTGTGCTCCGTGCACCCAGGCTGTATGCTCAGGGTAGATCGTTGCGGCTCTCTCCAGAAATGAAACCGGAGAAAGGGGCACATAGTTGGCTGGGTTCTGATCAAGATGCGTTGAAAAGCGTTTGCCAGTCATGTCCTTATTCCTCCTCTTGCTGGTTTCTTATGCTTTTTTCCTACTCACCATCAAAACTGAGGAACGGGTTTGATTCAATTGGCCATTCGGCTCTTTTTGACCGGTTATTGATCTTGCCTGTCCGGAAAGGAGTGCGGCCTCCTAAAATATAAAAGCCCGCTGGAGCGGGCTTTTGTGCGGGAGGAATTTTGGGGGCTTTTCCTGGCCGTAGCTAGAGAAGTTGGGAGACGCTGTCAAAGCACAGTTTGATGGCAATCAGGAACATGGCCGCATAGGAAATGCGATAGAAGCCATCCTGACTGATCCGTTTCACAAGGAAAATGCCAATCATGGTGCCAATCGGTGCGAAGGGGATAAGCACCAGCGTGGTCCAGAGATTCTGCGTCGAGAACTGCCCGAGGGCCAGATAGGGGATCAGCTTGACCGTGTTCATCGTGGTGAAGAAATAGACCGATGTCGCCGCAAAGACCAAAGGCTTCATGCCCAAAGGCAGGGTATGGATCTGGTAGGGAGGGCCGCCAGCATGGGCGATAAAGCTTGTAAGGCCCGTGATGCTGCCCCAGACAGCCGCTGAGACAGGGCCGCGCGTTGCGATGGTCTTCTTGCGCAGTGTGCGCCAGGCATAGTCGGCAACGAAGGCAAGGGCCGTCAGGCCAACCATGAATTTGATGATGTGCTCATCCAGATAGCCCGCCATCAGCCAGCCAAGGGCGATGCCGCATAAGGCAAAGGGCAGCATGCTTTTCAAAACGGACCAGTTCGCGTTGCCTCGATAGGCCAGCAAACCGACAAAATCCATGCAAATCAGAATGGGTAGCAGGATGGCCGCGGCCTGAATCGGGGAGATGACCAATGATAGTATGGGGACTCCGAGCATAGCGAGTGGGGAGCAGAAACCACCCTTGGCAACGCCCACCAGAATGATGGCCGGAATGGCAGCGAAGTAGAAAGGGAGATCGGCAATCATGGTGATTCTTGGTTTGCTATGTGGTGCAGCTGTATTGGTTTAACGTAGATACATCAAAAAGTCGAATGAAATTAAAGACTAAACCCTTCTTTCGCCGAATAGACCAATTTTAAAGGCGCGGGTAATCATAGGCGAAATGGATTAACCGCTGGGAGGCGAGAATGGCAGCTTACAAGGAAGTCTATGAGGGATGGAAGCAGAATCCGGAAGAATTCTGGGCGAATGCGGCCAAGAAGATCAGCTGGTACAAACCGGCTGACAAAATTTTCGACGCGAATGCCGGTATCTATGGGCGCTGGTTTGCCGGAGCCGAATGCAACACTTGCTACAATGCGGTGGATCGACACGTTAATGCTGGCCATGGCCAGAGAGACGCGCTCATTTATGATAGTCCGATTACCGGTCACAAGGAAACCTACACCTATAATGACCTGAAAATGCAGACGCAGGCACTGGCTGCGGTGTTGCTGGATAGTGGCGTGGAGAAGGGTGACCGGGTGATCATCTACATGCCGATGATCCCTCAGGCTGTGATCGCCATGCTCGCCTGCGCGCGGATTGGCGCTGTGCATTCGGTGGTGTTTGGCGGATTTGCTGCCAATGAGCTGGCCACGCGCCTCAATGATGCCAAGCCCAAGGCGATCATCTCGGCATCGTGCGGTGTGGAGCCGAACCGGATTGTTGCCTACAAACCACTGTTGGATGAAGCCATCGAGCTGGCCACGCACAAGCCCGAAAAATGCATCGTCTTCCAGCGCAAGGAACTGGTCTGCGATCTCAAGGAAGGGCGCGATATCAATTATCATGCTGCCATCGTTGATGAAATCGAACGTCATCGTGTGGTTGACTGTGTGCCTGTCATGGCAACAGATCCGCTTTACATCCTTTATACCTCTGGCACTACTGGCCAGCCCAAGGGCGTTGTGCGCGACAATGGCGGGCATATGGTCGCCTTGCAGTGGAGCATGGAATATCTCTATGGCATCAAGCCTGGAGAGGTCTTCTGGGCGGCGTCTGATGTGGGCTGGGTGGTTGGCCATTCCTACATCGTTTATGCGCCGCTGCTTTATGGGGCGACCACGGTAGTGTTTGAAGGCAAGCCGGTGGGCACGCCTGATGCGGGTACCTTCTGGCGGGTCATCAACGAGCATAATGTGGTGGCGCTGTTCACCGCGCCAACCGCCTTCCGCGCCATCAAGAAGGAAGATCCGAACGGGGAGTTTATCAAGAAATATGATCTCTCGATGTTGCGTACTCTGTTTCTTGCAGGTGAGCGGGCCGATCCGGATACGGTGCAATGGGCCGAGGACATGCTCAAGGTGCCGGTGATCGACCATTGGTGGCAGACAGAAACCGGCTGGGCGATTGCAGCCAATCCGGTCGGGATCGAGCTGATGCCGATCGTGCATGGCTCGCCGACGGTTGCCATGCCGGGGTATGATGTTCAGATCGTGGGCGCTGATGGGCATCCGGTGCCTGCCAACGAGATGGGCAATATCGTCATTAAGCTGCCACTGGCGCCGGGCAACCTGCCGGGCTTGTGGCACAATGATGAACGCTTCAAGTCCAGCTATCTGGATGAATTTCCCGGCTATTACCAGACCGGTGATGCGGGCTATATGGATGAGAATGGTTATCTCTACATCATGTCGCGCACCGATGACATCATCAATGTTGCGGGCCATCGCCTCTCGACCGGAGCAATGGAAGAGGTTCTGGCGGCTCATCCCGATGTTGCTGAATGCGCCGTGATCGGGATCGCCGACAAGCTCAAGGGGCAGTTGCCTGCCGGTTTCGTCGTTCTGAAATCCGGTGTGGATCGCACGCCGATGGATATCGAGAAGGAACTGATCAAGCTGGTGCGCGAGAAGATCGGGCCGGTGGCAGCTTTCAAGATCGCCGTGACCGTGGATCGCTTGCCGAAAACCCGTTCAGGCAAGATCCTGCGTGGCACGATGCGTGCGATTGCCGACCATGAGGAATACAAGATGCCGGCAACGATTGATGATCCGACCATTCTCTCCGAAATCGAGGATGCGCTGCGTGAGCACGGGATCTGATGTGTCTCATTCCGTCTCTTTGAAGACCAAGAAAAAGGCCGGGTTTGTGACCCGGCCTTTTTTTGAATACGGCTTCTGGCTTGATGTTCTCTGCCTGAAGAGCAGAGCCATCGCGCTTATTTTCCTTCTTCGTCCTCATCCTTGGATGAAGGCTGGAAGTTGGCAAAGACCGAGGCTGCATCCGGGATCGCTTCTTCGTCTTCGGCAGGCTTCTGAGTTGGTTTGAAGTTGCCGAACGGATCAGCCGCTGGCGCCAGAGATTCTTCAGGTGACAAGAGGGTTGGATCCTGCTGATATTCCTGCTGAGCAGGGGCATCGGCAGCAGATTTCTTTACTTCCAGATCAAGATCGAGCTGTTTACAGATGCCCAGAGTAACAGGGTCCATCGGGGTCAGCTGGCCGGAGTTCCAATGGGTCCGGTTGCGGATAGCCTCGATGGTTGGCTTGGTGGTGCCGACCAGACGCACGATCTGCTGATCTTTCAGCTCTGGATGGTTGCGCACCAGCCAAAGAATGGCATTCGGGCGGTCCTGACGCTTGGACACCGGCGTATAGCGCGGGCCGCGGCGTTTGGGCTCGGGTACAGTAACCTTTGGTGGAGCCAGCTTCAGCCGATATTTAGGTTCGTTCTGGGCTTTCTCAATTTCTTCACGGGTCAGCTGACCAGTCATGATGGGGTCCATGCCCTTGATACCCTGGGCGGCCTCTCCATCTGCGATCGCTTTGACTTCCAGTGGATGCAATTTGCAGAAAGCAGCAATCTGGTCGAAAGACAACGCCGTGTTATCGACCAGCCAAACTGCGGTTGCTTTCGGCATCAATGGTGCATTCGACATGGTACATCCTCATTGTAGCTTGACCGGGAATATCCTTCCAGATCAGCCTCTCAAGATTCGTTAGAATTGACAGGGAATAGAGCGACTATACTTGCATTGAGACCAATGCGCAAACAGGAAAACGCCCCTAATTGAAGTTTAGGGACGTTTTGGGTTGGTTTTTACCCTCATTTCTCGCTGTTATTCAACGAGTCTGAGGTTGCTCAATTCGGAAGCGATATTTTGGAATACTTCTGACAGCTCAGTGGCATTGCTCACGCTTTTGTACCATTCATCCTTGCTTGCGCAGCCCTTGAGCATTTTGGTCGTCGAGCTGGAAGGAGAGCCGAAATAGATTGTGAAAATCTTGATTTGCTGGCTCGAATCCGAGGCGGCATCTTTTGCTGCCTCGCAAGCTTCGGATGTGCGGGTGTTCATTTCATTGACGATGGATGAAGAGCCTGAAATGCGCCCGTCGTCTGACCACCCATAGGCATGGTAATAGTTACTGTAATAAGTATTGTTGCCATCCGTCATGATGATGAGCGCTTTGATATTCTCTTCGTCATCATAGGCGCGCCCTTGCGTGTAGGGCGCCTGTGGGGAGAGCAATCGCAGCCCCCAGATGGTGCCCATATGGATGTTGGTTGCGCCGTTGGCCACCATCGAGTTGATTTGCGTTTTGATGGTGCTGGTATCGTTGGTGAGTGGCACAATGCGCTGCATGTCACACCAATAATTGGGGCCATAGCTGCTTTTTCTTATGGTCTGCTCGAAATAGTAGCCGTAGGCTTGTCTTTCCGCATAGGTCTCGTTTTTCGCCCAATCGTCGCGCGGCAAATAGTAATCGCTGTATCTGGTGCTGACTCTGTTGTTGTTCGGTTCTCTTCTGTCCGGATGGAAGAATGGCACAAAATAGCTGTCCGGATTACTGGAGGATGGGGTCGTGTCCTTGATGTCGAGGGGGGGTGGACGTGCTTCCACGCAACCGGCCCATTCTACAGCCTTATGAGTATAGGGATCTGTCAGGGTGGCGAACAGATCGAGGCGGTTGGATTTTGGGGGAAGATTGTCGCTGTTGATGGAGGAGACGCCATCATGGTCGATCCATGGGACTTCCTTCCAGTCCTCGCCGTCAAGGTCAGCTGTGAGGCGTACCATCTGCGTGAATGGGACAAGGCCGAAGCTGAGGGAGTCATCATCCTGTTTCTTTTCATCGAGGAGCTCGACCAGTTCGGTCGCTGCATCCCGAAGGGCCTGGATTCTGGTTTTGCTGCCTGCAGAGGATCCCATTGAACCGGAGTTGTCCAATACCATCACGACTTCCAGAGTCTTGTTGCCGGCAACTGATTTGGAGGTGATCGTGAAATCGATATTGTCGATATTTGCGAACTGCATCAACGTCATTTGTGTCGAGCCGGATGCCCAGACCTGCAGGGATGTTGGGCTCTCTTCGATGTCGACTGCTTCTATGGTGATATTGCTATCTTTGGGGCCGTTGGCAGACAAATAGGCCGAGATCAGGTCAGTGATCTCTTCTTCATCCATCGTGCCGACTTGCTTGACCGCCGCAAGGGTCGCCGCGTCCAATGCATCCTGTGCTTCAGAGCGGGCCAAAGCCGCGCGTGCATAGTCGATGGCTGCGCCTAGCATCATGATGATGGGAAGGAGCGATAGAACGAAAATGATGGCGATCGCGCCACTCTGGTCGCGCCTGAAAGAGGGTTTGCCTTTATCACTCTCGGAGTTTGATCTGGATGAAGAGGCTGCAGAAAACAGCGTGCCGAGATGGCAGCGAGAAACAATGCGCGCGAAAGTATGCATGGCCAATCCTGTTTGGGTACTCCCCGATGCCCTTTGGGAAAAATCGCTTCCTACTAAACCGGACAGGCCTTACCAATTCATTGCAATTTTGCGCCATTGGCTGGTACCATGACGTCTTCTTTCCATTGGCGTTAACAAAGGCTTAAAATAGCTCGCCCCCATCGCCAGATGGCAGCGATGAGGGCATGATTGGTGTGGGCAAAGGGCGGAAATGAGCCGTTACAATTCCAGCATGATTTTGCCGATATGGCTGGAGCTTTCCATCAATTCATGTGCCTTGGCGGCTTCTTCGAAGGGGAAGCATTTGTAGATTTGTGGCTTGACCAGACCACACCGGAGCAGCTGCCAGACCTCCATGCGGAGTTCCTTGGCGATGTCAGCCTTGACCGCATCGGACCGGGCTCGAAGCGTGGAGCCTGTGTGGATGAGGCGCTTCATCATCAATCGGCGGAAATCAGCTTCCACGACCCCGCCATTGAGGAAGGCAATCTGGACGATGCGTCCTTCTTCCGCTGCGACGACATAGTTTTTAGAGATGTAATCGCCGCCAACCATGTCAAGAATGACATTCACGCCCTTGCGGTTTGTCCAATTCTTGATTTCGGTAACGAAATCCTGGGTCTTGTAATTGATCGCAAGATCGGCACCGGCATCGAGACAGGCCTGACATTTTTCATCGCTACCAGCCGTAACGGCAACCTTGGCGCCAAAGGCTTTGCCCAGCTGAATGGCGGTGAGGCCTATGCCTGATGAGCCGCCATGGACCAGCAGGGTCTCTTCTGCGCTTAGCTTGCCGCGCTGGAATACATTGTGCCAGACGGTAAAAATATTCTCAGGCATGCTGGCCGCCTCGGTGAAGCTCCAACCCTTGGGAATTTCAAGGGCGCTGCCCGCATGCGCGAGGCAATATTCTGCATAGCCCCCACCAGAGACCAGAGCAGTGGCACTATCTCCCACTTTCCAATCCGTGACATTGGCGCCCACTTTCACGACTTCTCCAGCGACTTCCAGTCCCAGAATATCGGAAGCACCAGGAGGGGGCGGATAGTTGCCCGCCCTCTGGATGCAGTCAGGACGGTTTACTCCGGCTGCCTTGACCTTGATCAGTATCTGGTCGTCTGCGGGGGTGGGAACGGGGCGGGTGATGACTTGGAGTTTTTCCGGTCCTCCCGGCTCAGAGGCTATGATGGCTTTCATTTCCGTTGCGTCCTGCATGATCATTCCTGTCTGACTGGAGTTTTGTGACATTGTGTCATTTCTAGCGGATATTCTTTATCTAGGGAATGCGCTCAATGGCTTAAAGGCTTTAGGTCTTAGGGTTGGCCTAAGGGAGAGGCTGGATGATGTTTGAAGTTGTGAAGTATATATTTTGATATTTTATGTATTTATAATAATATTTTTAAATTAATTTTGTTTGGTTGTGATTAAATTTTGTTTCTATTTGTGTTTATGAAGGAAAAAATTAAAGTTAACCAAAAATTAATCATTATATGTGTAAATTATATTATCCATAATTTATGGATTTTGAGTGGCTCCTGTCACTCTGTTTGACGCCTCCCTGTTAACTCCTGAGAGCCGCTCTTGCGGCTCTTTTTTTGCGAATCGGATTTTATCAACCGGTATTCAGGTAAGGCATGGGGCGTGCTTTCCTTTTCTTTCAGGTCAAGCAACTGATGCGTTAGCAAATTGTTAACCAATTGAATTAGCTTTTATTTTCTTGCCCCCTGTTTTTGCTGAAATCGTGTAAAATCACGACTGTCTCATTATGGAGCTGTTTGTGTCTTGTTTTGGTGATGGCCTGGCGTGACCCGTCAGACCGTGCGCCTTGATGCGATTGACGGGAATCGTTGGCTCCGTGAGATCGTTTCTGCTAAAGTCAGCACGTTACCTGACCAAATTGGCTTGTTTTCAGCGGTCTGGGCATCTGTCAAGATTGTAAACTGTCGATGGCATGGTTTGTGCTTGTTATTCTGCGAAATGACAATTTGGTGTAATGTCTGTTTGAATTTGACACATCGGACATGGTAGGCATGACCAGGCATTTGGAGGTCACATGAACGACAAGCGTAAGCAAACGAATATAACGGCTCCGGTTTCCTTTGGAGCAAAGCTTGCAGATTCCGATAGTTTTAAAACCCTGTTTCGCGATGGTATGGCGCTGGTAGAAGAAGCCGCCGATTATCTGGACGGGGAAGGGCGCGCCGAGGCGAAGAGCCTGCCGCGGGTCGCTTCTCTTGCCTATGCTACCGAATCCATGCGGCTGACAACGCGCCTGATGCAGATGGCATCCTGGCTGCTTCTGCAGCGTGCGGTGAATGAAGGCGAAATGACGCTGGAGCAGGCTGGACAAGAGAAAAACAAGGTTCGCCTGCATGGTCTTTCTTCTTCCAAGGAGAGCCCGGGATGGGATGAGCTTCCGCCGCGCCTGCGTGATCTGATTGAACAGTCCATGCATATGCAGAAGCGCATCCGTCATCTTGACGAAGTGATCTATTCCAAGCGTGATACTGAAGACACCAGAGAAGACATTGTGCAGGCCAATCCGGTTGGAGACCAGATCGGCATGATCGCCAATGCCTTTGCTGCAAGAGCTGCCGAATAGGCCTCTGTTACAAAATCGATAGTGAATCAAAAAGGGGTGTCAAATTGGCGCCCCTTTTGTTTTGCTTCGAGACAATGCTCTTAGCTGGTCGCTCATGGGCGAGCCTTTGCCAAGGCTTCCAGACAAAAAGAAAACCCGATGCCAGATGACATCGGGTTTTCAAATGCACAACAAATGCGGCTGATCGGCTTAGGCGCCAAGGAAGCCAGCGAATTTGTCTTTGAAGCGGGAAACGCGGCCACCACGGTCCAGCAGCTGGTTGGAAGAACCAGTCCAAGCCGGATGGGAGGTTGGGTCAATGTCCAGGTTCAGGGTATCCCCTTCGGAACCATAGGTGGAACGAGTCATGAATTCGGTGCCATCGGTCATGACAACTTTGATCGTGTGGTATTCAGGATGGATATCTTTTTTCATCGTCAGGACGTCCTTAGGGTCAACCGGCCTGCAACAGGATACATCCTTTTGCCTGCGGCCAATCTGAATTGAGGTTCGGAATATGCCTGGCTGAAACCGGCCACCATATTCTATGGTTCCGGTATGATGCGGCCACGTGGGCTAAGCGATCAAGCGGAACCAAAAAGCTAGGCTGCGGGCGGGCTCGCCACACAGCCATCAAAATAATTTGCGTTCGTATACCGCAGTGCGTTGAGTTATACAAGCCTGTTCCCTACTTTGAGGGTGAAAAAAGCTTATTCCTTCTTCGATTTCCTGCTTGTTGCGAGCATTTCTTTTATGGGAGCGCCTTTATGACCGAGTCCAATTCCCAATCCAGGGTTCGATTCCAGCCTCTGCGGCGGCTGGCGCCATTTGCCTGGAAATATAAAGGGCTCGTTTTGGCCGCTCTTGCTTCGCTTGTTGTTGCCTCTCTGGCGACGCTGTCCCTGCCGATTCTCGTGCGGGGATTTGTTGATCGGGGCATCTCCGAGAATAACATCGCCGATGTGAACCATTACACCGCGTTGCTTGTTCTGGCTGTGGTCGTGCTCGCGCTTATGTCCGCCAGTCGCTATTATTTCGTGATCATTCTGGGGGAGCGCGTGGTCAATGATCTGCGCTCGGCTGTTTTCGCCAAGCTGACGCTGCTCTCGCCGGCATTCTATGATCGGGTGCGCAGCGGCGAGATCGTCTCGCGCCTGACGGCTGATGCCACCCAGATTCGTTCGGCCGTCGGGGCGTCCGCCTCCATGGCTCTGCGGAATTTCCTGCTGTTTGCAGGCGCGGCAGTGATGATGGTGGTAACCAGTCCGCGTATGTCTCTGCTGGTGCTGGGAGCGATTCCTTTCATTGTCATTCCGCTGGTGCTGTTGGGGCGTTGGGTGCGCAGGCGGCAACGCTTTGCGCAGGATCGGTTGGCTGACAGCTCAGCCTTTGCCACAGAGGCCATCGGGTCCATGCGGATCTTGCAGTCATTCACGCAGGAGGAGCGGGCCAAGTCCGTTTTCAGCAGCAATATAGAAGCCGCTTTCGGCGCGGCACGGGCTTCTGTCCGAGCGAGGGCCGTGCTGACGGCTTTTGCCTTTTTTGTCATCTTTACCTCGATCGTGGCCGTGCTCTGGTATGCGGCCCATGATGTGACAGCCGGGCGGCTTTCTGCTGGCGCGCTTAGCCAGTTCGTAATCTATTCCACCATGGCTGCAGCTGGCCTTGGCGGCATGAGCGAGGTTTGGGGCGAAATATCGCAGGCGTCCGGTTCTGCCGAGCGGTTGTTTGAGTTGCTGGACGAGCCGGTGCTGGTGAAAAATGCTGAAGTGGTAAGTCCTCTGGTCACGGCGTCCAACCTGTCGGTCGCATTCGAGGGGGTGGATTTTCACTATCCCTCATCGGAAGAGCAGCCGGTGCTCTCTGCGCTCTCCTTTGCCATTGCTGGCGGGGAGACGGTGGCCATCGTTGGACCATCAGGGGCGGGCAAGACCACCGTCTTCCAGCTGCTGATGCGCTTTTATGATCCTGAGAGCGGGCGTATTTTGCTTGGTGGGCAACCCATCGGGGGGCTGGATCTCAACGCTCTGCGCAGCGCTATCGCGCTGGTGCCGCAGGAGCCGGTGATTTTCGCCATGTCGATTGCCGACAATATCGCCATGGGGCGGGAAGGGGCCGAACGCGAAGCCATCATCGAGGCAGCCAGAGCAGCGCATGCCCATGACTTCATTGCGCAATTGCCCGAGGGCTATGACACCATGGTCGGGGAGCGCGGGGTGACACTCTCGGGTGGTCAGCGGCAACGTTTGGCCATTGCGCGGGCAATCCTCAAGGATGCGCCGATTTTGCTGCTGGATGAGGCCACAAGCGCTCTGGACGCGGAAAGCGAGCGCTATGTGCAATTGGCCCTTGCCGACCTGATGAAAGGGCGCACGACGATTGTCATTGCCCACCGTCTGGCAACGGTAAAGAAGGCTGATCGTATTCTGGTGCTGGAAAGCGGAACGCTGGTGGAGCAGGGCACCCATGACAGTCTTGTCGCCGCAGGCGGGCTTTATGCCCGTCTGGCACAGTTGCAGTTTGGCATGGATGATCTAGGACATGATCTGGATGCCCCATAATGGGGCATCTTTGCCTGTTAGCGCTGGGTTAGCTTGAATTCGATGCGGCGGTTCTTGCGCAAGGCTTCGTCCGATTCGCCTTCTTCGAGCGGCTGGAATTCACCAAAGCCTGCGGCTACGAGACGCTCGGGCGGCACGCCCTTGGAAATCAGATATTTGACAACCGAGATGGCGCGGGCCGATGACAGCTCCCAGTTGGAAGGGAAGCGGGCGCTGTTGATGGGGCGGTTATCCGTATGACCGTCGACACGCAACACCCAGTCGATCTCTTCCGGAATATCCTGAATCAGTTCCAGGAGGGCCTCTGCCACATGGTCGAGTTCCTGCTCGCCTTCCGCTTTCATGCGATCTTCACCAGAGGAGAAGAGCACTTCGGACTGGAAGACAAAGCGGTCGCCGACGACGCGGATGTCTGAACGCTGGGAAAGGATTTCCCGCAAGCGGCCAAAGAAGTCCGAACGATAGCGCGACAGCTCCTGCACGCGCTGGGCCAGCGCGATGTTGAGGCGTTTGCCAAGGCTGGCAATCTTGGTCTGACTTTCCCTGTCGCGGGTCTCAGAGGCCTCCAAAGCGTCTTCCAGAGCTGCGATCTGGCGGCGCAGGGCAGAGATCTGCTGATTGAGCAATTCCACCTGAGCCAGAGCACGCTGGGAAATGGCTTTTTCACTTTCCAGCTGATTGGTCAGGGTCGCAATCTGCCCGCCTGCACTATCCTGATCCCCCTTCTGGGTTTCAAGCTGCATGGCAAAGCGGTCTCGCGCAGCCTCGGCGCTGGAAAGGCTGGCCTGAAGGGTGGCTATCGAGCTCTCCATATCCTGCCCGTTGGCGCGTTCCAGTGCGAGCAATTCGGTGAGTTCGGCAATCTGGCTGTTCAGTTCATTAAGCGCAGTGTCCTTGCCGGAGATTTCCTGACTGAGGAAGAACTGGGCCACCATGAAAACGGTGAGCAGAAAGATGAGCACAAGCAACAAGGTCGCCATGGCATCGACAAAGCCTGGCCAATAGTCGGCTCTTTGTTCACTGCGGCGATTACGGGACAGGCCCATCTTACTTCCTCACACATCAATCATGGGCTCGTTGCTTCACGGTGTGAAGAGAACCCCTGTTGCCTAGTTTTGCCTGTTGGAGCTGGCTTTTGACAGAACGTCATTGAGCTTGACCAGCACATCCTTGACTTCTTCCTGCTGGCTTGCCTGCTGGTCGGCCCATTCGCGCATCAGCTGCTGCTCGGAGCGCAAATGCTGAACAAGGCCCTGAATGCCTTCGGCAAGATTGGCCATGGCTGATGTAGCGTTGCGTCCGCTGCCGGTTTTGGCGTCTTCTCCGGCCTGATCGATCTTGCGAGAGAGCTGCTCTAGCACGGCGACCAGTTGTTCATTGTCGCCATTGCCCAGTGCTTCGCCATAGCTGTTGTCGAGATCTTCAAAATTGATGTCGGTGACGGTTGAAAGCCAGTCTTCCAGATTGGTAAAGAATCGGGTCTGCGCCTGACTGGCCTGCAGATCAAGGAAGCCAAGCACGAGAGAGCCGGAAAGACCAAAGAGCGAGGAGGAAAAGGCGGTGCCCATGCCCTGCAATGGGGCTTCAAGCCCCTGTTTAAGATCTTCGAAGATAACGCCAACATCGCTGGATGCAACCGAAAGGGAGCTGATGACGTCGCCCACGGAGCTTACCGTTTGCAATAGGCCCCAGAAGGTGCCCAGAAGGCCGAGAAACACCAGAAGCCCGGTGAAATAGCGCGACATGTCGCGCGCTTCATCAAGGCGCATGCCAACCGATTCCAGAATGGATCGCATGGTCGAGGTGTTGATCGCCATGCGGCCGACGCGATCCCCTAACAGAGTGGCCATGGGAGCCAGAAGGATTGGGGGGCGATCTACTTCCAACCCCGGATCACCTAGGCGGAAATTATTGACCCATTTGACTTCGCGGAACAGGCGCACAACCTGACGCAGCGCAAGAAAGATGCCTACGGTCAAAACGAAGAAGATCATCGCGTTCAGAAGCGGGTTGCTCCAGAAAGCTTGAAGGATCTGGCGGTACAGGATGATGGGAACAAAGGCAGCTGCGCCAATGAAGATGAGCATGCGCCACAAGTAGCGTTGTGGGCTTGAAAGCTTGTAAGGATCGAGTTCGCTAGACATCATCCGATTCCGGTTACGCGAAAAGCTGGTCAAGAGCTTGACGAAGGGTTAACGCCAAGCTCAAGAACTTTGCCCAATTTCGTTCAATAGTAAAAGGGGTCTTGTGGACTATACACGCAATCAGAGGCAGAAAGATGACGCAAACAAGGGCTTATGCGTGATCCTGAATATTTTCAGCGCTGCTTGGAACGGGAATTGAGGTCGCAGAGGAAGTGGAATGCTCAAAGATCCGGGCTTTCTGAATCAGTTGAGCGAGCATGATTCCCGCGATCAGGGCGAGCACGAAAAGGAAGCTGCTCGGGTGCCCCAAACCAAGGGCCGGTAGGGATGCGCCCGGGCAAAAGCCGCCGATCCCCCATCCTATGCCGAAGATGGATGAGCCGATCACCAGTTTGCGGTCGATTGCGCGATTGGTCGGGACATTGAAATTCGGCGTGAAGACAGGCTTGCGCAATTTGCGAAAAATGAGCGCATAACCGGGAATGGCAACGGTGAGAGCGCCCGCCATGACAAAAGCGAGGCTTGGGTCGAAACTGCCTGCAAGATCAAAAAAGTTAAGCACTTTAGCGGGGTTTGCCATGCCCGAGGTGATGATGCCGAGGCCAAAGATGGCTCCGATCAGACCGGCTGCCAGATAACGCATGGGGATGTCCTTTAAAAGATATGACGTGTGAGGAAGACCGTCAGGAAAGCAAAGCTCATGAACATGATGACAGCCACGGCTGAGCGGCGCGAGAAGCGCGCAAGGCCGCAGATGCCATGGCCTGAGGTGCAGCCCGAGCCAAAAGTTACGCCGATGCCGGTAATAACCCCGCCAATGATCAGGGCCTCAAGGGAAACGGGCATTTGATAGGCGATGTCGCTGATGGTTGCCTCATATAAGAGAGGAGCGAGAACGGCACCCGCCAGAAAACTTGCTTTCCAGCGCATGTCGCTGCCAAACGGTGGCAGGATACCCGCCAAAATGCCCGTCATGCCCGCGATGCGGCCCCATGAGAGCATCAGCAGAACCGCGGCAAGCCCGATCAGTGTGCCGCCTGCAAAGGAAACCAGAGGGGTGAATTCAGTCACTTGATTTACTCCACGAAGGGAAGGGTGTGATGCAATGCAGATTGGCATCACCATAATCCTTTTGTATTTTCTTATATTCGACTTAAGTCAAATTTATAGGCATTTCCATGATTATTTCGTAGATTTCGAATATTAGTATATTGAGCGTCGGTTTGATGGCATGTGTTTCTCTTAAGGCCCGGTGAAGGAGGATGAATTTCCGTCCTTGGATATCCTTGCTCATGGAGTAAAGCGCAGCCTTTGCTCGGGGGATGGCACAAAAAAAGACCGCCGATAAGGCGGTCTCTTTTGAGGTCTTGAAAGTATGCTTCGAAATGCGTCCGTTTCGGACTATTTCTTCAGGGTCTTTTCAAGGCGTGTGCGGATCAGCTCATTGCCAGCAATGACAGAGCCATTTTCCAGCATTTTGTCGCCGCCATTGATGTCTGTTACAAAGCCACCGGCTTCGCGCACCATGATGATGCCTGCTGCGATGTCCCAGGCGTTGAGTGCTTCTTCCCAATAGCCATCAAAGCGGCCAGAAGCCACATAGGCTAGATCGAGGGAGGCCGCGCCGAGACGGCGAATACCGGAGACGTCTGCCATTACCTTTTCCAGCTGTTCCAGATAAGGCTTGTGCTTGCCACGGCCCAGATGCGGAACGCCGGTGCCGATGACGCAATCATGGAAGTCGTCACGGGCCGCAACGCGCATGCGACGGTCGTTATAGAAGGCGCCACGGCCGCGCTCTGCGGTGTAGAGATCATCGGTCGCCGGATTGTAGATAACCCCGGCGATGATGCGGCCTTCATGTTCCAACGCTATGGAGATTGCGAACAGGGGAATGCCGTGCAGGAAGTTCGTGGTGCCATCCAGCGGATCGATGATCCAGCGATGGCTCTTGTCGATGCCTTCTTCCTCGCCGCTTTCCTCTCTGAGGAAGCCGAAATTCGGACGGGCTTTTCTCAACTCATCGGTGATAATTTTTTCCGATTGAAGGTCAGCATTCGAGACGAAATCGCCAGGGCCCTTGCGGGAGACCTGAAGATTTTCCAGTTCGCCGAAATCTCGAGCCAGTCGGCGGCCAGCCTTGAGGGCGGCTTGAACCATAACATTGAGAAGAGCAGAGCGTGCCATTGTCTTTAAGTTCCCAGATAAGCGGCTGATGTATAATCCTTACTGCCCGTTTGGCAGTGAAGCGGGTATGCACCATGTAAAACAAGGCGCGTCGACGATTTTACTCAAGCGACGCGCCGTAAGGATTGCGAAGGCCAATCATGATCGGCCAGTTTGGCAAGCGAGCTTAGTCAGCGCGCTTCACATATTCAATTTCGTTGGTGTCCACGACGATCTTTTCACCGGTGGTGATGAACGGAGGAACCATGCAGCGAACGCCATTTTCAAGCATTGCCGGTTTGTAGGAAGACGACTGGGTCTGGCCCTTGATGGTCGGCTCGGTTTCAGTCACTTCCAGTGTTACCTGATCGGGAAGGTCGATGCCGATCGGCTTTTCTTCATACAGTTCTACAACGACAGGCATGCCGTCCTGCAGGAATGCTGCACGCTCACCGACAAAATCCTTGTTCAGTTCGAGCTGTTCGTAGGAAACGGTATCCATGAACACCAGATTGTCACCCTCTTCATAGAGGTATGTGAAATCTTTTTGCTCCAGACGCACGCGTTCAACGGTTTCACTGGCGCGAAAACGCTCGTTGAGTTTGCGACCGTCGATAAGGTTCTTCAGCTCGATCTGAGCAAATGCGCCGCCTTTACCCGGCTTGACTGCATTCACTTTCACCGCGACCCAGATCGTGTTCTGATGTTCGATTACGTTGCCAGGACGGACTTCGTTGCCATTGATCTTCATAACAAACCATCTTGCTGACAGGACGCGAGACGAGAACGGCTGCAGCGATCCTGTAAAAATGCCTTAGGGTGAAAAGGCCCCGTTCGGATCAAACCTAAAATGATCTTCGGGGCAGGTGGCCCTGTAGGACCATATTCAGGGTGTATTTGCAAGGCTTTTGGCGGAGTTTCCGGCTAAAAACGTCCTAAAGTCTTTCAATCTTGGTGAATTTGCTCTCAAATTTAATGCCGGAGACGAGAATGGCTACCAAAAGGTATGTGCCTTTAGCTCTTTTATTGCCAACTGCTTTTCCTTGTCGGGCAATTCCTGAAAAAACTTCTCAAGCCAATCATCGCTTTTGCCAGAGCGCTTGGACAAGAGATAGTATTTCGCCGCATCAATTGGATCAGCTGGCTGTTCATAGCCGCGCGCCAGAATGCGAGCAAGGCGGTTCTGGGCAAGAATGCTGCCTGCATCTGCGGCTTGCTTGAGCCACGCACGGGCGGCGGAGAAATCCTGCCGAACGCCCTTGCCATGAAACAGCATCAGGCCGAATTCCAGCTGTGCATCCAGAAAGCCGCCCTGTGCGGCGCGCTGCATCCAGTAGGCGGCCTGATCAAGGTTGGGTGCAGGGAAAAAATCCGACTGGTAAAGATTGGCCAGGGTATATTGCGCTGCTGCGACACCCTGCTGGGCGGATTTGGTCAGCAGGTCCATGGCCTTGGTGATATCTCTTTCCACCAGCTGGCCGCGCAGATAGAGAAGGCCCAGATTGAACTGAGCATTTTTCTGATCCTGCGCTGCCGCCTTTTGGAAATAGTCGAGAGCCTTGTCGAGATTTTTCTCAACGCCCTGCCCCTGCGCATAGAGCAGGCCGATGTTGAACTGGGCTTCCCTGTCGCCTCTGTCGGCTGCAATTTCAAACCAGTTTGCGGCGTCCTTCAGATTCTGCTCGACGCCAGTCCCTTTCAGATACAGCTCTCCGAGCAATGTTTGGGCGTGTATGTCATTCATGCCGGCCAGCTTCGTGGCCAGTGCAAAGGCCGTGAGATAGAAGCCTCGCTGGTAGGCCGAATAGGCTGACGTCTTTTTCAGCACAAAGCGGGGCACATCAAATGGATTGCTCGGATCGGTGATCGAGGCAGAGCCATCGAACACATAAGGGACTTTTGAACCATCTTGTGGTGCCGCGCCGATTGGTGTTGTCAATTGCTCGCCAGCGTCTGCTGGCTGGCTGACCTCAGGGGCAGTTTGCGCAGCCCATGCGGGTGCGACGCACAGCGTCAGGGCTGATGCAAGCGATGCACTCAGACATTTGCGCAAGAAAGCGCGGATAGTCAATCGGCTTGCGCTTGGCGCAGCATTCAGTTTGGAAAGCATGACCATGTAATCTGACGTCGTTTGCTGTGGGCCGTTCATGGGCCCGTTCGGCTCTTGTTTGGCAACCAAATTCGGCCATTCTGTGTCGCTCTCATCTTTGCGGGACGAGAGGTTGGCTCAGGATTGTTCCTTGGCGCCTTCTGCAAGCAGGGCGCATGCTTCGCTCACGGCAACCTGCGGACCGGCTTCATGGTCCCAGATGGCTTCGCGCAGGGCGATGAATTCAATGCCCATGGCCGAGACCTTTGCGCATTCGGAAAGATCAGAGCCGCCGATAATCACCGCGGGCACCTCGAACAGGGTGGACCACCAATCGGCCATATCCAGCGACTTTTCGTGAATCGTATCCATGGTTGGCGCGTCCAGACGACCGAACATGATATAGTCGATGCCGCTTTCGCCGATTTCCATTGCCGTGTGGCGCTTGTTGCCACCCTCTGCGCCGAGCATGAAGCGATTGGCATAGTCTTCGACACCATTCTGGATATCGGTAAGATCGCCATCAATATGCAGGCCGTCACATTTGGTGCGACCAGCGACGCGGGAATCCCCGCGCAACACCACGGCGATGTCGTGCTTTTGCGCCATGGGGGCGATGGTCTGGGTGATTTTCTGCAGCTCGTTGTCGTTGTTTGTTTCGCAATCGATCAACAGGGCTGCGATATCGCCTCCATCCATGGCGGCTTGCAATTGGGCCGGGAATGTTTCCAGATCAATGTGCCGCGGGGTGACGAGATAAATCTGGGTGGGCTCCATGATGTGACCTATCGATGGTTGGACGGTTTGTTGCTTCGCTCTCATATCTCGCAAAAGTGGGGCTGTTGCAAGAGCGCGAACGGCTCGGGAAATAAAAAATGCGCCAATCGGTTGATTGGCGCACCTTTTTGATCATTGGGAATTGGGCAAATGCCCCATTAATCAGGCTTTGAGAACTTCAACACCCGGAAGAGCCTTGCCTTCCATCCATTCGAGGAATGCACCACCAGCGGTGGAGATGTAGGAGAAGTCATCATAAACGCCAGCATGGTTGAGCGCGGAAACCGTGTCGCCACCACCGGCAACAGAGGTCAGCTTGCCAGCTTTGGTTTCTTCTGCGGCTGCCTGTGCGGCTGCAACGGTTGCGGTGTCGAATGGTTCGATTTCGAACGCGCCGAGCGGGCCATTCCAGACAACGGTGTTGGCTTTCTTGATCCATGCAACAACAGCTTCAACAGACTTCGGACCAACGTCGAGCATCATGCCGTCAGCCGGGATGCTGTCCACGTCGAGCACTTCGTACGGTGCGTTGGCAGCGAATTCCTTGGCGACCAGAGCGTCGGTTGGCAGGACGATTTCACAGCCAGCTTTTTCAGCTGCGACCAGAATGCGTTTTGCGGTTTCAGCCAGATCATGTTCGCAAAGGGATTTGCCAACGTCTTTGCCCTGAGCGGCCAGGAAGGTGTTGGCCATGCCGCCGCCGATTACCAGACCGTCAACTTTGGTGACGAGGTTTTCGAGCAGGTCGATCTTGGTGGAAACCTTGGCGCCGCCTACAACAGCCAGAACAGGACGGTTTGGCGTGCCCAGAGCGGAATCGAGAGCTTCGAGTTCCTGCTGCATGGTGCGACCGGCAACTGCAGGCATATGGTGGCACAGTCCTTCGGTGGAAACGTGCGCACGGTGGGAAACGGAGAATGCGTCTGCGACCAGCAGGTCGCCATTGGCACCCAGCTGTGCAGCAAATTCAGGATCGTTCTTTTCTTCGCCCTTGTAGTAGCGGGTGTTTTCCAGAACGAGGACGTCGCCGTTGGCCATGTTGTCGATGGCAGCCTTGGCAACATCGCCGATGCAGTCTTCTGCAAAGCCAACAGGCATCTTGAGGGCTTTGGACAGAGCCGGAACAACCTGCTTGAGGCTCATTTCCGGAACCTTTTCGCCCTTGGGACGACCAAAGTGAGCAAGGATGATGACCTTGCCGCCTTTTTCGGAAATTTCGGAAAGGGTCGGTACGATGCGGTCGATACGGGTGGTATCGGTGACTTCGCCATCTTTCATCGGGACGTTCAGGTCAACGCGAACGAGCACGCGCTTGCCGCTCAGTTCTACATCATCAAGGGTTTTGAAATTAGCCATTGGATGATCCTACAGTCTGGCCGAACCATGTCGGCTGTGTGTCTGATAGAAGCTTCTCGGTCCTTTTCGGACCGGACAAGGCTTCAGGTCGGGTGCCTACCCATGGTGCCTGTTGCAGGCGCGGCATGTCTGCCGCTCATGAAGTAGAAAAGGCGCTGTTCCCGGACTAAAAACCGCTAGTCCGGTTTTGTCTCTAAAACAGCGCCTTTGAAAATTTCACATTCTGCCGGATTGCTCCGGCAGAAAAGGCTGTCATCAATTATTTGATGAGTTTAGCCATAGCAACCGCGGTGTCACCCATACGGTTGGAGAAGCCCCATTCGTTGTCGTACCAGCTCAGGATACGAACCATGCGGCCTTCCATGACTTTGGTCTGATCCATGTGGAAGATGGAAGAGTGGCTGTCATGGTTGAAGTCGCTGGATACGTTTGGCAGATCGGTGTAGCCCAGAACGCCAGCCAGTTTGCCATCAGCAGCAGCTTTGATTGCTGCGTTGATTTCTTCAACGGTGGTGTCTTTTTTGGCTTCGAAGACCAGGTCGACAACAGATACGTTTGGTGTAGGAACGCGGATAGCAACGCCGTCCAGTTTGCCTGCGAGTTCTGGAAGAACCAGACCAACAGCTTTTGCAGCACCGGTAGAAGTTGGGATCATGGACAGAGCAGCAGCGCGTGCGCGATACAGATCTTTGTGCATGGTGTCGAGAGTAGGCTGGTCACCAGTGTAGGAGTGAATGGTGGTCATAAAGCCTTTTTCGATGCCAACAGCTTCGTTCAGAGCCCAAGCAACTGGAGACAGGCAGTTGGTGGTGCAAGATGCGTTGGAAACAACCAGGTCATCTGCAGTCAGGGAGTCGTGGTTGACACCGAAAACGATGGTTTTGTCAGCGCCTGCTGCAGGAGCAGAAACCAGAACGCGTTTTGCACCAGCGGTCAGGTGCATGGAAGCTTTTTCCTTGGCGGTGAAGATACCGGTGCATTCCATTGCAACGTCAACACCCAGTTCGCCCCAAGGCAGTTCTTCAGGGTTGCGGATGGCGGTTACCTTGATCGGGCCACGGCCTACGTCAATGGTGTCGCCGTCAACGGTAACGGTGCCAGGGAATTTGCCATGTACAGAGTCGAAACGTACGAGGTGAGCGTTGGTTTCAACCGGGCCAAGGTCGTTGATAGCAACAACTTCGATATCGGTACGGCCGGATTCGATGATAGCACGAAGCACGTTACGGCCAATACGACCGAAACCATTGATCGCCACTTTTACAGTCATGACTTTCTCCTGATTTAGCCGGCACTTTTTCTTATCGAGCCGGTCTTGCACTTAGATCAACTTGATGAACGCGTGATATAAGAGGGTTTATGTCCGCGCCTTGATCGATCTCATATTAGGTGGACAATATACTTTTGTCGTATGACAATTCAACATCGCTGTTAAGCGAATTGGCAGAAAAAATCATTTTTTTCCTGCCAATCAGGTGCACTTTATGAGTGTTTACGCTTATTTTAGGCGTTCGACAACCTTTGCGACAACATTGTCGGAGGTGATGCCGAATTTTTCGTACAGCTCTTTATAAGGGCCGGAAGCGCCGAAGCTGTCCATGCCAACAAAGATGCCGTCCGAGCCGATAAAGCGATCCCATCCCATGCGAAGGGCAGCTTCAATGCCAACTTTGACCTTGGCACCGCCCAGGATGTCTTCCTTATACTCTTCTGACTGCGCTTCGAAAAGCTCAAAGCATGGTACAGAGACCACGCGGGCCAGAATTTCCTGTTCTGCCAATGCTGCCTGTGCAGCCATGGCGATTTCCACTTCAGAGCCTGAAGCAAAGATCGACACGTCGGCATCCCCATCGCAGTCAGACAGAACATAGGCACCGCGTCCGCAGAGATTTTCTTCGGAATATTCGGTGCGATATGGTGTCAGACCCTGACGGGTCAGTGCCAGAGAGCTTGGGTTCTTGTCTGACTTGATCGCCAGTTCCCAGCATTCTGCTGTTTCCATCGCGTCTGCAGGACGGAAGACCTGCATGTTCGGGATGGCGCGCAGGGAAGCAAGGGTTTCAACCGGCTGATGGGTTGGACCATCTTCGCCAAGACCGATGGAATCATGGGTCAACACATAGATGACGCGCTGTTCCATCAGAGCTGACAGACGCATCGCACCACGCATATAGTCGGCAAAGACCAGGAAGGTCCCGCTATAAGGAATGACGCCGCCATGCAGGGCCATGCCGTTCATGGCAGAGGCCATGCAATGCTCGCGAATACCCCAGTTCATGTAGCGACCGGAGAAATCGTCAGGCGTGACCGATTCGGTTGATGGGGTCTTGGTGTTGTTGGAACCGGTGAGGTCGGCAGAGCCGCCAATGGTTTCCGGCACGGCTTCGGTGATGACGTTGAGCGCCATTTCGGAAGCTTTGCGGGTTGCCACATTCTTTGGTTCTTCAGCCAGAGACTTCTTGTAAGCTGTCATGGCATCTTCGAAGCCGGATGGCAGATCGCCACGCATACGGCGTTCGAACTCTGCGCGGACCTCGGAATCCGCAGCTTCCAGCCGCTTCTGCCATTCTTTGTGGGCCTGCGCGGCATTAAGGCCGGCAATGCGCCATGCATCGCGAATGTCAGCAGGCAGTTCGAACGGTTCACAATCCCAGCCGAGCGCTTCGCGGGTGGCCGCGATTTCATCTGCACCCAGGGGAGCCCCGTGCACCTTGTTGGTGCCAGCCTTGTTTGGAGAGCCAAAGCCGATCACCGTCTTACAGGCAATCATGGTTGGCTTGTCGCTCTTCTGGGCTGTTTCGATGGCTTCAGCAATGGCTGCCTGGTCATGACCATCAACGCTCAAAGTGTTCCAGTTGCAGGCCTTGAAGCGTGCATGCTGGTCGGTCGAGTCGGAGACGCTGACATTGCCATCGATGGTGATGTTATTGTCGTCCCACAGCAGCACAAGCTTGTTGAGCTTGAGATGACCGGCCAATGCAATGGCTTCCTGAGAGATGCCTTCCATAAGGCACCCGTCACCAGCCATGACATAGGTCCGGTGATTGACAAGATCATCGCCGAATTTGGCTGCCAAAAGTCTTTCCGTGATCGCCATGCCAACGGCATTTGCGATGCCCTGACCCAGCGGACCGGTTGTCGTTTCGATGCCCGCGGCATGACCATATTCAGGATGGCCAGCGGTTTTGGCACCCAACTGACGGAAGTTGGCCAAATCGTCGATGGTCATGTCTTCATATCCCAGCAAATGCAGCAGGGAGTAAAGCAGCATCGAGCCGTGGCCGCCAGACATCACAAAACGATCGCGGTCAGCCCATTTGGGGCTGGTGGGATCAAATCTCATGAATTTGGTGAAAAGAACGGTAGCAACGTCCGCTGCACCCATTGGAAGGCCAGGGTGTCCGGAGTTTGCTTTCTCAACGGCATCCATTGAAAGAAAGCGGATCGCATGCGCCATGCGAGTCTGTTTATCCATGTTGTTCATGAACTCTGCTTCTGGATATTGTCCTATGCTTTCGACGCGGGAATGCAATCACATTGTCCATTGTCGTTTCTACATTCGAACGCAATCTGGTTAAACAGGAACTGCCTTGCCACTTAGCAAGCCCGGCAGACAGAGGCGTTTTACAAACGCCCTGACATTTAACATCAAGGGGATGAGAGTCAATGCGCCCGAAAGGGCAATCCGCCAAAACAGCAGAATATGCATGATATACGGGCCAGTTTTATTCGTCTGTGGACTTGGTCTGTTGAAGAGTCGGGGCCATTGACGAAGTTAGATTATGTCTCCTAGATTTAAATCATGTAAGGATTCTTGCGTGGTTGGCCGTTTGATTCTGTTCATTGGTGCCTGTTTTCTCTTCGCAAATCCAATGCCCGGTTGCTTAATGCTTGATGGTTCCGCTTGGGGGAAACGACGCTGGAAGCATCTTCGACTTGGTAAAAACAAAATTTCCGGTTATCTGTAAGCCGGTTTTGTAGCGTCTGGCGCAGCTGGGGGAGGCTATCCGGTTTTGATATCTCTTCTGGCCGCAGCCGGTAGCAAGGCTGGAAGACAAGGAAAACGGGCCGTTTCGTGTGAGTTTGGGGGCTATATGAGTGAGAATGCGCGGGTAGAGGCGGCTTTGGGCAGACTCGACAGGGCGATTGAGACACTGTCGCAATCGGTTGATAAGAGGCAGACCAGAGAGCTGTCGGTCAAGGCCCTGCAGGATGATCTGCAACGATTGACGCAGGAACGATCGGAGCTGACAGGCTCGCTTGAAAAACAGAAAAAGCGCACCGAGAAGCTGGAAGGGGCCAGTGATGAAGTGTCCCGCAGGCTCGGTGCAGCAATGGAATCGGTCCGGGCCGTTTTGGACCGGCATGGTGGATGATCCGCGTGGTCAGCCATAAAGGTCGGCTGGAGTAAGAGATGGTTCAAGTCAGTGTCAGCATTAACGGGCGTGCGTACCGGATGGCCTGTGAAGATGGGCAGGAAGAGCACCTGCTGGCATTGTCGCGGCGTTTTGACGCCATGATCGAGCAGTTGAAGGAGAGCTTTGGCGAAATTGGCGATCAACGTCTGACGGTAATGGCGGGTATCATGGCGATGGATCTGCTGGCTGAATCCGATGGCAAGGTCAAAGCGCTCAATGAGGAAATCTCCGCCTTGCGAGATGCGCGCTCGGCGGTGATGGAAAAATCCGAAGGGGATCAGGAAGCTCTGGCGGAAAGGATCGACAAGGCTGCCGAGCAATTGGAGAAACTGTCGAAAGTTCTGCTCGAAAGCTAATGTGATAACAATCGCACTGGAAATCCGATAGTAATTCCTCTATATATGGTGAGCTTGCTGCACTTCGCGTTAGATGCAACTTTTCCTCGGGGCCTTAAAGATCCGAACGGGAGCTGGCGCTGATCTGGACCGTGGTCCGTTTCAACTGGCACCCACCTGTAATTCAGGTGTCCCAGGATCATGAAAGCGTCGACGGTCGTTGCGGCTTCAGTTTTGGAGCGGCGGTCCTTTTTGGGGCTTGCCGCTCTTTTACAATAAGCTGGTAATCGACCGATGGACGACGTAGCAACAAGAGACCGCAAGCGGGATGCAAGGCGCCAGATGCGCGCCTCCAGAAACGCCATTCCCGCCGAACAGCATGCTGTCGCAAGCAAGCAGATCTGCAACAATCTCATCAATTATCTGGATTGGGATATGGTGCCTGATGACGGCTGTATTGGCCTGTTCTGGCCGGTTCAGTCCGAGGTCGACGTCTCTTTGCTTCAGCAGCCCTTGCGTGACAGAGGATTAAAGCTTGCGCTGCCAGTGACGGTCGGGGCGACGGGCATGATTTTTCGGCGTTGGGATAATGGGGCCGAGCTGGTTGATGCGGGCTATGGGACTGTTGGGCCAAAGGCTGATGCTCCAGAGGTTTTTCCTGATTGTCTCTTGATGCCCCTCTTGGCCTTTGATGCGCAATGCAACCGCTTGGGGTATGGCGCTGGCCATTATGACCGCTATATTTCCGAACGCATCATCCAGAATTCCAAGCCCTACCTGGTGGGGTTGGCTTTTGCCTTGCAGCAACTGGACAAGATACCCGTTGGAGAGTATGACCTTCCGCTAGATGCCATTTTGACTGAAAAAGAAATTGTTGTTCCGGCCTGATTGAGAGACAGCGCCGGTTAGATTGAGCGGGAATTCATGCGACTGCTGTTTATTGGGGACATTGTTGGACGGTCCGGGCGGGCTATTGTAGAAGAAAAACTTCCGGGGCTGATCGAGCAATATAGTCTCGATTTCGTCGTGATCAACGGCGAGAATGCAGCAGGCGGGTTCGGTATCACCGAGACGATCGTGCAAAATCTGGTTGATGCGGGGGCCGATGTCATCACCACTGGCAACCATGTCTGGGATCAGCGCGATGCCATGGTCTATTGCGAGCGTCAGCCCGCCTTTCTGCGCCCGATCAACTTTCCCTCCGGTGTTCCGGGCAAGGGCGCCAATCTCTACCATGCCCGAAACGGGGCGTCTGTGCTGGTCATGAATGCCATGGGCCGGGTCTATATGGATGCGCTCGATTGCCCGTTTCATGCGGTGGACAAGGCGCTTGCCGATTGCCCGATGGGCGAATTTGCCGACGCGATCATCCTTGATTTTCATGCTGAAGCGACGTCCGAGAAACAGGCGATGGGCTATTTCTGCGATGGCCGCGTTAGCATGGTGGTGGGCACTCACACCCATACGCCAACCTCTGATCACCGGATTTTGTCAAATGGCACGGCCTATCTAACCGATGCGGGTATGTGCGGCGATTATGATTCTGTGCTTGGCATGGACAAGGAAGAGCCCGTGCAGCGCTTTTTGCGCAAGGTTTCCTCATCGCGTTTCACGCCAGCTTTGGGTGCGGCGACCCTTTGTGGTTTTGCGGTTGATACTGATGATCGCACCGGACTGGCACTGGCTGCTGAACCTCTTCGGATCGGTGGCCAATTATCCCGACATATCCCGAGTTTCTGGGAAAAGAGCGGGAATTGAACCAAACAAACCAGTCTCGTGTGCCAAGGTCACTTGATCTTTGCCGCCATAGTGTGGCATGACCGGCAGCAAATACTGCGTAGGACGCGCGACGACCAAAGATTATACGGAATGTAGGATATGGCAGGCCATTCAAAATTCAAGAACATCATGTATCGCAAGGGCGCACAGGATGCCAAGCGGTCCAAGCTGTTCTCCAAACTTTCCAAGGAAATTACCGTTGCCGCGAAAATGGGTGGCGGCGATCCTGACTCAAACGCCCGTTTGCGTCTGGCTGTCCAGAACGCGCGTGGCCAGTCCATGCCCAAGGACAATATCGACCGCGCCATCAAGAAGGCTGAAGCCGGTGATGAAGGCAACTTCGATGAAGTCCGGTATGAAGGCTATGGTCCGGCAGGCACGGCGCTTGTTGTTGAGGCCCTGACCGATAACCGCAACCGTACCGCTTCCAACGTGCGTGCCGCCTTTACCAAAAGCGGCGGCTCTTTGGGGGAAACCGGCTCGGTTGCCTTCATGTTCGATCGTGTCGGTGAAATTTATTATCCGGCAGAGGTTGGTGATGCAGATACCGTTCTGGAAGCTGCCATCGAAGCTGGCGCTGATGACGTGGTCAGCGACGAAGAAGGGCACACCATCTACACCACATTTGAAGACATGAATGATGTGGGTAAGGCTTTGGAAGAGGCTTTCGGCAAGGAAGCCGAATCCCAGAAAGCCATCTGGAAACCACAGAACGAGATCGATGTCGACGCTGAAAAAGCCGAAAAGATCATGAAACTGATCAACGTTCTGGAAGATGATGACGACGTACAGAATGTCTATTCAAACTTCACCATGAGCGATGAAGTGGCTGCGTCTCTGGAAGGCTGAGACTTTCTTTTTGCAGATGCGAAACAGATTTGAACCCTGTAGCGGAGCGCCGCTGCGGGGTTTTTGTTGATCTGTGCTTGTGAGTTTAAGGGCCGTAACTTTTGTTTGTTCTGGTATTGTTCATATTCTTGGGCTATGCATGAGGCATGAGAGAGCATCCTACCAGAATCGTTGGCTTCGACCCCGGATTGCGCAAAACCGGCTGGGGCGCCATTGACGTGATCAACAACCGGCTGATCTTTGTCGGCTCGGGATTGATTACGTCGAATGGCAAGAGCGACCTCGCGTCCCGTTTGCTGGAGCTGCATAACGGGGTCATGAGCGTGTTGCATAAATATGAGCCTCAGGAAGTGGCCGTTGAGCAAACCTTTGTGAACAAGGACGCCACGGCAACATTGAAGCTGGGGCATGCAAGGGCCATTTCCCTGCTGGCGCCAGCGCAGCTCGGGCTGCCTGTGGCTGAATATGCGCCGAACGCGGTCAAGAAAACCGTTGTCGGGGTAGGGCATGCGGACAAGAATCAGGTGCAGACCATGGTCAAGATGCTGCTGCCGAAGGCCCATTTTGATAGCGAGGATGCGGCTGATGCGCTTGCCATCGCCATTTGTCACGCGCATCAGCGCGGGCAGAAGACCTATAAGATTGCTTAGTTGAAGATGAGGATGGTGCCCGATGATTGGCAAGCTCAAGGGGTTGATCGATGAATATGCTGATAGCTATGTCATCATTGATGTCGGTGGCGTTGGCTATGAGGTTTATTGCTCGAACCAGACCTTGCAATCCTTGCCATCGGTCGGGGAAGCCGCAACGGTTCTGATCGAAACCCATGTGCGGGAAGACCAGATCAAGCTTTTCGGTTTCGCGACAGGGCTTGAGCGGGACTGGTTCCGGCTTTTGACCACTGTGCAGGGGGTTGGGCAGAAGGTGGCCTTGGCCATTCTCTCGACGCTGAAAATATCCGAACTCACCTCGGCTATTGCCCTGCAAGACAAGACCATGGTGGCGCGTGCGCCTGGCGTCGGGCCCAAGGTGGCCCAGCGGATTGTTTCCGAGCTGAAGGACAAGACTCCAAGCCTTGCGGCAACCGACGGCGCCGTTGCCAATCTGCAGGCCGAGATCGATGCCGTTGGCGCGCCAAAAGCCATGGCAGAGGCGGTTTCGGCGCTCTCCAATCTGGGCTATTCTCAGGTTCAGGCAGGTGCAGCGGTCGCCACCATCATCAAGCGGGAAGGGGAGGGGCTTGGCACCGCCGCTCTCATTCGCCACGCGCTCAAGGAGCTTAGCCAATGATTGAAGAGGAAGAGCGCCTCGTTGCGGCGGGAACTCGCGAGGAAGAAACGGATCGGGCCTTGCGGCCGCAGATGCTGGACGATTTCGTCGGGCAGGCACAGGCGCGGGCCAATCTTTCGATTTTCATTGAAGCGGCTCGCACGCGCAAGGAAGCTCTGGACCATGTTCTGTTTGTTGGCCCTCCGGGGCTGGGCAAGACGACGCTGGCGCAGATCGTGTCTCATGAGTTGGGTGTGAATTTCAAATCCACGTCCGGTCCGGTGATCGCCAAGGCGGGTGATCTGGCCGCTCTGCTGACCAATCTGGAAGAGAATGACGTTCTCTTTATCGATGAAATCCACAGGCTCAATCCTGCGGTGGAAGAAATTCTCTATCCGGCGATGGAAGACTTTCAGCTCGATCTGATCATCGGAGAGGGGCCGGCGGCGCGTTCGGTGAAGATCGATCTTGCCAAATTCACCCTTGTTGCGGCGACAACGCGGCTGGGGCTTCTGACCACGCCTTTGCGGGATCGCTTCGGGATTCCGGTGCGGCTCAATTTTTATACTGTGGAAGAACTGGAGTATATTGTCACACGCGGGGCCCGTTTGATGGGGGTATCCATCACCCGGGACGGAGCAACCGAAATAGCCCGCCGTTCGCGCGGAACCCCCCGTATTGCTGGCAGACTTCTGCGGCGCGTGCGAGATGTCGCCATCGTTCAGGCCGGTGGTGAAATCAGTCGTGAATTGGCTGACCGCGCCCTGCAGATGCTCGAAGTTGACAATGAGGGGCTCGACGCCCTAGACAGACGGTACCTGACCTTGATCGCAACCTCCTTTGGTGGCGGGCCGGTTGGCGTAGAGACCATAGCCGCGGCGCTCTCGGAACCTCGGGACGCTATTGAAGAGATAATAGAGCCTTATTTGATCCAGCAGGGATTCATCCAGCGCACGCCGCGCGGACGCCTGTTGGCGCCCAAGGCTTTTGCCCATCTTGGGTTGGCTGTGCCTCAGAAAGACACTCCTCCACAAATGGGTCTGTTTGCTGAAGGAATTGATGATGCCTGAGCATCGCAATGAAGGCGACTGGCCAGATCTTGCCGGTCGATTGACTGACTACGGACATCAGCAGATGATCCGGATTTATTACGAAGACACAGACTTTTCCGGTATCGTCTATCATGCTTCCTACCTGCGGTTCATTGAACGCGGGCGCTCAGACTATATCCGGCTGCTGGGGGTGCAGCATAGCGCACTTGATAGTGGCGAGAATGGCGAGAGGCTGGCTTTGGCCGTGCGTCATATGGATATCAACTATCTGCGGTCTGCCCATATCGATGATGTTCTGAAGGTCGAAACGCGTATAAACACCGTCAAGGGGGCACGCATGATCCTTGATCAGCAGATCTTGCGTGGCGAAGAGGTGTTGTTTACTGCACAAGTGACCGTTGTTGCCATCACTCGTGAGGGAAAACCCCGTCGTTTGCCTGAAAAGATGAGAAAAATTTTGGTCCCCTGAGGGTTGAATTTCTCCGCATCAGAGCCTTTCCTTTCGGTTCTGTTCACTTTACTTAAACTTTCATTAACCATAATCGTGCCTTGTCAAAGGGTGCGTTCGATATGGTTGTGTGTACGCGTCGACCCTAGTTTTGACAAATTCTGATGACAAATGCTGTCGCTGGAAGGTCAAACCGGGGCCGGTTGTTTGTGCCTGTTTGAGAATGGTTGCGGTATGGATTGTGGCAAGCTGATTTGCCGGATATCTCCGCAATCCCGGTTTTTATGCATGGTTTCACTCCTGGCCCTTTTCTTGCCGGATGGGGCGAGATGAGGGCATGCGCTAGAAAGGACTAAGTTTCATGCCCAATGAGGTTGTGCAAACAGCCCTCGCCAATGCCACTGCCGATGTATCGCTGATGACCCTGTTCATGCAGGCTCATATTGTGGTCAAGCTCGTGATGATTGGTTTGATGGCTGCGTCGGTCTGGTCTTGGGCGATCATCATCGACAAGAGTTTGCTTTACACGCGTACCAAGCGTCAGATGGACCGGTTTGAAAAGGTCTTCTGGTCGGGGCAGTCTCTTGAAGATCTTTACCAGACGCTTTCGGGGCGTCCCAATCATGCCATGGCGGCGCTGTTCGTTGCCGCGATGCGCGAATGGAAACGCAGTTTCGAGGGACAGGCCCGTTCGGTTGCCGGTTTGCCAGCGCGCCTTGAAAAGGTGCTTGATGTGACCTTGTCTCGCGAGGTGGATCGACTGGAAAAACGCTTGCTGTTTCTGGCAACCGTTGGCTCGGCAGCGCCTTTTGTTGGACTGTTTGGCACGGTTTGGGGCATCATGAGCGCGTTTCAGGGTATTGCTGCCTCCAAAAATACGTCTCTTGCCGTGGTTGCCCCCGGTATTGCCGAAGCTCTGTTTGCAACGGCGATTGGTCTGGTTGCCGCTATTCCTGCGGTTATTGCCTATAACAAGCTGGCGTCCATCGCCTCCCAGCACGCCATGCGCCTTGAAGGCTTTGCCGATGAGTTCTCCGCGATTCTGTCGCGTCTGATGGACGAAAGGGGTTAGTCTATGGGTATGGGCTCGATGGGATCTCCGGGAACGTCACGCAGGCGCGGTGCGCGCCGTGCAATGCGCCACAGGCCTGTTGCCGAAATCAACGTGACGCCAATGGTCGACGTCATGCTTGTGCTGCTCATTATCTTCATGGTGTCGGCGCCGATGATGACGGTGGGTGTTCCGCTCGATTTGCCAGAAAGCACGGCCAAGCCGCTCTCCAGCCAGACCGAACCGCTGACGCTCTCCATTCGCAAGGATGGCAGCATCTATCTGCAGGATCAGCCAGTGGAGTTTGATGCTCTGGTCGATACCCTGCTTGGCGTCGCTGAAAATGGCTATGAAGAACGGATCTTTGTGCGTGGTGACAAAGATGTGGACTATGGCACCATCATGAAGGTGATGGGCGCGATGAACCGCGCCGGTTTCAAGAAAATCGGGCTGGTTAGCACCGAGGAGCTTCAATAACCTTGAAGAATGTCGGTCTTATTGTTTCAAGTGTTGGTCATGCAGCGCTGATGGCTTGGGCTTTGATTAGCCTTCCGTCACCGAGCGCTAATGACGTGAGCGATCTTGAAATCTTGCCGATTGAGCTGGTTTCCGTCTCCGATGTGACCGATGTGGTCAAGGGGGAAGCCACAGCAGAGGTGCAGGATAAGGTCAAGGAAGCCACAAAAAAGGCGCCTGAACCGATTGAGGACATACCGGAGCCTGCGCCCAAGGTTGCTCCTAAACCGAAAGAGGCTGCACCGAAGGAGCAGGCCGAACCGCAACCTCCCGTCGTTGAGCCCGATCCGGTTCCGACGCCGGAGCCTGAAGCCGCCCCTGAACCGGAGCCAGAGCCAACACCGCAGCCAGAACCCGAGGTGGCTCCAGAGCCTGAACCAACGCCCGAGCCTGAGCCAGAGCCTGAAAAGCCCGCAGAAGTGGCGCCAAAACCGATTGCGGCCTTGCCCAAGATCAAGCCTCGTATTCCGCGCCAGCCAGCCCGGAAGGAAGAGCCCAAGCGGGAGTTTGATGTCAATGCTCTGAAAGCCCTCGCCAACGAAGCGGAGACGGGTGCCCCCATTCAAAGTGGGCCAGAGGATCAATCCGCGTCCTTCGGTTCCAGAAACGGCACCGAAGCGGCCGCGATGACGCAGAGCGAACTGGATGCCTTGCGGGCGCAGATTTCCCGTTGTTGGTCGCCACCGGTTGGTGCCGCGGATGCGTCACAATTGGCTGTAAAGATCGAGTTTGGACTTGACCGGCAGGGCAATGTGAATTTTGGGCCACAGCCGATCGAGTATCCGGCTAACCAGTTCGGTGTTGCCGCCGTTGAAAGCGCCATGCGTGCGGTTCGCCGCTGTGCGCCATATTCGCTGCCAGCTGAAAAATATGAAGCTTGGCGCCGTGTCCGGATCAATTTTGATCCAAGTGACATGTTCTAGACCCAATGTATGAGGAGCCCGCTGGGCTCTTCGGTATAGATTATCAGGATGTTCATTCATCAAGCGGGCCGCTCGCGGTCTGGATAGGACAGGACAATAATTGTGATGAAACAGCTTCGACATGCAATGCCCATCCGGCTCCTCAATGCCTTTGTGACCATGAAAGCCGTCTTGCTGCCTCTTGTGGCTCTAGCCATTCTGTCCAGCATGGCCATGGTTCGCCCCAGCTATGCCCTGATCGAAATTGACATCACGCGCGGCAATATCCAGCCGATGCCGATTGCTATTACCGATTTCAGCGGTGTGGGACAGGGCGTGGAGATTTCCAAGGTGATCGAGGCGGATTTACAACGCTCGGGCCTTTTTGCGCCGATCAATCGGAACTCCTTCCTGCAGAAGGATCTGTCGTCTTCGACGGTGCCGTCCTTTCCAAACTGGACCGTGATCAATGCACAGGCTCTGGTGACGGGCACCGTGACACGCGAAGCCGATGGACGCCTCAAGGCCGAGTTCCGCCTCTGGGACGTTTATGCGGGCAAACAGATGACCGGCCAGCAATTTTTCACCACGCCGGAAAACTGGCGCCGTGTTGCGCATATCATCTCGGACGCCATTTATGAGCGCCTGACCGGTGAAAAGGGCTATTTTGATACCCGTATCGTCTTTGTCGATGAAAGCGGACCCAAGGACGGGCGCGTCAAGCGTTTGGCCATCATGGATCAGGATGGGGCCAATGTGCGCTATCTGACGGATGGGCGCAATCTGGTGCTGACACCGCGCTTCTCGCCAACCAAGCAGGAAATCACCTATATGGCTCTGGAAGACGGGGAGCCGCGCGCCTATCTGCTCAACATCGAATCCGGTCGCCGGTCTGTTGTTGGGCAATTCCCAGGCATGAGCTTCTCTTCCCGTTTCTCTCCCGATGGCCAGAGCATTGCGCTTAGCCTGCAGCAAGGTGGCGACGCCAACATCTACCGTATGGATTTGCGCAACGGCAAGATCACCCGCCTGACCAACTCGGCCTCCATTGATACCAGCCCGAGTTTTTCGCCCGATGGTCGCCAAATCACTTTTGAAAGCGACCGTGGCGGCAGACAGCAGATTTATGTCATGGGCGTCGATGGCTCCAATGTGCAGCGTATCAGCTTTGGCGAAGGCAGCTATTCAACACCGGTCTGGTCACCAAGGGGCGATCTTATTGCCTTTACCAAGCGCTACAAAGGCGAGTTCCAGATCGGGGTCATGAAGACGGATGGATCTCGTGAGCGCATTCTTGTCAGCGGTTTCCACAATGAAGGGCCAACTTGGGCTCCCAATGGGCGCGTGCTGATGTTCTTCTCTGAAAGTCAGGGACCCAATGGCGGGCCGAAGCTCTATTCCATCGATCTCACCGGCCGCAACAAATATACGGTCCCGACGCCGGCCTTTGCGTCAGACCCGGCCTGGTCGCCTCTGATCGATTGATCCGGTTGGGATCAATTTAAATAGCTATCCTGTTCCAGTCTCCGGGTTGATCGTGCTATCAGCCCGGGGATTTTTGTTTGTGCCCTTCTGAGCGGAATGCATAATAGGGTGCCAAAGGGCCGCCCAATATGTTGCTGAATTGGTTTGGATGCCCGTTTTGCCTCACTTTTAGAGGGCGTAAAGGGGGCCACGCCTCAGTGTGGCCATCTTTTGATTCAAACAGAAGATAAGAGGCATGTACCTCACAAGATAAACCCGCAAAGCGGTTATTAATGGTTTGGTAACCATGTTTGCGAACGGGCGGTTAACCTAAATTTTCTATTATTCCGATCGACAAATCCTGATCTCAATAAACTTTCGAAGGACAATCAGATGTCAAATCGTGCAAAATCTTCCATTCGTGTTGTATTCGGCGTCGCTCTGCTGACTGCGTTGGCAGCCTGTTCTTCGACGCCTGACAAATTGAGTGGTGCTGGCTTGAACTCGGCAACTCCGGGTACGGCACAGGATTTCGTGGTCAATGTTGGCGACCGCGTCTTCTTTGAAACCGATAGTTCTGATCTGAACTATTCGGCACAAGCCACTCTGGACAAACAGGCCACATGGCTGCAGCAATATCCTAACTATCGCATCGCGATTGAAGGGCATGCCGATGAACGAGGCACCCGCGAGTATAACATCGCTCTGGGCGCTCGCCGAGCCAACTCGGTGCGCAACTATCTCGTTTCCAAAGGCATTCAGTCTGGCCGCCTGACGACCAAATCCTATGGCAAGGAACGTCCTGTTGCTGTCTGCAACGACATTTCCTGCTGGTCTCAGAACCGCCGCGCCGTTACGACGCTGGCAAACTGATCCGTCATGGCGTCGTTCGGTATTCTGAAGGGGGGCGCCCCGATGATACCGCATCGAACAAGCGACAAAGATTTTATGGAAAGGACCGGTTTACACCGGTCCTTTTTGCTTCATTGCATGGCGCCACACATTTTCCTATATTTGCGTGCAAACTATGCATGGTGCCATTTCGTTTGGGCGTTGGTTTCAACGTCAAGACCATTTTGAGGACTGTACAGAGTGGGTGTCATGGTTGCACGATTGATTAATGGGGATTTTCATGAATAGATTTTTGGTAGCCATGGTGGCAGTGGTCGTAGGTGGCAGTGGAGCGGCTCTGGCCTCCAGTCAAACCTCGCAGAATGGATTATCCAGCCGGATCGGTGCGCTTGAGACTCAGGTGGCCGAACATGGCGTGCCAATGCCGCCCATGCCGATAGCATCACAGCCCGAGCGCATGCAGGTTGCCCAGTCGGCAGCAAGCCTTGCGGTGCGGGTGGATCGTCTTGAAGAGCAGATGCGGCAGTATAACGGCCAGATCGAAGAGCTCAATTTCCGTGTGCGCCAGTTGCAGGAGCAGCTGCAGCGCTTTCAGGAAGATACCGAATTCCGTTTTCAGGATCTGGAAGGTGGCAAGCGTCCGCGCAAGTCTTCAAACAATCGGCCTCAACCGAGCAATCCGGCCCCTCAGAAATTTGACCAGCTTGGCAGTCCACCACAAAGCCTGGGCAGCCTTTCGCAGGATCCTGCACCCCAGAATAATGATTTCGGTAGCTCCAACCTGATCGGGCAAGCACCGAGCAGCAATGGATCTGCCCCGATTGATTTGTCATCCATGCTGGGCGGTGGCGGCGGGGTCAGTCAGCCTGCGAATAACGGATCTTTTGGCGCCAGCTCGACGGGCGGTCTGACCGGAGACCCGAATTCGGATTATGATGTGGCTTATGGCTATATGCTCCAGAGCGATTATGTCGCCGCGGAACAGGCCTTTCAGCAATTTGTCGGGGCCTACAGTCAGGATCGCCGCCTTCCGGATGGCTATTACTGGCTGGGCGAAGCCAAATTCCAGCAGGGCAAATATCGCGACGCCATTCAGGTCTTTCTGGATGCCTATTCCAAATATCCAAGCGCGCAGAAAGCCCCTGACATGCTGTTGAGAACGGGCATGTCTCTGCGCCAGATCAACGAACGTGACGCGGCTTGCGCGACCTATGAGGAATTGCTGCAGAAATTCCCCAATGCATCATCCGCCATCCGTCAGCGCGTGCGGGCAGAGATTCAAAGTGCCAAATGCTAATGTAACGACCGCTGAAGACGATCCGTCTAAGGCTCAGCCGCTGTCCAATGCAGAATTGGACGCGGCCTTTTCTTTTATGCTTGATGCTCTGAAGCAGACACATTCCTCCCGATCTGAGGCTGCGAGCCAAGGCGCGGCGCAGGCTCGTTTGCCGCTTTTGCTGGCGGTTTCCGGCGGTGCCGATTCGGTCAGTCTGATGGTGCTGTGCCATGAGTGGGTCGAGCGCAACAAGCTGCCCATTTCCCTTTCAGTTGCCAGTGTGGATCATCGCCTGCGGCCCGAGGCTGCGGACGAATGCGCCTATGTGGGTAAGCTTGCCCGGATGCGCGGGATGGACCACGCGACGCTGGTTTGGGATGAAGAGAAATCCCACTCCAATCTTCAGGGGGAAGCGCGTGAAGCTCGCTACCGGCTTTTGTCAGAGCATGCCCATCGTTTGGGATGCGCCTATATTGTGATTGCGCATCATCAGGATGATCAGGCGGAAACCTTATTGATGCGGCTCATCCGCGGCAGTGGCGTGACGGGATTGGCGGCGATGCGGCCACAACAGGCCTTCGGAGCGGTTACTCTTCTTCGGCCCCTCATGGCGTTTCCCAAGGCGCGGTTGAAGGCAAGCCTTCATGCGCGGTCAATCGACTGGTTCGAGGATCCGAGCAACCAGAGCCCAAACTATATGCGCGTGCGTGTGCGCTCCCTGCTTCCGGTCTTCGCGCAAGAAGGATGCGATTCTGCCCGCTTGGCCGCAACGGCCCGGCGATTGCAGCGGGCAGATCAGGCTCTAGATGAAATTGCCTATGGATTTTATCTGCGACATATCGCCTCGGAGCCAGGGCGGTCTCTCTCGGTTTCCCTTACCTCTCTGTGCGAACAGAGCGAGGAGATCCGTCTTCGTCTGCTGCGCATGATGATCGCTCATGTGGTCGCTCCGGCCTATCCGCCAAGGGAAGAAAAGCTGATGGCGATTGATGCTGCTCTTGGTGGGGAGAGGCTCTTTGAGAAGCGGATGAAGCGGACTGTGGCTGGCTGTTGCTTTGAAGTTTCGGCTGCACGCCTCTGGGTTTATCGTGAACCGGGGCGCAATCGGCAGGAAATTGCGCTTGATCGCCCGTGTGAGGTGAACTGGCAGGGGCTCTATAGCGTAAAGATTTCAGGCGCTTTTGCGGGCGATGTCATGGTCGGGGAGCGATCGGATATTGTGCTGCGGCCATTGGGCGAGGACGGTCGAACATTGTTGAGTAAGGAAGGGCTTTCTTTTCCTGAGCAAGGATGGAGCGGCGAATCTGGCCCCAAGGGGATCATTGAGGCGCTTCCCTCTGTCTGGTGTGATGGACGCCCCCAGTTTGTGGTTGATTGGCCAAAAGTTGAGGTGGTTGAGGATTTTCACGTTGAATTTGAGGAAAAACATTCGAATTTCGACGCAAATGAAACGTTAGAGTAAATCTTATTACTATAATAATGCAGAAAAGGGGGGCACTTGCCTTGGCAAGGACCCATCGAGACCCTAAATTCATCGAGAATGAACATAGGCGCCGAAGAAATCTTCCGATTTTTATGGCCGCCGCAAATTCTGGCCTGCTGTAAAGGGCGTGTGATCACACCCTTGCGCTTGCAACAAGTCAGTCAGAAGAGAGAGACGGGGCGTTTTTCGGAACAGAACGATCCCGATATCTGAGGAACCAAGGGATAACATATGAACGCGAATTTCCGCAGTCTGGCTTTGTGGGTCATTATCGGCCTTTTGCTGGTAGCATTGTTCCAGCTGTTTCAAAGCCCGGCGCAACAAGCCAATACACAGGAGATTCCATTTTCGCAGTTTGTGACTGATGCGGAACAGGGTCGTGTCAAATCTGTCACGATCGTAGGTCAGCAGGTCACGGGACAAATGTCGGACAGTAGCGGTTTCCAGACCTATATACCGCAGAATGACACGACGCTTATCCCTCTGCTGCAAGAAAATGGCGTTTCCATCACAGCCAAACCACAGACCGAGAGCTTCTCGCTGCTCAATGCGCTGATTTCCTGGTTCCCGATGATCCTTATCCTTGCTGTGTGGATCTTCTTCATGCGTCAGATGCAGGGTGGCGGCAAGGCCATGGGCTTTGGTAAGTCCAAGGCGAAGCTGCTCACCGAAGCGCAAGGACGCGTGGTGTTTGAAGATGTCGCCGGTGTGGATGAAGCCAAGGAAGACCTTCAGGAGATTGTCGAGTTTTTGCGCGATCCGCAGAAATTCCAGCGTCTTGGTGGTCGTATTCCACGCGGCGTGCTGCTGGTCGGCCCTCCGGGCACCGGTAAAACGCTGTTGGGCAAGGCAATCGCTGGCGAGGCCAATGTGCCTTTCTTCTCGATTTCCGGTTCTGACTTCGTGGAAATGTTCGTTGGTGTGGGTGCCTCTCGTGTGCGCGACATGTTCGAACAGGCCAAGAAGAATGCGCCTTGCATCATCTTCATTGACGAGATCGACGCGGTGGGTCGCCATCGTGGTGCCGGTCTTGGCGGTGGCAATGATGAACGCGAACAGACGCTCAACCAGTTGCTGGTCGAGATGGACGGCTTTGAAGCCAACGAGGGCGTGATCCTTGTGGCTGCGACCAACCGTCCTGACGTGCTTGACCCAGCCCTGATGCGTCCGGGCCGTTTTGACCGTCAGATCGTTGTGCCGAACCCGGATATCACGGGCCGCGAAAAGATCCTCAAGGTGCATATGCGCAACGTGCCTCTGGCTCCCGATGTTGATCTGAAGACCCTTGCACGCGGTACGCCGGGCTTCTCGGGTGCTGACCTGATGAACCTTGTAAACGAGGCTGCCCTTCTGGCTGCACGTCGTGACCGCCGTCTGGTTTCCATGGCCGAGTTCGAGGATGCCAAGGACAAGGTGATGATGGGGGCTGAGCGCCGCACGCTTGTGATGAGCGAGGAAGAGAAGAAGCTGACCGCCTATCACGAAGCTGGCCATGCTCTGGTTGCTCTGCATATGCCCGCGTCTGATCCTATCCATAAGGCAACGATCATTCCGCGCGGTCGTGCACTGGGTATGGTGATGCGTTTGCCCGAGAAGGATCAGGTGTCTCTGACCCGCGCCAAATGCTATGCCGACCTTGCTGTTGCCATGGGTGGTCGCGTGGCTGAAGAGCTGATCTTCGGCTATGACAAGGTCACCTCTGGTGCTTCTGGCGATATTCAGATGGCGACGCGGCTTTCCAAGGCCATGGCGACACAGTTCGGCATGTCCGATAGCCTTGGGCCTTTGCTCTATGCTGAAAATGAGGAAGAAGTCTTCCTTGGTCATTCCGTTGCCAAGCAGCAGAATGTGTCTGATGACACGCAGAAGCTGGTGGATGCTGAAATCAAACGCTTTGTTGATGAAGGGTACCAGAAGGCAAAGGAAATTCTGACTGAGCATCAGGATGAGCTTGAAACCATCGCTCAGGGGCTTCTGGAATATGAAACCCTCTCTGGTCAGGAAATTCGTGATCTGCTGGGTGGTACGCCGCCCATTCGTGAAACGGATGACGAGCCGACCACTCCGAAAGGCTCTGCAGTCCCTTCGACCGGCGCCATCAAAAAGGGTGGTGAGACCGATGGTGGCGGGGTCGAGCCTCAGCCGGAAGCCTGATTGGTCCGCCCAGTCGATTGTGAGATTAAGATAAAGAAAGCGCCCCTTTGAGGGCGCTTTTTTGTTGGCTGCCTGTGCATTGGGCGGATGGTTATTGAATCGTACGCAGTCGGGCAGGCGACAGCCTGTAACAACAGGAAACAAAGTTTGACTGGATGATCCTGAATTCTTTCTCAATTTAACGTATAAAAAGCGTAGGAATGGCAATGCATTTACGGGGCCTTAGCGACTCCCGCTCTAGTGTCCTTTATCTATTGGCACTTGTGTTTTGCTGGCTGCTCCGGTTCGCTTCTTGGCTGATGTCGGTGCGGCCGGACTTGATAATTTTCCGCTTGAAAGGTTGGTTGAGACTGATGGCTAAATATTTCGGAACAGACGGTATTCGAGGGTGCGCCAATCGTTTTCCGATGACGCCAGAAATTGCAATGAAGGTTGGCATGGCGACTGGCAAGATCTTCCGCCGTGGTGATTTTCGCCATCGGGTGGTGATTGGCAAGGATACGCGTCTTTCCGGCTATATGCTGGAGCCAGCCCTGACCGCAGGGCTGACGGCCATGGGAATGGATGTGTTCCTGCTCGGGCCGGTGCCGACACCGGGGGTCGCCATGTTGACGCGGTCTCTGCGCGCCGATCTCGGCGTAATGATTTCTGCCTCGCACAACCCTTATGAGGACAATGGCATCAAGCTTTTCGGACCGGATGGATACAAGCTGTCTGACGAGATCGAGTCAGAGATCGAAGAGCTGATTGAAACCGACATGGTCAACAGTCTGGTGGCTCCGGATGGTCTGGGGCGGACCAAGCGCATTGACAGCGTTTATGACCGCTATATCGAATTCGCCAAACGGACCATGCCAAAGCACCTCTCGCTGGAGGGCCTGCGCGTTGTGATCGATTGCGCCAATGGCGCAGCTTACCGTGTTGCTCCGGATGCCTTGTGGGAATTGGGCGCTGAAGTCGTCAAGATCGGTGTTGATCCGAACGGCTTCAACATCAATGACAATTGCGGCTCAACGTCTGTCGGGGCGCTTGTCTCCAAGGTGCGCGAAGTGCGGGCCGATATCGGCATTGCACTGGATGGAGACGCAGACCGGGTGATCATCGTCGATGAAACGGGCAGCGTGGTCGATGGGGATCAGTTGATGGCTGTGGTTGCTGAGAGCTGGTTCCGTGAAGGCTTGCTGACCGCGCCGGGCATCGTTGCCACCGTCATGTCCAATCTGGGGCTGGAGCGCTATCTCAACAGCCTCAAACTCTCTCTGGTGCGCACGAAGGTCGGTGACCGTCATGTGGTCGAGCATATGCGCAAACATCACTATAATGTGGGCGGAGAGCAGTCTGGTCATATCGTGCTGAGCGACTATTGCACCACCGGCGACGGCTTGATTGCCGCGCTGCAGATTCTGGCTGTTGTGGTGAAAATGGGCAAGCCGGTTAGCGAAGTGTGTAACCGGTTTGAGCCGGTGCCGCAGCTCCTGATGAATGTGCGCTATTCCGACGGAGCCCCTCTGGAAGCGGATGCTGTGAAAAAGGCTATTACGGCGGGTGAAGCCGCGCTTGGCGACAATGGACGTCTGGTCATCCGCAAATCCGGCACAGAACCGCTTATTCGCGTTATGGCGGAAGGGGATGACTCTGATCTGGTGGATAAGGTCGTTGGCGACATTTGCGACGAGGTGCGCAAAGTTAGCGGCTAAAGGCTCATCGATCCTTTGCAGAGAATGGAAAAAGTCGCTCCAGACCGGGGCGGCTTTTTTATTGTCGCCTAAACCGGAAGACGGCCGGGGCGGCTGCTGATGGCAACCCCTGCAAGAATGATCGCAAAGCCGAACCATACGCCCCATGTGAGGCTTTCGTTGAGAAAGATAATCCCGCCAAGAGCCGTGGCCACGGGGATCAGATAGTTGCTCATGGCCAGGAAGGTCGCCGTGGTCTGGGAAAGCAAGACGAAGACCATCAGGGTGGCCAGCGCTGTCGGGACAATGCCCAGATAAATGAGGATGAGCCACTGCCTCATGTCCGCATTGAGAAGGGCATCCGCAGGCTCAAAGAAGAATGCAGCCAAGAGCAACAGGCATGCGCTTGTGGTTACCACCGCTGTTGCCTTGTCCAGATTATCGGCTGGTGGGATGAGACGCGAGGAAACCGTGTTCATTGCGTAGCACAGGCTGCAGAAGAAAATGGCCAGCTCGCCCAAGAGTTCAAGATTGTGTCCGGGTGTGGCGGGGCCTGAATCGGGTTTGATAATGAGCACAAGTCCGGCAAAGCCGATGAGAAAGCCAATCGCCTTGTTGCGGGTCATCTTTTCATCGGGTAGCAGGAAATGCGCCAGTCCCAGAACGGAAAGCGGCACGGTTCCGATCAGAATGCCCGCAATTGCCGAGCTGGTATATTGCATCCCCCATGCCAGAAAAATGAATGGTACAGCCGAGCTGATCAGGGCCAGCCAGATTACCCACGGAATATGGTGCCTGCCGAGCGACCATGGTTTGCGCACGATAAATACCCTGTACAGGATCAAGGCGATCGCTCCGGAACTAACCCTGCCTGCTGTAAGCCAGATGGGGGTCATTTCTGCGGCGATCACGCGCGTAAGAATGATGGCTGAAGCCCAGCACAGGACGAGGAAAGCCAGAATGAGCCAATGACGGAGGGCATGAGTCTTCATGATTGTCTAGAAAGTCCGGTGAGGGTGGCGGGTAGGTCTGGCTATATCGGTAATTGGCCCATCAGCGCAAGAGCCAGCGGACGAAAGAATGGGTAATGCACCATTTGTCTGGAAACTGCCCGGGCGGAATCTGCATCGCTTAAGGATTGGTAACAGTTTGTTAAGAATAAAATTTGCAATTTGCACGAATTTATCTATGCATAATTGATGGTTTGACTATTCTTTGATGTATTTATGTTTAAAATTCGTAGTTAATCCAGTATTAAGAAAATTCTGTGATCTTTTCTCTTGAGTGTATATCTCTAATTCAAGTTCAAATCTTTATGTCGAGAGGAAAAGAGATGAGCAGCCTCAAAAGAAATTTGTTTTTGAGTGTGTTCGGGGCCGCTATGACAGCTTCTGTTGCTTTTGCAGCGGATTTGCCTGCGCCGCCGATCATCGAATACGAACCTGAAGTTCCTATAGAAATTGGCTCCGGCTGGTATTTGCGCGGAGACCTCGGGGTTGCCGCTTATACCGGTGCTGGCGCCACATGGGTGGATTCCACTGGAACGAAATGGCATTTCGCAAACGAAGATATCAATAACGGCTGGTTGGCCGGTGTGGGTGCCGGTTACTATTTCAATGAAAAGCTCCGCGGCGATGTGACGCTGGACTATCATGGAAAAGCAAAATTCCAAGCTGATGCGCCATGTGTGTCTTCGCCATGCACGACGAAAGAAACGCTTAAATTCAGCGCCTGGACACTGATGCTGAACGGCTATTACGATATTGGTACCTGGAATTCGATCACACCGTATGTTGGTGCTGGTGCCGGTATGGCCTATTTGCGTGCCACTGACTATACCACGACCTCAGGTCAGGTATTTGGCAACAAGAGCCGGGTGAATTTTGCCTGGAACGTGATGGCGGGTGCTGCATTTGATATCACCGATCGTCTCAAGCTCGATGCCAACTATCGCCTGATGAATTTCGGCAAGGCACGCACAGGACATTCTTCCAGTGCATCTCAGCCGAACCCGGTCAAATTCAGCGATCTGTATGCGCATGAATTTCGTGTTGGCCTGCGTTACGACTTGAACTAGATCGAGTGATGCTGTCTTGCTTTGTCGGTGCTGACGCCGTGTATTGTGCTTTTGTTATTAAAAGCCTACCGGATTTGAGTATGGCTATCGACTGATAGAGACAGGCCTTTATTGCTCCTCTCGAAGAAGGCGATTATCCAAGAGTGATGATCGCCTTTTTCGACGTGGTGACTTTGTTTCCCATGCCAGTTCCATGCTGTTTCCTGAGAGGGGATAGGCAATAGCTGTGCGATAATCGTGCAACTGTTGTTGCTATACGGTGATCAACTGCAAGAATCCGTTTGACGCATGTCGTAAAGAAGAGTAACCCGATTTGTGGGACACCTCTCCCCAACGAGAGGCAACTATCTGTGAGGGTAGCTTTATGACAGATATGACACTACCGGCCGTGCGGCCGAACAATCCCCATTTCTCTTCTGGTCCTTGCTCCAAGCGTCCTGGCTGGTCTTTAGACAGTCTTGCAGACGCGCCGCTGGGCCGTTCTCACCGCGCCAAACTTGGCAAGTCCAAGCTGAAAGAAGCGATCGACCTGACCCGCGAAGTGCTCGGCGTTCCTGCCGATTATCGCATTGGGGTCGTGCCTGCATCCGATACGGGTGCCGTGGAAATGGCTCTGTGGTCTCTGCTTGGTGCGCGGGGAACCGATATTCTCGTTTGGGAAAGCTTTGGTGCTGGTTGGGCAACAGATGTTGTCAAGCAGCTCAAGCTGGATGATACCCGTGTGATGAAGGCCGACTATGGCCAGATCCCGGATCTCGGCGCAGTTGATTTCAACCGCGACGTTGTCTTTACTTGGAACGGCACCACTTCTGGCGTGCGTGTTCCCAATGGCGACTGGATCCCGGCAGACCGCGAAGGTCTGACCATTTGCGACGCCACCTCTGCTGCTTTTGCGCAGGATCTTGCATGGGACAAGCTCGACGTTGTGACCTATAGCTGGCAGAAAGTGCTGGGCGGCGAAGCCGCTCACGGTATGCTGATCCTCAGCCCTCGTGCTGTAGAACGGTTGGAAAGCTACACGCCAGCATGGCCGATGCCGAAAATCTTCCGCATGACCAAGGGTGGCAAATTGATCGAAGGCATCTTTGAAGGCGCCACGATCAACACCCCTTCCATGCTTTGCGTTGAAGACTATCTTGATGGTTTGAAATGGTCCAAGACTATTGGTGGCCTTGATGCCCTGATGAAACGGGCCAATGACAACCTTGCCACGTTGGAAGCCTGGGCTGACAAGACGCCTTGGGTTGATTTCCTGGCCAAGGACAAGGCAATCCGGTCCAACACATCCGTCTGCTTTACCATTGTAGACGAAGATGTGGCCGCGCTCGATGATGCTGCTCAGGCCAAATTTGCCAAGGCGCTGGTTGCGCGTCTGGACAAGGAAGGCGTTGCCTATGACATCGGGGCCTATCGTGATGCTCCAACGGGGCTGCGCATCTGGGCTGGTGCCACGGTTGAAGCGTCCGATCTGGATGCTCTGACCAAGTGGCTCGACTGGGCCTTCGCGCAGGAAAAGGCAGCGCTTTAACGCTTGTTGCCAATCAGACGGCTCTGCAGGGCAGGGCCGTCGCAAGACCTCAAGACACTATTTTCGTTTCATGCGACTTGCTGCGCCGGGGAGAGTTGGCGCGCGTTGCAAACCAGTGAGGATATTCCCATGGCTAAAGTTCTGATTTCCGACAAACTGTCGCCAACCGCCGTTCAGGTCTTCAAGGACAAGGGCGTAGAGGTTGATTACCTGCCAGACCTTGGCAAGGACAAAGACAAGCTGATCGAAGTGATCGGCCAGTATGATGGTCTGGCCATTCGCTCTGCGACCAAGGCAACCGAAAAGGTCATTGCTGCGGCTGATAATCTCAAGGTGATTGGGCGTGCAGGTATCGGCGTGGACAATGTGGACATCGAGAAAGCCACCCAGCGCGGTATCATCGTGATGAACACGCCGTTCGGCAACTCGATCACCACTGCTGAGCATGCCATCGCGATGATGTTTGCCGTTGCGCGCCAGATTCCGGCAGCCGATGCATCCACGCAGGCTGGCAAGTGGGAAAAATCCAAGTTCATGGGTGTCGAGATCACGTCCAAGACCCTCGGCATCATCGGTTGCGGTAACATTGGTGGTATCGTGGCAACCCGTGCTGTTGGTCTCAAAATGAAGGTCATCGCGTTTGACCCGTTCCTGTCGCCGGAGCGTGCTGTCGAGCTGGGCGTTGAAAAGGTGGAACTGGCCGATCTGTTCAAACGGGCCGATTTCATTTCCCTGCATACCCCGCTGACTGACAAGACCCGCAATATCGTTTCTGCTGACGCCATCGCGACCATGAAAGACGGCGTGCGCATCATCAACTGTGCCCGTGGCGGTCTGGTGGATGAAGAAGCGCTGGCTGAAGCCATCAAATCCGGCAAGGTTGCCGGCGCGGCCTTTGACGTGTTCACAAACGAACCGGCCAAAGAAAATGTGCTGTTCGGCTTGCCGAATGTTGTCTGCACACCGCATCTTGGTGCATCGACCTCTGAAGCGCAGGAAAATGTGGCCATTCAGGTGGCCGAGCAGATGGCTGACTATCTGGTCAATGGCGCTGTTTCCAACGCGCTCAACATGCCTTCGATCACCGCAGAGGAAGCGCCTCGCCTGACGCCATTTGTCAAGCTGGCCGATCAGCTCGGCTCGTTTGCCGGTCAGTTGACCGAGAGTGGCCTCAAGGGCATTCGCATCGAATATGAAGGCGACGTGGCCGAGATGAATACGCGGGCTCTGACGTCCGTTGTTTTGGCCGGTGTGCTCAAGCCACTGTTGCAGACCGTGAATATGGTCTCTGCTCCGGCGATGGCCAAAGAGCGTGGTATCACCATCGAGGAAACCCGGCGCGAACAGCAGGGCAACTACGAAAACTATATTCGCCTCACCTTGGTGACCGAGCGTCAGGAACGCTCTGTTGCTGGTACCGTGTTCGGCGATGCCAAGCCTCGTATCATCCAGATCAAGGGCATCAATATGGAAGCCGAGCTGGGTGAGAATATGCTCTATATCACCAACAAGGATAAGCCTGGCTTCATCGGTCGCCTGGGCACCCTGCTGGGCACGTCCGAGCTGAACATCGCAACCTTCAATCTTGGCCGTAAGCAGGCTGGCGATGATGCCATTGCGCTCATCGAAATTGATGGTTCGATCAGCGATGCGGTGATTGCGGAGATCGAGGCGCTGGAAGGCGTTGTTCAGGCCAAGGCTCTGAAATTTACGGTCTGATCAGGCTGGGCTGGAGCCATTGCTCTGGCGTATGAAAATGATAAGGCGCTTCGCGATCCGAGTTGATCGCGAGGCGCCTTTTTGATTTGCCCATCTGAGTCTTTTTGCAGCAGCTTCCAGCGTGGTTTTCGGTGTGGAAGAGCATATCTTGTGCCAAAGGCTGCCAATCACTGTGCAAATGCAGCATTCACGGGGCAAATATGCATGATCAGCAGTGGTCTAGCCTTTGAAAAGTCGGTTTCGCACTCGCTTCACACTAAAGAATTGTCTATAGTCCTGCTCGCTTGGTGAGGTGGTTTTGCCGTTGGACGGCGAGGTCTGTCATCAAAGGGTGTGTCTTGCCTGTGCAAGGCGCGTTTCCATGGGATTGGGTTGGTTGATGCAACCGCGTCGGCTGAATTTTCCGTCATTTCCTAATTTGCTTTTAACAAGCAATCGGGCCGATCCCTTTCAGATTTAACGTTATTAAAGGAGCTCGCATCGATGGCAAATGTTGTGGTCGTCGGGTCGCAATGGGGCGACGAGGGAAAAGGCAAGATCGTAGACTGGCTGTCGGAGCGAGCCGATATCGTGGTACGCTTTCAGGGCGGCCATAATGCAGGCCATACGCTGGTCATCGATGGTGTAAGCTACAAGCTCAGCCTGCTGCCATCTGGTGTTGTGCGTCCTGGCACCATGGGTGTCATCGGTAACGGCGTTGTCGTTGATCCGCACGCGCTGGTCGCTGAAATCGGCCGCCTTGCTGAACAGGGCGTGGCTGTGTCTCGCGATAATCTGCGCATTGCCGAGAATGCCTCTCTGATCCTGTCGCTGCATCGTGAACTTGATGCGATGCGCGAGGAAGCCGCATCTGCCGGCACCAAGATTGGCACCACCAAGCGCGGCATTGGTCCTGCTTATGAAGACAAGGTTGGTCGTCGCGCGATCCGCGTGATGGATCTGTCCAACCCTGAAACGTTGCCTGCCAAGATTGATCGCCTGTTGGCGCACCACAATCCGCTGCGTCGCGGCTTGGGTGTTGAAGAAATCAAGGCGGATGACATCTATGAAGAACTGATGAGCGTTGCCGATCAGGTTCTGCCTTTCATGGACCAGAGCTGGCGTCTGCTGGATCAGGCCCGCAAGGCTGGTAAGCGCATCCTGTTCGAAGGTGCGCAGGGCGCTCTGCTCGACGTTGATCACGGCACTTATCCGTTTGTGACCTCTTCCCACACCTCTGCCGGTCAGGCAGCTGCCGGGTCAGGCATTGGGCCATCAGCGCTCAATTATGTGTTGGGGATTACCAAAGCCTACACCACTCGCGTGGGTGAAGGGCCTTTCCCGACCGAGCTGTTCGATGAAGTAGGGCAGTTTTTGGGTGAAAAAGGCCATGAATTTGGCGTTGTCACCGGTCGTAAGCGCCGTTGTGGCTGGTTCGATGCGGTTCTGGTTCGCCAGACTGTTTGCACCTCCGGTATCACCGGCATTGCGCTGACCAAACTCGATGTACTTGACGGCCTTGAAGAAATCAAGATATGCGTCGGGTATATGCTGGATGGCGAACGAATCGATTACCTTCCTGCTTCGCAAGGGGCACAGGCTCGTGTGGAGCCGATTTACGAAACCATGGAAGGCTGGTCTGAAACGACAGCAGGAGCCCGTACCTGGAAAGAATTGCCAGCACAGGCTGTGAAATATGTTCGCCATGTGGAAGAGCTGATTGGCGCGCCGGTTGCTCTTTTGTCTACCAGCCCTGAAAGGGAAGACACGATTCTCGTGCAGGACCCTTACGAAGATTAGGTTGGGGTTGCCTATTGTCTTGGTTGGTGCGATCTTTTGTGCTCAGGTGGCTCCGGCGGACAAGTGAATGGAATAGGAAATGGCGGACTATTACGCAATTTTGAAGCGGGCCGTAGAGGCTGTGCCTACCCAGACAAGGGAACAGAGGCAGACGATCTACGACAAGGCGCGCAAGGCGCTTTTGGCGAAGCTTCAGAATATGGATCCGCCATTAACTCCTGCCGATATATCCAAGCAACGCATGGCGCTCGAAGAAGCCGTAAGGGCTGTCGAGCGCGATTTAAGCGGAAGCAGCATGTCTCCCGCTCCCGCTCATCATGATGCTGATGATGAGGTACATGTTCGGGCTGAACAACATCGTCAAGAGGCGCCAAAGGTTGAGGCTTCGCACAAGCCCAAAAGTGCCGGGCCGAATGATGAGGCACGGGATGCTGACGAGGCTAGCAAAGCGTGCGCTAAGCCTCAAAAACCTCATCAGGGCGAGCGCCCTGATACCAAGGAAAGACCCAAGCAGGAAATTCTCGAAAAGAAGTCTCCTTCTGATAAGGTTGTGCGCCGTGCCGGGCAGGATGTCCTGAAAAATGCAGTCAGGGATGCCAATGCTCTCGGGCAGGCGACCAACAAGGCTGTCAAGCATGCTCAGGATGCTGCTGATGCTGTCGGTGAGGAACGCGACAGTGGGGAGGCTGCGCGCATCGAGCCAACGCTTGGCGACGCGGTTGTTTCTCAATCCAAGACTTATAAACGGCCTAGCATCGAAGAGGGCGTCTCCGAGCGCCCCAGCTATGCCTCTGATGATTCCGCAGATGATGATGGCTCCAAATCGCGCTTTGGCTTGATTGCCATCGCCATGCTGATTGTTGTTGTGCTGATTGGCAGTGGTTATCTGCTGTATGCCAACAGGGATGCCTTCCTTCTTTCCGATTCGACTGACACCGAGCAGGCTGCCAATGGCTCCGCCCAGTCTGTTGGAAAAACACAACCGGGCGATAACAGCTCCTCCAGCAATTCATCTGATATGGCAGCCAAGTCCGTTCGCACGATTACCGTTACGCCTCCATCGGAAGAAGATGGTGCAGCGCAAGACGACGATGCGACCGCCCAAGCCGGTACAACGACGGCTGATGCCACCGCTCCGGCGGCTGAAGACGCAAATAATGGTGCAAGCAGTGGTCCGGCTGATCTGTCTGTTGCCCAGCGCTCGATCCTTTATGAGGAACCGGGGGGTGAGGGCGAACCGGGGTCTGCAAGTGCTGGCGAAGTTCTCTGGTCCCTTGAGGGAGAAGGGGACAATGCGGTTGTCGTGATCGATGCAACCATTCCGGACAAGAAGATGTCCTTCAACATCACGATGAAGAAGAATCAGGATGCCGAACTTCCTGCTTCTCATCTGATCGAGATTTCAGCCACCCATGCTGACGCAGACCCAGCCAAGGCCATCGTCAAGATTCCGGGGCTCATTCTCAAGCCGACGGAGCAGAGTCGAGGGGAAGGGCTTGTCGGGGCTGCCATTCGCATCGCTGATGACCTGCACTGGGTTGCGCTTACCTCGGGAGACCGTGAAGAACGCTATAATCTGGAGCTGCTGCATTTGCGCGGTTGGATTGATATTCCGATCCAGTATGAGACCGGTCGTCGTGCGATCCTTACGCTTGAAAAAGGCGAGGCAGGGGATCAGGTGATCACAAATGCCATTCAGGCCTGGTCCGGTCGCTAGTGCGCTGTCGTCGGGTACGCTCTTGGGTTTTTGAAGGTGAGGCCAGCGCGTGTAAAACACGGTTCGCACTTAAGCGCGTCATCAATCGATAGGCATAAAAAAAGACTGCCGGACAGGTGTCCGAGCAGTCTTTTGTTTTCTCTGTATGTGCCTGTCTGTGCAGCCAAACGCCAGTTGTTGTGGCGAGCTGAAGGCGGCTCAGGCTGTTTCTTTTTCCTGTGCCTTGGCAGCTGCTGTCTGAACCTCTTTTTGCACTTTTTCGAAGGCACGCACTTCGATCTGGCGAATGCGCTCGCGGCTGACGGAGAATTCTTCGGAAAGCTCTTCTAGCGTTGCCGGTTTTTCGGCCAGCCGACGCGCTTCAAAAATGCGTCGCTCGCGATCATTCAGAATGCCCATGGCGTTGCTCAGAAGGTCCATGCGATGGTTGAACTCTTCCTTGTCGGCCAGCACGGTTTCCTGACTTTCGCTGTCATCAACCAGCCAATCTTGCCACTGTCCGCTCTCGCCATCGGATTTGAGAGGCGCATTGAGAGACGCGTCGCCAGAAAGGCGGCGGTTCATCGAAATGACTTCTTCGTTGCTGACACCGAGTTTCTCGGCGATATAATCAACCTGATCGGGCTTCAGATCGCCGTCTTCCAGAGCCTGAATCTGACCCTTCACCTTGCGCAGGTTGAAGAAAAGGCGTTTCTGGTTTGCTGTGGTGCCCATTTTGACGAGGGACCATGAGCGCAGGATATATTCCTGAATGCTGGCGCGAATCCACCACATTGCGTAGGTGGCCAGACGGAAGCCCTTGTCTGCGTCAAAGCGTTTGACGGCCTGCATGAGACCAACATTGCCTTCGGAGACGACTTCGCTCACCGGCAGACCATAGCCGCGATAGCCCATGGCAATTTTGGCAACGAGGCGCAGATGGCTCGTCACCAACTTGTGGGCTGCCTTGCTGTCACCATAGTCGGCGTAACGCTTGGCCAGCATATATTCTTCTTGCGGCTCAAGCATTGGGAAGCGTCGGATTTCGTTGAGATAGCTGCTCAATCCTCCTTCGGAAGAGAGCGCTGGGATATTACCAGTAGAATTTTTTGCCATTCATATTACTCCTCTTATCCCCCAAAATGGCAGGACGAGTTGCGCAGCCGTAGCCTGCGGACATAATCAATATAGGCAGAAATGCGACAATTACAGGACCCAGACCCAATTAAATTGACATTTTCTTCAATGCATTCATTACATTTTGTAAATCTTCCGGCAATTCGCTTTGAAAAACCATTTCTTCGCCGGTTATCGGATGGGCGAAGCCCAATAGCCCTGCATGGAGCGCTTGGCGCTTGCGGTTTTCTATATTCTCGGCCAAGTCTTTGGGCAGTTTGTTGAGCTTGGATTTAAAGCCCTGCCCGTATTCCGGATCTCCCACGAGGGGGTGGCCGATATGAGCCATATGGACGCGGATCTGGTGTGTGCGACCTGTTTCGAGCTTACATTCGACCAAGGAAGCCAGGATGTCCCCTTCTGAGGCAAATTCTTCTAAAAGGCGGTAATGGGTGATGGCTTGCCTGCCACCCTGCTTGAGCACTTTCTGCTTGAGGCGATTATGCTGTGAGCGGCCAATCTGCGTGTCGATCGTGCCCTTCTTGTTTTTGAGCTGCCCCCAGACCAAGGCCTGATAGGCCCTGACAAGAGGGCCAGACCGTCCATGGTCTGCAAATTGCTCACTGAGCCCCTTGTGGGCCGCATCTGTTTTGGCGACGACCAGCAGGCCAGAGGTTTCTTTATCGAGCCTGTGCACGATGCCAGGGCGCTTGACGCCCCCAATGCCCGATAGACTGTCGCCGCAATGGTGGATGAGGGCATTGACCAGTGTTCCCGTCCAGTTGCCCGCTGCGGGGTGGACGACCAGCCCTGCCGGTTTGTTGATGACGATCAGGTCATCATCCTCAAAGACCACATCAAGCGGAATATCTTCGCCCTGTGGGGTCGGATCTTCGGGGGCAGGCAGGGTGACAGTTATACGATCACCCACATTGACCCGCTGGTTAGGCTCCAGTATCGTCCGCTCTGCCTGATCGGGGCGAGCAAGGGCAACATGGCCTTCCTTGATCAGGCTCTTGAAGCGGGAACGGGAGTGGCGCGTATCCTTGGTGGCGATGACGGCATCAAGGCGCTTGCCGGCCTCGTCCTCTTCGATGAGGAAAGACAGGATTTCATTTTCACTATCAAAACAAGAGTCAGACATGGTGCAACAAACTCCCGACGAACAATTGCCCGGCGATGAGTCCTTTCAGAGCCCGGAAATGCTGGATGTTCAACGCAAGATCCGCATGATGGTTGTCTCTTCAATCCTGATCATGGGGCTTGGTATCTTTTCCATTCTTGGTGTTATTATCTACAAGAGCGTAGCCAATAATGAAAGTGCAGAGAATGGTCAAGGAGATCCGGTCATTGTGGGTAATCAATTGAAGGCCGGTGAGAGCGTGCGTTCGATGCTTGTCGAGAATGGCACGATCTATCTTCTGGTGGATGGAGAAGACAGGACATCTTTGATGATGGTGGACAAAAAATCCGGCTCTGTGAGCCGTCGGATCGAGTTTATTCCACAGGGGCAATGAATATTCACAGATTCGTCAAAATCGACTCTTGCGCTTTGACACAAAGCTCCCTATAAACCGCCTCACCGATTGATGAGCGCCCTTCGTCTAGCGGTTAGGACGCCGCCCTTTCACGGCGGTAACACGGGTTCGAGTCCCGTAGGGCGTACCAATCGCATCAAAAAGCCCCCGTAACTCAATGAGTTGCGGGGGCTTTTTTGTGTGGCGAGAGGGTAAAGTTTGGACATCATTTCAGCCTCGCCATAGCATTATCCGCCATTTTCTTCCTGTTCGCTGCCTTTACATATTTCCGTGCTCCCTGCGGCGTTTTGTGTCCCAAGAAGGTCATGACCTCATACTCGGTGCCTCCAGCCTCGGCCAGTTTAGTCGCGCCGGCTTTGCGCAATCCATGGGCACTTCCCGGAACGCCGGCTTCCTTGCATTGTTTCCCAAACCAATTGCCGAACGATACAGTCGTATAGCTTTCGTCAGCAGATTTGGTTTGAGTGATGAAGGTCTTCTGATCGCTTGGAATGTTGATTAGAAACTCTTCGAGTTTGGCATGAAGTGGAAGGTCAACCAATTCGCCCGTTTTGCCACGATTGTGAAAGATTCTGTTATTGTAAATGCTGTGCCAGCCCATTCTGTTGACGTCTTGACGAGCAGCTCCTGTGTAAAGAATAAGATGCAAGACGATTGCTGCAAAAGAGCTCTCACCATGATGACCCAGGAATTGAGAGATTTCTGCATCTGTCCATGTATGATAGCCTTCGTCATTGGTTGCATAGCGGCATAGGCAGCAATCTTATGCGTGTAGGGCTTGAGTTTATTTCGTCCTAAAAATGCAGAGATCTGGCGGTTTTTCTACTCTTATCGATTTGGCTGTTTGTATAGCTCTCCGTTATTCCAATTGAGATTGGGCGCGTACTCTGCAGAAATTAGGAAATGGCTATGGATTCAAAAAACGTATTCAAATGCGCCGACATTGAAATCGTGAGAAAAGTCTCTATTGAATATCATCGATGGCCGGAGCCATACGAACTGGAGCAGGCAGAGGAATCTGGCTATTTTGGCGGAAACTATCAATTCGATAATTATTGGGGTTGGTCTTGGGACGACGCTAGGCAGGTCTGAGAACAAGAGATAGAGTATCTTCAGTGAATAGAGCTTGCCGAAACCCCAGAAGATGACTTTTACAAATACAAGACGAGAGACTTCAAGATTTTGAAGTATCAGGTCTCGATTTAGGTATTGAATCGAGCGTTGTTGCTCTCTCTGCAGCAGGAATATTCACTTTCTCAAGCTGCAATGGCGGCTACTAAACGAGGAACATCGAGAAGTGCATCCTCTTGTTGTGCTTTTTGCAAAAGCAGAACAGATTCCTTTGTTGTTGACCTGTGTCAAAGCTGCTGAATGTGGTCTTGTAAAAGATGCCGATGGTGGCCTCTTGCTTTTTGCGCGAGTGATCACAGATATGGCCAAGTTTGCGGAAGCAGTAATTATGAGGCAAGCTGAGTTTAATAAATTGAAGTTGTTGTGAGTCCAATTTTGAACAGCTCAAAATTCGATCTTTCCGACTTTAATCACAGAGACAAGAAGGCTTGGCTGATTGGGATCGCTGGCAGTACAAATCTAGCCTTTTACTCTTCAAAATTTTTCGAATGGCCGCTTTTGCTAGCAACCTTTAGGATACCGCACCCACAGTAGAGGTCCGCAAAGCGATCGTGAAAAGCGAACCGAATCATGTCGTTGGACGGGATGATCTGATCGTCGTCTTGAAAGGCTCCTGACAAAGACCATTTTGAGCCTTGCGCAGACATCCAACAATGCCGGAAAACATGGGGGAGGCTTGATTGTTGGCGATGAATATAGGACTGTTATTGCCTAAACCAATCTATCTTTTTATCTTCTAAGTTGGGTTCCAAGCTTTTCATGATGAAACTACTGATTAGTCAAACCTCTCCATATGCCAGAGCTGCTAGAATGGCAGTTTCCGTGCTGAATCTGGAATCTCAGGTCGAAATGCAAATTGTGAATCATCGTGGATATGATGAACAACTGCTCGCGCGGAATCCTTTGGGAAAGGTGCCAACGCTCATCTTGGAAAATGAGGTGGTTCTTTTCGACAGTCGGGTCATCGTTGAATATCTATACCATCTCAAAGGTCAGGCGGCTTACCTTCTTCAAGACACTGACAAATTTCAGAGCCAAACCACACTGGCACTGGCCGCGGGGCTTATGGATTGCACAATCGCAGCCGGGGTTGAAAAGCGGAACCACGATCTTGGTAGCCAGAATCTACAATGGATCGAGCGCCAGGAAGGGAAAGTTGCCCGCACGTTGGAGTATCTGGACAAAGCTCCGGTTTCTTCTAAATTCACTCCGCTTCCGACAGCGGACCAGATTTTCATGGCAAGTGCGCTGGGATATCTTGATTTCGTCGTGAATGAAAACTGGAAAAGCTCATACCCCATTCTGGCGAAATGGCTTTTTGAATTTTCTGAATGTGTTTCCTCCTTTCACTTAACGGCCCCAAAAAGCTGATAGAGCACAGGCGTACGATGTCTGCGTCGTCCGCCAACCAGCCCTCGGACAATCTATCGCTAACAGCCTGTAGCATTAACCAACTAGAGTTTCAGTCGTCCAACGACGGTCAACGCGCCGTTTTTCATCGCTACAACAATGCCTTCGCCGGAGGCGGGAAAAACACCGGTAAGTGCGGTGATATTAACCTGATGGGTGACCACGATGAGGGTGTCCGGGCCGCTCCAGGCTTTCAGCTGTTTGAGAGCCTCTTCAGTCTGGGCCGCTTTACCTGATCTGTTCTGAAAAAATGAGTTGAATGCGGGTGCATCCTCGATCTGCCCGGGGAAGGCCAGCCTAGCCGTTTCCTTACACCGGCACCATTGGGACGTCAGCACCTTGTCGACGGGAATGGCCTTGTCACGAAATATTGCGCCAATCTGCTTTGCGTCGGCTCTCCCGCGCGCGTCGAGATTTCTCTGGGTTGAACAATCATCAAGCACAAAGCCTGCCGGATCTCCTGTGCCGGGGGCTAAAGCATGCCGAAACAACACGATACCGCCGCCTTTGCGCAATTCGGGCCAAAGATCCGCCTCGGCACGTGCAGGAGTAGACTGCGCCGCAATAACCAGCAGCAATGCCAGACTTGCACGCCGCACCATTCCCAAGAGTTTTGCCATCTCGATCATCCTGTCACCTTTCGCTGATTGCTTTGGTGCTATATACGACCGGAAGGAGGCAAGAGATCAATTCGTTCAAAGAATTCAGGCCGCCGATCCCCCAGACGCATCCAGAAGATCGATGTCGCCTATTTGAAGATGGGCAGGAGTTCGCTGAGGCCGCGTACGAACAGAATGCAGGATAGGACAAACAGCATGATCTGGATGGCGCGCATATAGATCGCCTCAGGCAGGATCTGGGTCAGATAACGGCCCGCCACCGTGCCGATTATACCGGTTGCTGCAAGTGCCAGAATGAGCCACCAGTCCAGACCGTCCAATTGTCCGATCGCATAGTAGGCTGGCAACTTGACCAGATTGCCGATCGCAAAGGCAATCGCGATCGTACCGGCGAATTCAAGCTTGGGAAGCTTCTGCGGCAACAGATAAGCCTGAGATGGGGGAGCGCCAGAATGGGTGATGAAACTCGCGATGCCGGTGAGCGTGCCCCAGAAGATCCCCGGTAGCACTTTTGCTTCGGTTTTCTCCTGTTGGCCGCGCTTGAACCATGTCCGGGCGCAATGCCAAAGGCCAATGCAGCCGGTGAAGACAAGCAGGGCTGCCTCTGGTGTGTAGGGCGTGATGATCGTGGCGATGAGAACGCCAAACAGCAGCGAAGGCGTCAGTATGAATACATTGCGACGGGAAAAGGACTTTCGATAGAGCCAGACCCCTATCCAGTCGGTGATGATATAGACGGGCAGGAGCGTCGCCGCGGCTTTGACTGGGTTCATCATCAAAGCAAGCATAGGCACAGCGATGGCGGCAGCGGATGCCAGCCCTCCCTTTGACAAGCCCACGATAAAGGCCGCAAGCAGTAACAGGATCGTATCGGTCATGGCGTGGACACTTCTGGGATTGGAAAGCATAAGGGTGTAAGATAATCGCCTCCCGCAGGGTTGGGACTGCGAGAGGCAAGCCGGTTTCAAATAGACCCGGCAAGAAGGTGGGGCTGTTCTGAGCCCTTTAGTCCTTCACGTCATTGAGGCGTGTCATATCTTCATTGGTCAATTTAAGGGAAGCCGCTTTGGCAAAGCTTTCCACTTGCGCGACGCTGGTGGCACTGGCAATAGGGGCCGTGACACCTTTTGAATGAATGAGCCAGGCCAGAGAAACCTCTGCCATGCTGGCATTATGCTGATGCGCCACATCTTCCAGAATATCGAGTAAGCGCATGCCGCGCTCTGTGAGATATTTCTTCACCATGTCGCTGCGTTTGCGTCCCTTCAGGTCTGCCTCGCTCCGATATTTTCCGCTCAAGAAACCCGATGCGAGACTGAAATAGGTGATCACGCCAATATTGTTCTCGATGCAGAGATCTTTAAGCTGGCCGTCAAAGCCGCCGCGATCATAGAGGTTATATTCCGGCTCGAGGACCTGATAGGAAGGCAGCCCGTTGGCCTTGGAGGCCTCAAGAGCGGATTGCAAAAGGGCGGCATCATAGTTGGATGCGCCAATTGCCCGGATCTTGCCCGCCTTGAGCAGCTTGTCATAGGCTCCGAGTGTTTCGGCGTGGTCGACTTCCGGGTCGGGCCAGTGAGAGAAATAGAGGTCAATCTCGTCAACGCCCATACGCGTGAGGGACTTCTCTACGGCCTCAAGAATCCATTTTTCCGATAGGCCCTTTTCTCCGGGACCGCCCATGTCGGAGCCGACCTTGGTGAATAGTTTCACCTTGTCGCGCATGCCTGGGCGTGCGGCAAACCATTTGCCAAGGACTGTCTCGGATTCACCGCCCTTGTTGCCGTCTACCCAGGCGGAATAGACATCGGCGGTATCGATGGCATCAAAGCCATGATCGATGAAGGCATCCAGTACCCGGAAACTTTCAGTTTCGTCCGTCGTCCAGCCAAGTACGTTGCCGCCGAAGACAATCGGCGCAATCTCGAAGCCCGTGGTTCCTAGTGCTTTCTTTTTCATGATATTTCTCCTTGCTTAAATCTTGTGTGCCTTGATCAGGCAATGGCTCCGCCGCCTTCAACAAAGACCGTTTGCCCTGTCATGTAAGGGTTGGTCATGAAGGCGAGAGCCTGTATGGCAATATGCTGAGGGATGCCGACGAGGCCGACGGGCAACTTTTGAGCGGCTCCTTCGAACATGGCCTTGCGTCCATCGCCCTCAAGAGTGTCATACATCTCCGTCATCACCAGTCCGGGGGACACGCAGTTTACGCGAACCGGTGCAAATTCGAGTGCCAACCCGCGCGTCAACCCTTCCAAAGCGGCATTGATGGCGCCTTGAATGGCCGCGCCAGCCTTGGGGCGGATTGAGAGGAAGCCCGATGTCAATGTCAGCGAGCCACCGTCCTTTATTTTTGCGAAGCGCGCCAACCGATAGGCACCCCAGAATTTGGAGTCAAACGAGCCATAGGCATTGTCGAGCGGCAGTTTCCGAACTGCGTCGACTTTGGTACTCGCGGCGGAGCAAAAGATGTGATCATAGGGGCCATGTGCCTGGAAATGTGCTTCCAGAGCCGAGGCGTCGCCGGTGTCCAAGGTCATTCCTTGAGCCTTCGCTCCAAGTTTCGAGAGAGCATTGTCGACCTTGGATTGGGAGCGGGACGCGATGGTGACCGCTGCCCCCTGATCTTGCGCCATCTGAGCAACGCCAAAGCCAATGCCCGACGTTCCGCCCACCACGAGGATGGTCTGTCCATCAAGTGTCATGTCTTTTCCCCTTTTTCGCAGATAGGATCGGGTAACCAACGGTCCGAACGTGGACTGTCGTCATACTGCATGGGGGAGGGCAACTGTTCGAATTCGATCAGCAAACCCCATGGGGTCAAGCCGAAGCAACCCATGTTGCCTGGACCCTCCTCCTGCAAAGTCAAATCATAAGGACCTTCGAGCAGACTGCCCCCGGCTCTGACAAAGTCGGTTGTGGCCAGTTCGATATCTTCGACGGTTACGCTGAAATGGCTGATCCCGATGCTGGAAATGCCAGAATTTGTCTGACCCAACGGGTGGTCGATCTCGAAAATCTCGAGATTGGCCCCATTGCCGAACCGGAGCATGGAAACGGCAGCGATCGCCGTGCCTTTCCGCAGGCCATTCTTGTTGCCCACCTCTTCAGCGGTGATTGGTGGACCGCTCTTGCTGGCCAGTGAGAAGAGAACCTCCACGCCAAAGGCCTCTTTGAAAAATGCAATGGCTTCAGCATGATCTGGTACGGTGATGCCGATATGCTCGATGCCGCGCAGATTGCTGTTATTTGCAGAAGATTTCATGGAATGACCCTTTTTTCTTTGAACTTGTCGATGAGGTGCAGGAACATCTCTTCGCTGTCAACGACTTCGGTAAAACCGGCTTGCTGGATGCGCGTGGTTGAAGAGATCACGTCCCAGTTGCAATTGAAAATGAAATCCCCAAATCCCCATGCGGCGATCTTGTCGAAGGGAACGTCGACCAACCCGTGCTTTTTCTTGATCTTTTCCCAAAGTGGGCCCTTGTCAGCCATCATCTGTGACAGGGAAATTGGCATCGGTTCTCCCGGATCCATGTCGAGATGCTGGGCAATGCGCTTCCACAGCTGGTTCCAACGGAAGATGTCACCATTGGTCATATTGTAGGCTGTCGCGCCGGAGGCGTTGGTTGCAGCCCACGTCGATCCTTTGGCCAATTGCGTTGCATCGGTTACCTGGGCGAGTTTGCCGTAGCAGTCTACTGAACCGGGAAAGCGCAATGGTAGGCCGAGTTCTTTGCAAATGGTCGCATAAACAGCGATTACCATTGCCAGATTCATCGGGTTGCCAATCGCGAAGCCGCAAACCACGTCGGGCCGCAGGATGACGTGATCCCATGATTTTTCACGGGCGAAGTCAGTCAACCAGTCCTCCTGATCATAATAGAACATCGGAGGCATCACGCGCGGATCATCCTCTCGAGCCGGAGTTGGGAGAGCCCCAAGGTGGGCGCCGTAATATTTAGCGCCTTCATAAAGGAGCACTCGTTCGAGATTTGCTGATGCTTTCGCGCCAGATATCACAAAATTGCGCAACATGGAAAGGTTGACGTCGACTTGCTTTTGTTGGTCCTGATGCTCCTGATAGGCAGCATAGAAGAGATGGGTAAATGGCCCGGCACTCGATAACGCAGAGTCCGTCTCCTCTTCATTGAGCAGATCGACACTGAGATAACGTGCATTTGGTTCGAAATCCGGCTTGCGACGCGACAATGCCGTCACCGTCCAATCTTCCTGTTCCGACAGATGGGTTACAAGATTGCGACCGATGACCCCAAGGCCGCCGGCCACCAAAGCGTGTTTCTTTTTCATTGGTCCTCTCGGGCTGGAATTGGTGCGGGTTATTGAAATTCGCTGTCTCTACTATATAAAGTTCGATTTCATACGTACAATTGCTATATAATTCAAAAGACTATTCGATGAGGTCGAATTATGGATGTTGTTAAGTCGGCGAGACTCTTTCTTGCCATTGTCGAAACCGGTAGCCTTTCTGCCGTTGCCCGAGCCTGGGGGGTGGCTCCGTCTACCGTGACGCTGCTCCTGCAGCAGCTTGAAGAGCGCGTTGGAACAAGACTTCTGTTCCGCACGACACGGCAGCTCTCCCTGACAAAAGATGGTGAACATTTTCTGGAGCGAAGCCGCAAGATACTCGATGATCTGGATGATCTTATGGAAGGGTTCCGGGAAGAGGGCGCTTTGCAGGGGCATATCAAGATCACGGTCACCAATGATTTTGGACGTGAACATATTGCGCCGCTGGTGCATGCTTTCATGAATGAAAATCCGCAAGTAACAATCGAATTGTTTCTGAGCGACCAGATGATCAATCTTGTGGAGGGGAGTTTTGATGTTGGGATCAGAACCGGCCCCTTGCAGGATTCAGATTTGCGTGCGCGCATGCTTTTACGCGGCAAAAAAATTGTCTGTGCCTCTCCGGATTATTGGGATAGCCATGGCCGCCCTTCGCACCCGAAAGACTTGACGCGCCACAATTGCCTTCTGCTCGGATCAGGTGGGGATATTCAAAGCCACTGGATTTTCAAAGAAGGAACGAAAGCCTTGAGGGTTCGCGTAAGTGGGGACAGAATGATCAATGATGGGCAGACCGCTCGCCAGTGGGCCGTCATGGGAGCTGGCGTGGTGGTGAAGTCCAGTTTTGATGTTGCGAAGGATATCAAAGCTGGGCGTTTGGAGCCCGTTTTACTGGATTATACGCAGGAAGCGACCAATCTCTACGCTGTATCGGCCCCTTGGGGTATTCATGCACGTCGGACAAGTGCATTGCTGGATTTCTTATCGGCGGAGTTGGCGAAGCAAGTTACGCTTGCCCCGTTTGATGGCTGATATCGTGCTGCGAGGATGGGAAGCCGTGTCTCGAATTTGCATCTCTCGTTGTATGTTTCTGAAGTATGAGCCACGCATCAAAGGATCTTCAGCTTATGCGCTGTAGTCATTTCACAAACTGTTATTTCAGAGTGGAGCCCCTTCCCATCTGGATGGTTTAGGATAATGCAGTGCGCGTATTCTTTAACGGGCAGATTTAAAAAGCTCTGCCGAGAGGGTTTGTCGGCAGAGCTTCTTCTTGAACTAAAAGCAATTAGTGCTGCTGTAAAACACTACTTCAAGTTCAGGAGGATGGATTCGGCATTCTTTGCGCAAACTTTTTCCTTCACGGGCGCCGGTATTTCCGCTTTTTCAATCCACTTTCCAGCGTCTGCTGCAGCCTCGAATGGATAGTCAATTGAGTACATCACATTGTCTTCTCCGAACCCCTCCAGAGCACAACGCAGGGGCGTGTCGTCAAAGACGCCCGAGGTGGTGCAGGTAACGTTCTTTTTGAGATAATAGGAGGGGGCATGGGGCAATGGTGGTTCAGGGTGATAGGAAATCGGCAATCGACTGTCGAAACGCCACAGCATGAAAGGCAAGGTTTCGCCCATATGGCCCAGAATCAAGCGGGCATCGGGGTGACGCTCAAAGACACCAGCAAGAATAAGACGCAGGGCATGGGTCGCGGTTTCAACGCCCCAACTCCAGAATGGTCCCCAAAGACCGGGATGGCCATCAAAACAGACCGGCTTGCTAGTCGGGTTGCCCGGATGAATATAGACCGGCGCCTTCAGCGCAGCAGTCCGCTCCCAGAAAACTTCATTTTCGGGTGCATCCAGATAGATACCGAGTGTCTGGCCATTGACCATCGCACCTTGAAAGCCAAGGTCGGTTACACAGCGCTCCAGCTCATCTGCCGCAGCGCTTGGATCTTGCATGGCTAAATGCGCAAGCCCGCCATAACGGTCTGGGTTGTTGGACATGATGGCAGCGAGATCATCATTGGCTTTCTTGGCAAGTTTTATGGCCAGCGGCACGTCAGGTTCGATCTGTACCCCCGGACCGGCGATGGACAGGACGGCAAAGTCAAGTCCGCAGGCATCCATCACATCAAGGCGTTCCTGCCCCACATCCATCAGCCGCGGAACAGCCATCGCAGCCAGATCCTTGTTGACATTCTGGTAGGTCTCTTCGATGTAGCCAGCCAGTTCAGGGGTGAGAAAATGTTCTTCCAGGGCAATATGTTTCATCAGTTGCTCCATTTTTGTTGCGTGACCACAAGAAAGGCATGAGGTGAAGACACTCCGTGAACGGTTATCGGCTCATGCGAAGCAAAGGTCCGGGTGTCGAAATCGGCCTCTTATGGTCAAAGGGGGAGTGTTGCCAGCCGACGATCGGGGTCGGCTGACTGGTGTCGTGACGCGTTGTAAGAGAGTGCCTGCCCGTTGCAGCTATTCTGCAGGCTGGGTAATTTCAGCCCCTTTGTCGGCGTCTGAGGCGATAAGCTCTTCGGGCGGGAAGCGATATGGCTTCATGCGCAGCATGATTCCGATGGAAATGATGAGCCCCACTATCAGCACCATCATGATCTCTGAGTAGCCTCCAAATTGATCGAAAGAGACCCCCATGATCATCGGCCCCAAACCCGAGCCAAGCATGAAGACGAGGAACAGATATCCGTAAATTTCGCCAAATGACCGATTGCCAAGATAGCGCGTCAACAAAAAGGCGATCAGATCGACTTCAGCGCCCAGTCCAATGCCTATCAGGACCGTTCCGATTGCACCCATTGAAGCATCATGGGCTTGCATCAGCACCAGCAACCCGGCCAAAGGTGCCAGAAAGAATGCTGCCGCCACATAAGGAGCAAAGATGCGGTCAAGCAGATAGCCAGAAATGAGACGTCCACCAATCAAGGCCATGCCTGCAACGGAAAGTGCCGAAATAGCAACCCCGGGCGCAACCCCGCGGTCGGTCAGCATTGGCACGACATGAGCAATGGCACCATTGGCAGCAAGCGCCACAAAGAAGAAAGAAACCGCGAGCAGCCAGAAATCTGAGGAGCGCAGAGCTTCTCCTGTCACCATTCCCTTCTGGATAATCAGTTTAACCTGGCCCTTCTCAGAGGAGGCAACCTTGCGGTCTCGGATGAACAGCAGAACGGCAGGGAATGCCAAGGCGAATGTAAGCACTCCCAAGCCTATATAGGCTTGACGCCAGCCATAAGACTGTATGAGATACATGGCGAATTTTGGTACAATAGCGGTTCCCAGACCCACGCCGGAGATGGCAATTCCCAGCGCCAGCCCACGCTTTTTATCAAACCAAGTCGCAATGGCCTTGGAATAGGGCATTGGTGTTTGACCTGCCGCTGCAAGCCCCATGATTGCATAAAGACCAACAAAGAGCGCAGCCGAGCTGGAAACGAGGCTGACCGCTGCCGTGGCCATGGCGAAAACAGTGATTGCCGGCAATGCCACTGACCGGATGCCATAACGGTCCATCATTCGACCCGCAATAGGGGTGGCCAGACCCGTCAAGACCAACCCTGCATTCAAGGCAAGTGAAATCGTGCCACGATCCCAACCCATGTCCTGAGAAATCGGTTTCAGAAATACGCCAAATGTGAACTGCATAACCGGCCCGTTGCCCACGAGCAATCCAATCACTGCGCCGAAGACGACCCACCACGGGTTTCTAAATATATCCCTCAAGGTTGTATTTCCTCCCGTTGATAAACGCCTCCTGTTGCGATCTCCTCCCGCCAACAAAAGACGTTTAATTTTACTTTATAACAGGCGGAACGTTATTAGTATAATAAATACATTGGAAATACTTATTTTTATAATTGTCAGTACTAAATAGGCATGGACCAGAAGGAATAATACTTAAATGGTACTGAGTTGATACTTTTTTGGCATAACGATCACTTTTTATGCGTTAATACCTACATATATTTATAAAGAAAATTGAAGCAAGAAAAAAACCTATCGAGAACTGTCTTTGATTAGTATAGTGTCTATTCAATATTCGGGAGGATTAAGCAGGTCGTTTCTGGGAGGAAGGCCTGCTATGCGTTGTTTTGTACTGGAGGGTGCCACAAACAACGCTTCTGGAAAATGCCGGTCCGGGCCATTTGGTCATGGGGCTTTGAGGATGTGCGCTGCGCTTCGTCCTGTACGCAAACCGGTATGTACCTCTCGACCACAAGACACGCTTTGGCATTTCGGGAGGATCAGAATGCATCTGCGCTACATGAAGTTCTTCATTGCGGTGGCCGAGACTAAGAGCTTCACAAAGGCGGCACAAAAAATGAATACAGCCCAGCCTTCTCTAAGCCGCCAGATCAAGAAGCTAGAGGAAATCGTCGGTACTCCCCTTGTTATTCGGAACACCCACGAGGTCCGCCTGACAAGCGCAGGAGAGATATTTTACGAACAATCACTCAGGATACTCGATCAAGTCGATCGAGCCATTTCCTCAGCTCAAAATGTTGCCAGCGAAAAGACCTCCAGTGCTACGATAGGCTTTGTCTCTGGCACGGAAGCCCCCTTCCTGATCAACATTTTCTCGGATATCGTCGAACGGTGCGATAGCTTGCATATTTCCTTCCGCGGTCAACGTGAAAGACATTTGCTCGATAGCCTTTACAGCGGCGATTTGGACGCGGCCGTGCTGGCTGGTCCGATCTCCGACCCGGAGATGCTTTCACAAGTCATCATCAGCCAGCCACTGCTCGCGGCAATTCCAGCAGACCATATAATAGCCAAACAGGACGAGGTCTCCTTTTCCCAGTTGCTCAGTCTGCCCTTTGTTGCTCCAGATCCTGAATTTGCCCCGAATTATCACGCGGCTATTCAGTCTTTTGCCCGCCGTCAAAAAATCACGTTCCTGCCAACACGGACGGCATGTGACAGTATTCTCATGCGGTTGCAATTGGTGGGAAGCGGCCTCGGCTTTGCTCTCATCACGCAATATCAGACCCGGTTCCTGCCCAATAATGTGGTCGCTCGCCCGCTAGACGTTGATACGACCTTCGATCTGGAACTCGCGTGGCGCAAGGATAATCAATCAAAAGCTCTTTGGGAAATCATCGATAATATCCAAACCAGCCTGCTTGATGAGCAGATTGATCTGGATAAGATTGGTGAAGGTCTTAATCCGGTACCCTTGGCCCCCAATATTCGGTGGGTGTGAAACAGGTCACATCATCGTCTCTAGACTGAACTGATTTGACCCCGTGTGTCTCTCGTTTCGTACATTTTCTGCCGCACTATTTAAGCCAGCCATGCAGCCTTATAGGCCATTTGCAATCCTCTTGGACACGTATGGCCGTCTAAATACAGGTCTGGATGGGCCCTCAATTGAGCGAGTGCCCGTTGCGCGCGCCAGCACATTATGTCCTGTAGCGGGCGCTGCTTTCCAGCAAATGCTTTGAATAGGGGTGGTCGGCTTGCTGTTGGCGCATTTTGTCGACGGTCATCATTTCAACCACGGCGCCATGCTGCATCACGGCGACCTCGTCACACATATGCCCCACCACGGCCAGATCATGGGAGACCATGACGTAGGTGAGATTATGCTCGGCGCGCAGATCACACAAAAGATTGAGAATTTCAGCCTGCACCGAGACATCCAGCGCCGAGGTCGGTTCGTCCAGCAAAAGAATTTCCGGTTCTGGCGCCAGTGCGCGGGCAATAGCCACCCTCTGGCGCTGGCCACCCGAGAGCTGATGGGGGTAACGGAAGCGAAAGGCGGCGCTGAGCCCGACGTCGTCCAGCAGCTTCGGAATTTTGGTATCGATATCGCCAAAGCCATGAAGCTGCAGGGTTTCGCTTAAAACCCGATCAACGGTGTGGCGCGGGTGGAGAGAGGCATAGGGGTCCTGAAAGACCATCTGCACCGTCTTGTAGAAGGCTCTATCCCGTTTGGCCCCGAGCTGTTTCTGGTCGACGACAATGTCACCGCTCCAGTTCGGCACCAAACCGGTGATCGCGCGCAGCACTGTTGACTTGCCTGATCCGCTTTCTCCCACCAAGCCGAAACTGTCCCCCTGCTTGATGGCAAAGGAGACGGATTTGACGGCGTCGACACGATTGGGCTCTTCGCCGAACCAGACATTGAGATTGAGAATTTCCAGCGCTTTTTTCATAGCAGCCCACTTACACTTTCTTGGTCACGCCACGCCGGATCACGGTTCAGCACTTCCAGTCTTTCATTCTTATGATCAAGCTGAGGCATGGAATTTAAGAGGCCTCGGGTATAGGGGTGGGTGGCTTGATCCAGTTTGCCGGATTCGCAGATCTCGACAATACGCCCGCCATACATGATCAGAATCCGGTCGCAGAAATTGGACACCAGACGCAAATCGTGGCTGATGAAGATCAGTCCCATGCCACGCTCGCGCACGAGCTTGTCCATGATTTCCAGCACCTGAATCTGAACGGATACGTCAAGGGCAGAGGTTGGCTCGTCGGCGATCAGGATTTTCGGGTTGGCGATCAGCATCATGGCGATCATGACCCTCTGTCCCATGCCGCCGGAAAGCTCGTGTGGGTAGGCGTCATAGACCCTTTCCGGATCACGGATGACCACGGCCTCGAGCATTTCCAGCGCCTTTTGGCGCGCAAGCTTTTTGTCGACCTTCTCGTGAATCGAGAGAGTTTCGACGATCTGCTCGCCAACGCGCATGACCGGATTGAGCGAATATTTCGGGTCCTGCATGACCATGGAAATATCCCGTCCACGCAATTTGCGCATCTCTTTTTCAGGCAAAGACATCACGTCATGCCCGAGGATTTGCATACGGTCTGCTTCCACGATACCGGGTTTTCGGATGAGGCGCAGAAGAGCCCGTCCGGTCATGGATTTGCCAGACCCGCTCTCTCCAACGATGCCGAGCCGTTCCTTTCCCAAGGAAAAGCTGACGCCGCGCACCGCATCAAAAAGGCCCGTGCGGGTGGGGAACCGGACCCAGAGATTTTCTACATCAACCAGATTGCTCATCGGCCATTCTCCTTGGGGTCCAGAACATCGCGCAAGCCATCACCCAACAGGTTGAAGGCAAGACTTACCATGAAGATGGCAAGGCCGGGCATTGTGGCGACCCACCAGTGGTCCAGAATGAACTTGCGCCCTTCAGAGATCATGGCGCCCCATTCGGGTGACGGAGGCTGAGCGCCGAGGCCAAGGAAGCCAAGCCCGGCAGCCGTGAGAATGACGCCCGCCATATCGAGCGTGACACGGATAACCAGCGAGGAGATGCAAAGCGGCCAGATATGTTTGGTGATAATCCTGATAGGACCGGCACCCTGCAGTTTGACCGCCTGAATGAAATCGGACTTGCGGATTGTCAGCGTCTCTGCCCGAGCGATGCGAGCATAAGGCGGCCAAGCTGTCAGCGAGATGGCCAGAACCGCATTTTCAATGCCTGCGCCCAATGCGGCCACAAAGGCCAAAGCAAGCACGAGCTTTGGAAAGGCAAGGAAGATGTCGGTGATCCGCATGAGTACAACATCCACCCAGCCGCCGGCATAACCGGAGATGGTTCCGACGATGAGGCCCATGATGGGGGCGATGATGGCCACCAGCGTCACGATATAGAGCGTGATACGGGAGCCATAGAGCAGGCGGCTAAGAATATCGCGCCCCAGCGAATCCGTTCCCAGTGGGTGCCCCTCAAAGCCGAGCGGCTGAAGACGATTGGCCAGATCCTGAGTGAACGGATCGTGTGGTGCGAGCAGGGGGGCGAAGACCGCGATGAAGACGACGGCAACAAGAATGCCCAGTCCCGCCATTGCGAGAGTGTTGCGTTTGAGGGCCAGCCAATTCTGATACCAGGCTGCCATGCGCGCATGGTTGCGTGACGTTGGCACCTCGGCCAGCAACCAGGCACGCAAGCTTTGCTTTTCTGTTTCTTTTACTAAGCTCATCACATGGTCTCTACTGTTTGGCGCGAGGGTCGAGTAAACGATAAAGAATATCGGACAGGACGTTCAGGCAGACAAAGACCAGTCCGACAACCACGGTGCCGCCAAGAACGGCAGCCATATCGGCTGAAAGCAACGAGGTTGTGATGTAGCTGCCAATGCCCGGCCACGAGAAAATGATTTCTGTCAGCACTGACCCTTCGAGCAGTCCGGCATAGGAAAGAGCGACCACGGTGATCAGTTGAACACCGATGTTGCGGAAGGCGTGTTTCCAGATGACGCGGGCTTCCGAGAGGCCCTTGACGCGAGCGGCTGTAATATATTCCGAATTCAGCTGCTCAAGCATGAAGGAACGCGTCATGCGGCTGATATAGGCCAACGAATAATAACCCAGAATGCTCGCAGGTAGCACGATATGGGAGAAGGCGTTTGAGAATACATCAAGATCACCGGCCAGTAGGCTGTCGATCAGGATCATTCCTGTTACCTGCGGGACGAGGTCTTCATAGAAGATATCGAGGCGACCCGGGCCGCCGACCCAGCCCAGAATGCCATAGAAGATGAGAAGGCCAACGAGCCCGATCCAGAATACGGGAATGGAATAGCCGATCAGAGCGATGAAGCGGGCAATCTGATCGATCCATGTGCCGCGCTTGACGGCGGCCAAGACACCCAGAGGAATGCCGACAATGATGCCGATAATGGTCCCAATGGTTGCCAGCTCCATGGTTGCTGGAAAGAAGCGCTTGATGTCTTCGAACACAGGCAGGCCCGTGCGAATGGAAACGCCAAGATTGCCGTGGAACACATCGACGAGATAGTAGAAAAACTGCACCAGCAGCGGCCTATCCAGTCCAAGCGCGATGTAGGTCGCATCATATTGTTCCTGAGAAGCCCGCTCCCCGACAATAGCCAATACCGGATCCACCGGCATGACGCGCCCGATGATGAAGGTGATAAACAGCAATCCGACCATTGTAACGACGATCGTCGACAGGGTCGAGATCGGCTTGCGCACGATGGACGGAATGGACAGCCACTTACGCTGTCCATCCAGATTTTTCATGATAATTGTTCCAACTCGAACTTAGTCTTTGGTGACTTGCCAGTAAGACGTGGTCGTGATTGCCCCGCCGATTGAGAAGTTGTCCACGTTGGAACGCAAAGCGGCCTGTTCGGTCTGCTGGAACATGATGCCGAATGGGCTATCCTTCTGGAAGTCCTTTTGCAGATCGATATACATCTGCTTACGCTTTTCAACGTCGTTTTCAACGACTGCAGCAAGGGTTCGTTCGGAATATTCCGGGATATCCCAAGCGTTACGCCATGCGAGATAACCGGTGTTGCCCGCATCATCGGCATTGCCCGGGTTAAGGGCGAAGGTGCCTGCGTTGGTGTTCGGATCTGGATAATCCGGACCCCATGCGCCAACATAGATGTCATGTTCGCGGGCACGGTATTTGTCCAGTGTCTGGGCGCCGGTGCCGACGGTGATGTTCAGCTTGACGCCTGCTTGGCCCCAAGTGTTCTGAAGCGACTGGGCGATGTCGATACGCTCTTGTGCTTCGCGCACAATGGCGTTGATCTCAAAGCCATCGGGATATCCGGCTTCGGCGAGCAAAGCCTTGCCCTTTTCAACGTCGAGGGAATAGGGGTTGTCTTCCAGAGCGCCAAGATAGGTCAGCGGCAGGAAGGACTGATGCACCGAATACTGACCCTTGAGGAAGCTGTCTGCCATGCCCTGATAGTCAGTGAGATATTTCAGAGCTTCCAGAACCTTCGGGTTGGTCAGGATCTCGTTTTTCTGGTTTGCAGACCAGTACATGATACGGCCACGCAGTTCTGCGTGAATCTTGATGTCGTCATTTTCGCTGACGGCGGCCACATCTTCAGTGGAGAGGTTGCGTGCAACGTCAACATCGCCCTTTTCCAGCAGCAGACGCTGGGAAGCACTTTCTGCAACCTGACGGATGAAGATCTGTTTCATGGCAGGTGCTTCGCCCCACCAGTTCGGGTTGGCAACCAGAATGACGCTTTCGTTCGGTTTCAGGCTTTTCAGCGTGTAGGCTCCAGACCCGGCGCTGTGGTTGCGCAGCCATGCGTTGCCCATATCGCCATCAACTTCATTTTCCATGGTCAGCTTGCTGTCAACGATGGCGGCGACGTTTGCCGTCAGGCAGTTGAGCACGAAGGAAACAGCGTATGGCTTATCTGTGGTGATAGACAGGGTGGTGTCGTCGGTCGCAACGATTTTTTCTTTGACATTCTCAGGGGTGAAGCCGAACTGGCTGAGAATGAAGCTAGGTGTCTTGTTAAGAAGAATTACGCGTTGCAGAGAAAAGGCTGCATCCTGCGCGGTAATCGGATTGCCGGATGCGAATTTGCGGCCTTCAGCGATCTTGAAAGTGATGGTCATGCCATCTTCGGACACTTCCCAGCTGGAGGCAAGATCAGGGCCGTAGCCTGCATCCAGATCCAATGGATCGGTGTTGATCAGGAAAGAATAGAGGTTTCTGTCGATTTCGTTGCCGGTGAATTCGAAAGACTGTGCCGGGTCAAGTGAAATAATATCGTCGATGCGTTCTGCGACAACAAGCATGCTCTTAGGCGTTTCGGCGAGCGTCGGCATCGCTGTGACCGTGACGACTGCTGCTGCAGCCAAAAGAGAAATCTTGAAATGTTTCATAGCTCTGTTCCTCTGGATTGATCCCTTGTTTATGGTTTTGGTATGCAAACTATCTGGCCTCACGGGCTTATGCCTCTTGCTTGAGACCTTCTTCAGATGATTGATTTCTTTATTGTTCTTTCCAGGTTTTCTGGAGCACACGCATCCAGTTGCCGTGGCACAGTTTGGCCATCAGCTCTTCGCCATATCCATGTTCACGCATGGCTTCGCGCAATCGGGTCAGGCCGGAAAGATCTTTGATATTTTGGGGAATATCTGCGCCGTCGAAGTCGGACCCGAGCCCGACGCGGTCTTCACCGAGCTTCTCCATCAAATAATCGAGATGGCGCAGCATGAGCTCGATGTCCGTGTCCACATTCTGCTGTCCATCCGGACGCAGGAAGGCCACGGCGAAGTTCAGTCCAACCATGCCGTCGCTTTCAGCGATGACCGCTAGTTGACGGTCAGTCAAGTTGCGGGCATGGGGGCAGATGGCATAGGCATTGGAGTGGGTTGCGACAATCGGGGCATCTGTTATAGCCGCCAGATCGTCAAATCCCTTCTCGTTGAGGTGCGACACGTCAAGCATGACGCCGAGGCGGTTGCACTCTGCGACAAGTTTCTTGCCAAGATCGGTCAGGCCCGGCCCCGTGTCGCCGGTGGACGGATAACGGAAGGGAACACCATGGCCGAATTTGGTTGGGCGACTCCAAACCGGCCCGATGGATCGCAGACCGGCGGCATACAGAACTTCCAGAGTTTCGAATTCTTCATCAATGGCTTCGGCTCCTTCCATATGAAGGACGCCAGCGATGGTATCATTTTCAAAAGCGGTGAGGATATCTTGGGTGGACGTGCAGCCTTTGAGGAACCCTGCCTTTTCCAGCTTTTTGAAGGTAGCAACCTCTGACAGGACCACCTTGATGGCATCGTTCCAATTGACCTCATCAGGGAGGGGGAGGTCATAGCTGGGTTCATTCATCTTGTCTTCGTAACTGCCGCGCGCAGCGGTCCCGAGATCGCTGGGAACATAAAGCGCGTAGAAGCCCCCACCAAAACCCCCGGCTTTCGCTCTCGGGAGATCCATCTGGCCGGTGTTGGTCCCTTCCATTGCAGCAGTGATCGTCAAGCTTTTTCGATAGAATCGTAGCAAAAAGTCGTTGTGACCGTCGAAAATAATTGGGCTGGTAGTATATGTCATGAAAAATCTGCGTTATTATTGTGTTTGTTGCTACTTCGTTTCTGCGGCTATATGTTTCATAAGTGCCTGATTGAAAAGAAAATCCTCGTGGGTTTTGCAGTGAATTTGAAAAGCTCTTTCTTCTGGTCAATAGAAGTGAGTATGAACGAACTCAATATGTTCGCAAATATAAAGTCAAGAACTCATACGAAAAGGGAATGGCAGTATGGTAGATGTCGTTCGAAAGTGCCGCTTATTTTGGCATTGTCTTGTATTTGATAGAATTGGGTAACTGTAGGTAAGGCCTTTGAATGGCGGTTAAACATTCTGTTGCGTATAGTTCTAAGTGCATCGTCTGACGCGAATTTAGGCAGATTCCTTGTTTTTGACCATTTTTTTGCCAGATGATGAAATCTTTGGATATGTGCACTATTTGAAGGCAAAGCGAGAGGGCAAGGAGCGTTTCTTGAAAACCCGACATTACAGTCTGAGGTCAGCCAGCATGTACCACTGATCAATATGCTTCAGTATGATGGGCTCGATTGCGCTATTAACCCTTTTGATGGTCGTCTCGATGTCGGCCTTGCGGTTGCCGCTATTGGCTTGGTTTATCGGGGAAAGAAATTTTAATTGATAGTTGGCTCCCTGTGTCCGGATCATGAAAACCGGGATGAGCTCAGCGTTGGTCGCTTTTGCCAGCTTGATGGCCGCTACAGCATTGCCCTTGGTTGGCGCAGGGCGGCCGAAGAGAGGCAAGTGAACCTGATTGTCCCTGACATCATCGACATAAAAAATGCCGCAAGCCTCATTGGCCGCAAGAATCCGGTGCAGCCTTATTCCTGACTTCCTGCCGGGTGGAAACAGATATTGCCCCCGCCGTTTGCGCAGATTGTGGATCAAGCGATTTGTGAAGCGGCTCGGTTCTGGTTGGAAAGGCCCGGTGACCTCGATGCCCAGAGTCTGGTGCAAGGCGGATACTTGAGCCTCCCAGTGCCCAACATGAACCGATAGGAAGATTACCTGTTTGCCTTGTGCTTGGACTGCATGGAAATGCTCCGCTCCGACCAGTTCGATTTTCCCGTCCTGAGAATGTTGACTTGTCTTGGAAAATTCAGCGAAGACGCGACCGGTATTGGTCCACCAATTGGAGAGCAATTCGTTTGTTCCCTCTTCGGACGCAGCAAGGTCTGGGCGTAGCAATTTGATATTTTTTAAAAGGCGTTGCGCGAAGTTGGCTTTCGCGAACCGCGCCTGCGCCAAAGGCGCAATCAGGGCACCAAAGCGGGAACAAGCCGACAGAGACAAAAGGCGCAGGCTATGGTGTGTAACATAATTCAGTCCACCCAAAATCGGTTCGATCAGCCAGAATTGGCGCCAGAATGACCGCTTTTTGCCTTCGGCTGACACAGCCCAGGAAAGGGGCGGCCCTTCAGGCTCGGGTGATTGTGTTTCTTCGAACGGAATGTCGTGCAGGGCCATCGGGTCAAATCGCCTAGGTCTGTGCTATTCTCTGGCGGTGATGAACCGTCATCGGTAGATGATCTCCTGGCCGGACGGTCAAGCGACAGATCGGCTGCACATCTTCGCCCTCTTTCAAGCGAAGCTCCACATCGCGGGCCAGAATCGCAAGGCTCAATACGGATTCCGTCATGCCAAAGGCGAGACCGGGGCAAATGCGCGGGCCGATGCTGAAGGGGACATAGCTATATTTGGAGCGTTTGTCTCCATCACTATCCACATGGCGTTCTGGGCGGAAGTTATGTGGGTCACTCCATAGCTTGGAATTGCGCTGCAAGAGCCATGGCACCACGAGCAGTAAAGTTCCCTTGCCAATGGGGCGGTCGTCAATGCTCGTGGCCTCTGTTGCTTCACGGCCCAGAATGGGCACGGGGGGGTACAAGCGTAGGGTTTCTTCCACCACGGCCTTTGTATAGGGCAGGTTTCTGACATCGGCAAAGGTTGGGCTTCTATCTCCCAGAACGCGATCGATTTCTTCGGTCAATCGGCTGGATACCTGAGGGGATTGGGATAAAAGATACCATGCCCATGCAAGCGTATTGGCCGTGGTTTCATGTCCGGCCATGAAAATCACCGCTGCTTCATTGCGGATTGCCTCGCGGCTCAGCGGGACGCCATCTTCATCACACGCTTCCAGCAGGCCGCCAAGCACGGAGACATTGCCCTTGGATTTGGAGACCGCATACTGATCGATGATCTGGTCGAGCACGGTGTGAATGCGTTTGACGGACTTTCTGATAGACGGTTTGACGAAGCGTGGTAGCCATTCGGGTAGCCCCAAAAGAGACACAAGGTCGATCTGATCGATCTGGCGTTGATAATCGGAGAAGGCTTCCACCACTTCTGTGGCGAACTGGCGTCCCAGATCCTGACCGAAAATCGTCCGGCATATGATTTCCGCTGTCAGATGAGCCATTTCCGCTAAGGCATCAATCTCACTTCCCTCGGGGAGATTCTGCCATTCCTGCGTCTTCTCTTTTATGGTTTCGATCATGATGGGCGCAAAGCCGGGCACTCTTGAGCCATGAATGATGGGAGCGACCATCTTGCGGCGCGCCGACCAGATGTCGCCATCACTGATGAACAGGCCATCGCCGATAAGAGGGCTGAGAGCGTTGCGCATTTGTGGCGTTTTGCGCTGCAAGGCTTCATGGTTGGTCTGGAAGGCTTCTTTCACCACGTCAGGCGCATTGCATATCATCAGTTGACGGTTCAGGATTTTAAAATCGATAAGGCGGGTGTCAAAATCCTTCAATGACCAGATGGCAAGATAATTCTTTCTCGCCTGCTTTAACAGGCGAAGCACTTTGACCTTTCCCGGTTCTCGGTGGGGAAAGGGAGGGCGGAAATTTTCTTCGGGGTGTTTTGCAATGCTTGGTTCGTTTGACACTATGGCGCCCTGCTAGAAAAATGTCTGCTAAGTGAATCTTTAAAGGGACACTATTGCCGAATATCGGGATTGTCGCCAGTATCCATTCGCAGTTTTCCGTATTAAGTCGTCGATATGGGATATGGAGGGCTTGTTATCTTCACTGGAGCAAAAGGATCGGGGACCTTGTTGGTGTAAGTTTGCCAAATAACCGACAGATTTCGCCAATCTGTTCAACTGAGTTCAATTGGCTGGAAACATACAGGCCAAATGATGTTGTGGTGTGGGGAAATAGGCGACAAATGGTCGGGACTGTGTCTCTTATAAGCGCAATTCTTAATGTATATAGGACGTTTTTTATCTAGGTATCATGAGGTCGCGATTCAATCGTAACTTCATGATTTTTATCGTTTATTCCAGTCACATTTTGTTGACTGTCGAAAGTTTGATCCGTGTCTTGAATAACGGCATTTCGATTTCTATCTCATGAGTGTCGCAGGAAAAAAGGTGTCGCATCGATAAAAAAAGAAAAGGAATAAATCGATGAAAAAACCAGCTACTGCTCTTTCCGTTCTTGCCATCGCGGCAATTGCTTCCACTTCTTCCGCATTTGCTGCAGCTCAGGTTAACAGCCAAGACCTAACCACGAGCCAGGCTAGACAGCTTGTTCAGGAGCAAGGGAGTGTTTTGATTTCTACTGGTGCAAACCAGTTTGACCGGTATGTTGCCAACGATTCTTACTGCGGCGTTGGGAGCAATGCACAGCCGGCCTATATTCCAACATCCAACTCGGATGCCAGCCTCGTGGGCTATACATGTGAACCGGCTCAGAACAACAGCTAAGCCTGTTAAACAGGCTTCTCCGCTCTTTGTATCTTCATAAAGACGGCTTGTTTCCGCCGCGGCGCTGCATGCATGAAAGCAGCTGCTGCGGCGCCTTGCTTTTTTGCGTTTAATTATCTGGATTTTCGTGCTTTTTTGTTTGAAACCTCTGGAAGAGAGGTCTAGTGTGCGCCGAAGTGAAGTTTAAGGTCACATGCTGTGATCACGCTTTGCTCATACCAAGCGCCCTTCGTCTAGTGGTCTAGGACGCCGCCCTCTCACGGCGGCAACACGGGTTCGAACCCCGTAGGGCGTGCCAAACTTCTTATCAAACTTGCTGTTGATCTGCGTGCCTGGCCAATCATGGTGCTCTTTTGGGCGCATTTGTTGGCTTTTAGCCCCTTAGTCTTCTAATTTCACTTGCAATTTTTAGATGAGCATCGCAAATTTTGGCCAGTTTCGTTGCTTTCTGTAGGTGTTTTGGTGAGGGGAAAATGACCAGCAGGCCCGGATTTGATGAATGGGTGCTTGATTGCGCCGATGCTGTTGCCAAACGGAGCCGTGATCCGTCCACCAAGGTGGGATGCGTCATTGTTCGGCCTGACAAAAGCTTTGCTGCGGTGGGCTATAATGGCTTCCCACGCTCCATGGAAGACAAGCCGGAATGGTATGAGACGCGCGAGGAGAAATATGATCGCGTAATCCATGCGGAAATGAATGCTCTGGCTGCAATGAAAGAACCTGCCAAGGGCTGTATCGTCTATGTGACCCATCCGCCTTGCAAGGAATGCACGAAATTTCTGGCCGCTCATCAGGTCGGTAAAGTGGTCTGGCGCCACAATGAGGGCATTCAAGGCCGGTTCGATACCACGCGCAGTGAAGAAATTTTCAAGGATTGCGGTATCGAATATGAGGTTATTGGCTGAGGGGCAGGGCCTTACTCGGTGACTTTGCCTAAGCTGATGCTTGCTCGACTTTCACCTCTTGCCTCCCTTGATCTGGGGGCATAGAAAAGGGAGAGCTGTTCGGTTTGCCCTTTTCATATTTACAAGACGATCCCAAGGTACTCCCATGTCCGATAGTACGCCCGCAACTCAGGCCCTCAAAAAGGGGAAGGTCGACTTTACCCTGTTGCATTATGAATATGATCATGAGGCGGATCGGGTCGGGCTGCAAGCGGCAGAAGCCATCGGGGCAGATCCGGCAGAGGTGTTTAAATCCTTGATGGTGGAGCTTGATGGCAAACCGGTTTGTGCCGTGGTGCCTTCTGATTGCGAAGTCAATATGAAGAAGCTTGCCAAGGCCCTTGGTGGCAAGCGTGCGGCCATGATGCAGCCTGCTGATGCGGAGCGTATGACGGGCTACAAGGTTGGCGGCATCAGCCCGCTTGGCCAGCGCAAGCGCGTGCCGACGGCCCTTGATATCAGCGCCATGGACAAGGCGCTCATTCACATCAATGGCGGGCAAAGAGGATTGCAGATCAAGGTTGCTCCCAAGGGGCTGGTGGATTTCATGCGCTGCGTGGTTGCCGATCTGGTGCGGTGATTTATCATAACGGGCTTCAAGGCACTCTATAGGCCATGCCGATGGCGTCGGGCGCTGTTGCTTCAAATCCGAATTGTTCATAGAGCTTATTCGCAGGCAGGTCGGCGATGATCGTTACATAAGCCTTTGATTTCAAGTTATTCTGCACATAGTCCATTAGGCTGGCCATGATGGCCTTGCCCAGTCCCTTGCCTTGATGGACAGGGTCAACGGCGATATCGCAAATGACAAAGACGCAACCGCCGTCGCCAACAAGGCGACCGATGCCGACCACCTGTTCGCCATAATATACGGTGGCGGCGGCAATCGTGCCCTTGAGGCCTTCTTTGGCTGCTTCCTCTGAATAGACCGTGAGGCCGGTGATCTTTCTCAAACGTAGAAAATCTTCCAGAGGCGGGGTTTGGGGCTCGATGCGATAATTTGGCTGATCCATAAGTCGACCCTTTTCACGTGCTTTAAATTTTCTGCCCATTTGCAGATTTGTATCCGGATGTCTTTGCCTGACTATTATGACAAGCATGCGGTTTGGGAAAGCCCGTGCGGGTGAAACTGATCACTATGCCCATAATGTTGCCACAGATCCGGTGTTGTTGAAGGCATGTTGGCCGCTTTGGACGGCTCAAACAGAATGTGTCGCAAGGGGGCATAGAGAATGGTTAGTCAAAGTGATTTGGGAATGAAGCGCCTGTTTTCGTGCCGTGTGCTGTTTGCGTCGCTGTTTCTGATGTCGTCCGGTCAGCTTTCATTGGCGCAATCTTCCAATGACAAAGCCGTTCCGCAAGTCGAACAGGCTCCGATGGATGAAGACTGGCACAATGAGGTCAGCACCAAGGCTTTGCTCAGCGAATTAACCCGTTTGGCAACCCAACTGGAAGAGCAGCGCAAGGAAAATGCCAGTCTGGCTGCAAAAGTTGACCGTCTGACCAAGCGCCTTGATGGCATGCAGACACAACTGGCTAATGCTGGATATGGGGCCACTGCTCCGAAGATGTTGCCGGAGGATCTGGATAGCGGATCTGGTGCCATTTCCTTGTCAGATGATCCCGCTCCGGAGGCGTCAACAACGGATGCTGCTTCCCCAAAAGCTCTGCCTCTGGCCGACGCGCCCACCAATGCCGATGGTGCACCGATAGGCAAGCAGGAAGCTGCCAAAGAGGGCGCCGTGGAACGTGCGCCGCTCACCCCTTTGGATGCTCCTGAAGGGACGGGCACTGCAAGGCGCAGCCCTGAAGAGGGTGGCTATTTCTCGCGGCTTGTGAAAAAGAGCGAGAAGATGATCGACCAGATCACCGACTGGTGAGCCTGCAGAAACCGGTTGGCGCTCACTTGTTTTACGCCAGCCTATCACAGGCACCAGGCTTGCTGCTGCCTAGTCGTCTCATAATTGGCTCACTGCCTAATGGCCGCCGACCAGCCCCATCAGACGATAGGTGAGGTTGGCTGCGGTGAAGTCCCAGGCCCATTGCCCTTCGATGGGCGCCAGTTCCACCACATCCAGACCAACGCATTTGCGGCCCTTGAGGGCGTGTGCGATGAGCTGAAGGCTTTGATAGTAGCTGAGGCCCCCGGGCACAGGCGTTCCCGTTGCTGGCATGATGGATGGGTCCAGCCCGTCGACGTCAAAGGTGATATAGACCTGTTCGGGGAAGTCTTCCGGCAGGTCGACTGCAGCAATCCCTTCCGTGACAAGCTTTTCCGCATCAACAAACTGGATATGCGCCTCATTCATGCGTGAATCCTGCTCCTCACTGCAAAGAGCGCGGATGCCGAACTGCATGAGAGGCAGGCGGCGTTCCACTGCGCACAGATGCATGACCGAGGCGTGGGAATGCTTGTGGCCCTGATAGGCGTTGCGCAAGTCTGCGTGCGCGTCGATCTGAATGATGCCAACCGGCTCATCCAGCGCGTCCACGACGCCCATGATGGCGCCATAAGAGAGGCTGTGCTCTCCGCCAAGGGTGACGGGAATGCGTCCTGCTTCCACGCTCGCTGCCGTGCGGGCGCGTAGATCCTTCATGACCTGCTCGATCGGTTGATCGCAATTGATCACGTCAGAGGTGATGATGCCCTTTTTGATCGGGAAGCCCTTGCCGTCAAAACGCTCCAGTTCCTGACTTGCTTCCAACAGCGCCAGCGGACCGGCAGCCGTGCCAGCGCCATAGGAAACCGTCTTTTCCAGCGGGCAAGGAATGACTTCAAACAGGGCTGTTTGCGGGTCGCTTTCAGCGTCGGTGAGTTCCGAAGCCAGAAAAGCAGGATAGGTCAAATCAAGCATGATGGATGTCCCGTGTTGTCCGACTTACGACAGGCGGTCGCGGAATTCAGCATAGGTGAACTCGCGGATGACGTCGAGCTGGTCTGTTTCTGAATCCCAGATGGCGATGGATGGCAGGCGCACGCCGTTGAAGGTGTTTGTCTTGACCATCGAATAATGAGCCTGATCGAGAAAGGCGATGCGTTGGCCTAGCTCCAGATCGGTCTCGAATTCGTAATCTCCGATGACGTCGCCTGCAAGACAGGACGGGCCACCCAAACGATAGGATGCGCCGCCCTTCTGCTCGCCCAGCAGAGCAGGGCGATAGGGGGCCTCGATCACGTCGGGCATGTGGCATGTGGCCGAGATATCCATGATGGCGATATTGACGTCGCCATTGCGCGTCACATCCAGTACTTCGCCTACCAGAATGCCTGCGTCCAGCGCTACGGCTTCGCCGGGTTCGAGGTAGATTTCGACATCATATTTGGCCTTGATGGTCTTGAGGAAGTCGACCAGTTCATCACGCTGATAATCGTCGCGGGTGATATGGTGACCACCACCGAAATTGAGCCATTTAAGCTTATGCAGCCAAGGCGCAAGGCGCTCTTCTACCGCCTCAAAGGTGCGCTTGAGGGGCGTGAAATCCTGTTCGCACAGGGTATGCATATGGATGCCCGAGAAGGGGGCGAGATCTTCATCGCTCAATTGGCTGATGGGGGTGCCAAGGCGTGACCCAATGGCGCAGGGGTCATATTTGGCGATATGCCCTTCTGAGTGTTCGGGATTGATCCGGAGGCCGAAATCGGGCGCATAGCCCCATTTGCGCGCAGCGTTGATCTGCGGCGTGAAGCGGTGGAACTGCGCCGGGCTGTTAAAGATCAGGTGATCGGACAGCTCCAGAATTTCGGGTATTTCCTCGGCTTTGAAGCCTGCGGAATAGGTGGCCAGTTCGCCGGAAAATTGCTCCTTGGCCAGCTTGGCTTCCCAAAGACCGGAAGCGCAGGTGCCGTCAAGATAGTTGCCGATGAGGTCGCTCAGCGCCCAGCAGGAAAAGGCCTTGAGCGCCAGCAGAACCTTGACGTCGGCTGCTTCTCCGACTTGAGAGAGAATGCGCAGGTTGCGCCGGATGGCTGCCTTGTCGATGACAAAGCAGGGGGAAGGCACACGTGCGAGATCGAAGGTCGCAAAGGCTCCGGCATCGCCTGCCTGCGTTTCCATTACTGGCGCATCGGTCATGTCGGTTTCTCCAAAAAGGGACTGGTGGCCACTTCACTTGGCCAAAGGGGATAGAGGCAAGGGAGCCCGGCAGGGCCGGGCTCCTTTATTCAAACCGGTTTAGAAATCCAGCGGTTTGTCCAGCTCATGCGCTTCCCATGGCAGGCCATGCTTGTTGAGCATGTCCATGAAAGGATCCGGGTCGAGCTGTTCCATGTTGAACACGCCCTTGCCAGACCATGCTCCGGTGAGCATCAGGGCTGCGCCGATCATCGCAGGCACACCAGTGGTGTAGGACACGGCCTGAGAGCCGACCTCTGCGAAGCATTCTTCATGGTCGCAGATATTGTAGACATAGACGGTCTTTTCCTTGCCGTCTTTCTCGCCGGTCATGATGTTGCCGATGCAGGTCTTGCCCTTGGTGGTCTTGCCCAGATCACCCGGGTTTGGCAGCACGGCCTTGAGGAACTGCAACGGGATGATTTCCTTGCCCTCATACATGACTGGATCGATGCGGGTCATGCCGACATTCTGCAGCACTTCCAGATGCTTGATATAGGCATCGCCGAAGGTCATCCAGAAGCGGGCGCGCTTGATTTCCGGCAGATGCTTCACAAGGCTTTCCAGCTCTTCGTGATACATCTGGTACATGTTCTTTTCGCCCACGGCGGGGAAGTCAAATGGCTGCTTGTTGGACATGGCCGGGGTGGTGACCCATTCGCCATTCTCCCAGTGATGGACAGGCGCGGTGACTTCACGGATGTTGATTTCCGGGTTGAAGTTGGTGGCAAAATGCTGGCCATGGTCGCCACCGTTGCAATCGAGAATGTCGAGCGTGTCGATACGGTCGAGCAGATGCTTCTTGGCATAGGCGGTGTAAATGTTGGTAACACCGGGATCAAAGCCGGAGCCGAGCAGCGCCATCAGGCCTGCTTCTTCGAAGCGCTGCTGATAGGCCCACTGCCAGCTATATTCGAACTTGGCCACGTCACGCGGCTCGTAGTTGGCTGTGTCGAGATAGTTGACGCCGGACTTCAGGCAGGCATCCATGATGTTGAGATCCTGATAAGGCAGGGCCACGTTGACCACCAGAGACACACCCAGTTTGTCGATGAGAGCCGAAAGGGCTTCTACATCATCGGCATCCACTTCTGCTGTGTTGATGGTGACGCCCGTGCGTTCCTTCACGGACGTTGCGATCTCGTCGCATTTGAAAATACGTCGGGAAGCAAGAGTAATTTCTCCGAAGATATCGGAAAGCTGCGCCATTTTATGAATGACGACGGAGCCGACGCCACCTGCGCCGATGACCAGAACTTTGTTCATATCAATGTCCTTCTTTTCAGAGGGATATCTGCCAGCCTGACAGACCTGCCTGTCTCCCATAATGCACCGGCAAAGATGCCGAAACCATGGCACCTTTGTCGATTGGGAGCGTGATGTTTAGTTATAAGGGATCGCTCTTGATGGCGGTTGCTTAATGCTCGAAATAAGTATAGCCGTTCATGCTTTCCTTGAAAGCATTCATCATGGCCTTGCGTTCCTTCACGGTCAGCTTTTTATTGGAGACCGCTTCTTCAACCATCTGCTTGAAGTTGTTGGACAATGCTGTCGTGTTATATTCCACGTAGCTGAGCACTTCGGCAATGGTATCCCCTTCCACTTCGTGGATGAGGTTGAAGTCACCGTTCGGCTTGATCTCGATGGTGGCCACGTTGGTGTCGCCAAACAGATTATGCAAATCGCCAAGTGTTTCCTGATAGGCCCCGACAAAGAAGACGGCCATGCAATAATGCTCGTCATCTTCGAGTTTATGGACCGGCAGAGACTGGGCGATGCCATCAGCCAGAACGAATTTGTCGACCTTGCCATCACTGTCGCAGGTGATGTCGGACAGGATCGCGCGTTGGGTTGGCATTTCATTCAGACGCTGGATCGGGATGATCGGATGCAACTGGTCAATGGCCCAGACATCTGGCAGAGACTGGAACAGTGAGAAGTTGGCATGATAAATGTCAGCTGCCGATTCAAGGGCGCTCAGCACGTCATCGGAGACCCATTCATCGGCCTCTGTTGCCTTGCGCATCTTGGCGATCAGGTTGAGATAGAGTTTCTCTGCCTTGGCCAGATCGCGCAGGCCCACTTCGCCGCGTCCGAAATTGCGGCGCACTTCATCGCGGTAGAAGGTGACGTCGTTAAGGCACTCCTGCAAGCGGCTTGGCGTCAGGTAGGTCTCGACATCGCGCATATCGCGAATGGAGCGGTCGTCATCCTCTGAGACCTCGACAATGTTGTCTTCTTCATAATGGGTCACATTGATGATGTTGAACAGCAGCATAGAGCTGTAGGCCACCGTTGCGCGGCCGCTTTCGGTCACGATGGTGGGGTGTTTCTGTTCTGCATCGTCCATCGTGTTTTTCACGGCCTCGACGATGGAATAGCAATATTCGTCGGTGGAATAGTTGATGGAGTTCTCGGTGGATTTGTGCTCGCCGGTATAGTCGATGCCGAGACCGCCGCCAAGATCGATATAGTTGAGCGGAGCCCCTTCCTTGCGCAGTTCAACAAAGAAGCGACAAGCCTCAGCCGCCGAACGGCGCACGTCAATGATATCCGGGACCTGGCTGCCCAGATGAAAATGCTGCAGTTGCAGGCAATCCAGATAGCCTTCATCGCGCAGACGGTCGATCACATACAGCACATCCGGTGAAGACAGGCCAAAGGCTGACCGATCCCCCGAGGAGGAAGCCCAGTTGCCGGTGATGCGGTTGTTCAGCTTGATGCGGATGCCAAGATGCGGGCGGATGTTGAGCTTCTTGGATTCTTCAAGCACCAGATCCAGTTCAGCCTTGCTTTCCAGCACGATGATCGTGTTGAAGCCGAGTTTGCTGGAGAGCAGGGCCAGATTGATGAATTCACTATCCTTGATGCCATTGCAGATGAGCAGCGCATCTTTGGAAAGGCGCTGGCCCAGAGCAATGATCAATTCCGGTTTTGAGCCGACTTCAAGGCCAAAATTATGTGGCGCACCATATTCGACGATCTTTTCGATCACATGGGCCTGCTGGTTGACCTTGATGGGGAACACGCCGCGATAGTTGGCTTTATAGTCAAGCTCCTTCATCGCGTTGGCGAAACTCATATTGATGCGATCAATCTGGTTTTTCAGGCTGTTGGCCACGCGCAACAAAATGGGGGAGGCGATGCCGCGCTCTTCCAGTGAATGCAAGATAGAAGTCAGGTCCGTTGTGACGGGCCCTTCTGCGTGATCTGTGATGAGGCCAATGTTGCCATTGTCCAGAACTTCGAACCGATCATTGCCCCAGCGCTCAATGCCATAGATTGCGCAGGGAGCCTCCTGTTCCGTAGTGCTCAATCGCCCGTCCTCTTGATGAAAAAACAGCCCGTTACCGGGCTTCTGTTTCTATTGCGTCAACATGTGCTTGCGTTGGCCTGCATATGGCTGAAAGCCAAGACCAGTGCAAGCGATAATTCGCGTATAACACATATCATATTCGCTGCCCGTGTACAGGGGGGCTATTTGTTGGCAATCCCTTACGGGTTGGTGCTGTTCAGGGCGCAATTGTTTGGCTAGTGTGGGTGTACAAAAAAGCAAATACCATAAAACAGTCGGAGAAGAATTATGGGATATTTGAAGCAATTTCCAAATAAGGAAGGTTATTTTGGTGATTTCGGTGGCGCTTTTCTGCCGCCACAGCTGGTGCCCCATTTCAAGGAAATCGGCGAGGCCTATGAGCGTATTGCCGTGGACAGTTCCTTCATTGCGGAGCTTCGCTATATTCGCGAGCATTTTCAGGGCCGCCCGACGCCTGTCCAGCATGCCAAGAATTTGTCGGAAAAGATGGGCGGGGCACAGATTTATCTCAAGCGCGAAGATCTGAACCATTCCGGCGCACACAAGCTCAATCACTGCATGGGTGAAGCGCTTCTGGCCAAATTCATGGGCAAGAAGAAGCTGATCGCTGAAACCGGTGCTGGACAGCATGGCGTGGCGCTTGCCACGGCCGCGGCCTATTTCGGCATGGAATGCGAGATCCATATGGGCGAAGTGGATATCGCCAAGGAACACCCCAACGTGATCCGCATGAAATTGCTCGGGGCCGAGGTTGTGCCGGTTTCTTTTGGTGGCAAGACCCTCAAGGAAGCGGTCGACAGCGCCTTCATGGCCTATCTTGAGCAAGCTGACGAGGCCATCTATGCCATTGGGTCTGTCGTCGGGCCTCATCCTTTCCCGAAGATGGTGCGCGACTTCCAGTCTGTTGTTGGCTTTGAAGCTCGAGACCAGTTCCAGGCCATGACGGGGCTGGACCCGGATCATGTGGTGGCCTGCGTCGGTGGCGGCTCCAATGCCATGGGGCTGTTTTCCGGCTTTCTCGACAATGAAGATGTGAAGCTCTATGGTGTTGAGCCGCATGGCAAGGGCTCCGAGCTCGGCCAGCATGCCGCGACCATCACCTATGGGCATCCGGGCGAGATCCACGGCTTCAAATGCCTGGTGCTGACCGACGACAAGGGCGAACCGGCTCCAGTGCATTCCATTGCTTCCGGCCTCGATTATCCCGGTGTCGGGCCGGAGCATTCCTATCTGCACACCATCGGCAAGGTGAATTATGGCTCTGCCAGCGATGAAGAGACCTTGAAGGCCTTCTATGCGCTGAGCAAATGTGAAGGCATCATTCCGGCGTTGGAAAGCTCTCATGCGGTGGCATATGCCATGAAGATGGCTCCTGCGCATCCGGGAGAAAGCATTCTGGTCAACCTGTCCGGTCGTGGCGACAAGGACATTGACTATGTGACCGAGAATTTCGGCTTCGGCGAAGACTTCTCGCTTTAGGATCAATCCTTTGATCCAGAAATGGAATTCCGGCGATCTCTATAGATTGTCGGAATTCGTCTCATTTTCTTTTCGAATTGTGCGTAAATGATACAGTTTTTGAAAGAAATGCTATTGTCAGCCCTTTCTGGTTTGGTTTAAACAGGGGGCAACTGATTGCGTCCGATATCACGCGACGCAAGGATCTGCACATTCTGACAAATCTCGCTTGACTGACGAGTGTCACCCTTTCCTCTGAAGGACTACATAATGCCTGACTATCGTTCCAAGACTTCGACCCATGGCCGCAACATGGCTGGTGCCCGCGCGCTTTGGCGTGCGACCGGCGTTGAAAATGGAGATTTTGGCAAGCCGATCATTGCGGTGGTCAACTCTTTTACTCAGTTCGTGCCGGGGCATGTGCATCTGAAAGATCTGGGGCAGATGGTGGCGCGCGAGATCGAGGCTGCCGGTGGCATCGCCAAGGAAATGAACACCATTGCCGTGGATGATGGCATCGCCATGGGGCATGACGGCATGCTCTATTCGCTGCCGTCTCGCGAGATCATCGCCGACAGCGTGGAATATATGGTCAATGCCCATTGTGTTGACGCCATGGTCTGCATTTCCAACTGCGACAAGATCACCCCGGGCATGATGATGGCTGCCATGCGCCTCAATATTCCGGCTGTCTTTGTCTCTGGTGGCCCGATGGAAGCTGGCAAGGCGGAAGGCGTCGATCACAAGCTCGATCTCATCGATGCCATGATCATGGGTGCAGACCCTCAGGTCTCCGATGAGCAGGTGCAGAAAGTGGAAGAATTCGCCTGCCCGACTTGTGGCTCCTGCTCGGGCATGTTCACAGCCAACTCCATGAACTGTCTGGCTGAATCTCTGGGCTTTGCCTTGCCGGGCAATGGTACTATCGTGGCAACCCATGCCGATCGCAAAGAGCTGTTCCTTGCCGCTGGCCGCAAGGCAGTGGAACTGTGCAAACGCTATTACAAGGAAGAAGACGAAAGCGTTCTGCCGCGTAGCATCGCCAACTTCAAGGCGTTTGAGAATGCCATGACGCTTGATATCGCCATGGGCGGCTCCACCAACACGGTGCTGCATCTTTTGGCAATTGCGCAGGAAGGCGAAGTGGACTTCACCATGGGTGATATCGACCGCTTGTCGCGCATCGTTCCAAACGTTTGCAAACTAGCACCGATGACGCAGAAATATCATGTTGAGGATTGCAACCGCGCCGGTGGCATCTTCGGTATTCTGGCCGAGCTGGATCGCGCCGGTCTTATCCATCGTGATTGTGGCACCGTGCATTGCAAGACCCTCGGGGAAGCGATCGATACCTATGATATCATGGGCGCGCCGAGCGCAGAGGTGGAAAATCTCTACAAGGCTGCGCCGGGTGGCGTGCGCACCATTGAGGCATTCTCTCAGGCAAGCCGTTACAAGGAATTGGACAAGGATCGCTCTGAAGGCTGCATCCGAGACAAGGAACATGCCTATAGCCAGGATGGTGGCCTTGCGGTGCTTTTTGGCAACATCGCGCTGGATGGCTGCATCGTGAAAACCGCCGGTGTGGATGAAAGCATCCTTAAATTCTCCGGTCCGGCCCGCATCTTTGAAAGTCAGGAAGCTGCTGTGAAAGGCATCATCGGTGGCAAGATCCAGTCTGGTGACGTGGTTATCATTCGCTATGAAGGGCCACGTGGTGGCCCGGGCATGCAGGAAATGCTCTATCCGACCTCCTACCTCAAATCCATGGGGCTGGGCAAGGAATGTGCGCTGATCACCGATGGTCGTTTCTCGGGCGGCACCTCGGGGCTTTCCATCGGTCATGCGTCTCCGGAAGCTGCCGCCGGTGGCGCCATTGGCCTCATCGAAGAAGGGGATACCATCGAGATCGATATCCCGAACCGCTCTATGAATGTCGCTGTATCTGATGCTGTTCTGGTTGAGCGCCGTGCGGCCATGGATGCCAAGGGGGCTGATGGTTGGCAACCGGCTGAAAAGCGTGAACGCATCGTTTCCCGCTCCCTTCAGGCCTATGCACTGATGGCAACATCTGCCGACAAGGGCGCCGTGCGCGACCTGACAGGCCTTAAGCGCGAAGGGTGACAAACCCATTCAGGCTCATGGAAATGGTCTGAAAATATAAAAGAATCAAGGGCCTGTCGCGTCTTGCGGCAGGTCCTTTCTTTTCGCTCTGTTATCTGAGCTGCGTGTCTTGGGCATTGCTATGATAAACCCTATTTTTGTTTGCATCTTTTCAGGGTAAGCTGTTGCCTACCAGATTGTGCCTTCCGTGTTGGGGGCGAAGTGATGATACTTGCTGGAGATTGATTATGAGAAAGAAATTCATTGCTGCCCTGATGCTCGGCTTCTCTGTGACGAGCGTTTCTGCACCAGCCATGGCCGGTGGGGGAGATGCTGTTGCCGGTGCCATCATCGGAGGCACATTGGGATTGATGTTGGGAGGGGCAGCGGCTAATTCAAGGCCCGTCCATCGCCCGCCTCCTCGCCCTTACCGGACGCCAGAAGAAGTGCGCTATTATTCCAGCATCCAGAGCCGGTTGAATTATCTTGGTTATGATGCTGGTGTCGTTGATGGCGTGATGGGGCGTCGTTCTCGTGCTGCTGTATCCGATTTCCAGTATGAAGCCGGTTTTCCGGTTACGGGACGTATCACCGATGAGCAAGTGAGCGTGCTCTTCTCTCCTGAATTCGAACAGGCCCACTTTAACCCGACACCACCAGACGCGCCGTTGCCGGTTGAGCCTGAAGAAGATAACTTTGCCACTGCTGCACCATCTTCGGGTGAGCCGCAAGTCATCGAGAATGTGCCAGAACAGGATGTGGCAGAGGAAACCGGCGATGCGAATGCTGTTGCTGGTCGGTCTCCTTTGAAACCGCTGACAGGCGCTAATACAAAGCTGACCTTCAGTAAGGGTGATCCTGCTTTCTTTGGCATTTCGCTGGGGCATAGCTATGATTACGCCAAGCAGAAGCTGGCTGAAAACGGCTTTAAAGAGTGCTCAGGGGATGGCGAGATCGTCACCTGCATATCCAAGCAGAACGGTGTGGAGCGGCGATTCAAGATTGGGCGCAGCATGGGGCAGGAAGGTCAGCCGATCTATATGATGGCTTCCGATACCGAGCTGATGGTTGATGTCGAGAAACGGGTGATCGAGCAGAAGCTGGGAGAAAATTATCCGGAGCTGATGGCAGCGCCCAACAGGGTTATCAGCGACAATGCCAACTGCGCCTTGAAGATGGCGCGCATTGGTGACGTCGAAGATTTTATTGACCAACTGGAATATGCACGCCTGACGCCGGAGCAGGAGCCGTCCGATGCGCTCAAGGTGACCGTTGATATGTGTGACGTCTTCTACAAGGCAGATGTTGCGGAAATGACCGGTGGCTATGATGTGCGTGTCGTCATGTTCAACGGCACCTATCTGAAGAAAGATTTCGATATGCTGGCGGAAAAGGAGTTGGACAAGGTCGATAAGGCCCTGACTTTCTAGCATTTGTTTTTCTAACGCCTGGCCTTCTGGTGACTCTCACCAGCGAAGGGCCGTGAGCCGTCGCAATAGTCAAAAGAAAACCCGGTGCTGGTTCGGCTCCGGGTTTTTCTTTGCTTTGTTGCTATGCGCGGATTGTCCCGCTCAGGCTTCGGTCTGCACCAGTTCTCGCGTTTTCATGAAGGTGATGTCCGGGTGTCGCTCCTTGGTGAAGTCGATTTCCCACTGGCTCTTTGCCAGAAAGACCGGGCTGCCTTCGCGGTCATGCACGATATTGTTGACGTTGGCCGACAGGAAAGTCTTCATCTTGGCCTCGTCATCACATTTGACCCAAACCGCCATATTGTAGGTGATGGGTTCGAAGTCGATTTCGACGCCATATTCGGCTTTGGCGCGGGATTTGAGAACGTCGAGCTGCAGGATGCCCACCAGACCGATGATCCAGTTGGAACCGATGTTTGGTTTGAAGACCTGTGTGAGGCCCTCTTCAGCCAAGTCTTCAAGGGCACGACGCAGCTGTTTGACCTTGGTTCCATCGGGCAGGCGCACACGCCGCAACACTTCCGGCGCAAAAGCGGGTAGGCCGGTGAACTGCATTTGCTCGCCTTCCGTGAAGGTATCGCCAACGCGAATGGTGCCGTGGTTGGGAATGCCGATCACGTCGCCGGGGCCGGCTTCCTGTGCGATCTCGCGATCCTGTGCGAAGAACATGATCGGGCTGTGCACCATGATATCCTTGCCGGTGCGGACCTGACGCAGTTTCATGCCGCGTTTGAAGTCACCTGAGCAGATACGCATGAAGGCCACGCGGTCGCGATGGTGAGAATCCATGTTGGCCTGCACCTTGAAGACGAAGCCGGAAACCTTTTTCTCGTCTGGAGACACCGTGCGTTCGGTTGTCGGGGACGGGCGCGGCATGGGCGCGATATCCGCGATGAGATCAAGCAGGGCGGTTGGTCCGAAGTCTTTCAGCGCCGACCCGAAGATGACCGGCGAGAGATGGCCCTCGCGATAACTTTCAAGATCGAAATCGGAATAGCCAACAGACGCCAATTCGATCATCTCACGGCTTTCTTCCAGCAACTGGCTGTCGACCAGATCATCGAGCTTGGCATCATTGATGCCGGAGGTTTCAACGATCGTGTCGAAGGCATCCCCTTTGGTCTTGGCGGTGTAATAGTCGCCATTGGTCACGTTATAGCAACCATGGAAGGTGGAGCCCGACCCGATGGGTAGAACCATGGGGGAGACATCCAAGGCGAGCGTCTCCTGAATTTCGTCCATTAGCTCGAACGGGTCTTTGGCTTCGCGGTCGCATTTGTTGACCAGCGTGATAATGGGAATATCGCGCAGGCGGCAAACCTCGAACAGCTTCAGCGTCTGAGCCTCGATACCCTTGGAGGCATCGATGACCATGATGGCGCTGTCGACGGCGGTCAGCGTGCGGTAGGTATCTTCGGAAAAGTCTTCATGGCCCGGAGTGTCGAGCAGGTTGAAGATCAGATCCTTATGCTCGAAGGTCATCACCGATGAAGTGACCGAGATGCCGCGCTCCTGTTCGATCTTCATCCAGTCCGATTTGGCGCGACGTTTCTCTCCACGCGCCTTGACCTGACCGGCCATGCGGATGGCACCACCAAAATAGAGAAGCTTTTCCGTAAGGGTGGTCTTACCGGCATCGGGGTGCGAGATGATCGCGAAGGTGCGGCGGGTTTCATGAGATGATGGCATTGATATCTTGTCTTTCTGGCCAGTGCTCTGGCTGCTTTTTATTCGGTGCTCAGCGCGTATGCATCAAGGCAGGCGCGATCTACCATAAACAAGGGATCCGATTTGGGCCGGACCATAGGGGATACAAGGGAAAATTTCCATAGAAAAAGCAGTCAACCTTTATAGCCGCGATCGGTGCGGCGCATTTTGCGGTTGGCTGAGTAAAGCAGCTTCTCGATAGGGCGTTGCTGCACGATGGCAAAGGCCGCCAGAATGATGATACCTGCCCCCAAAAGAGTGCTGCTATCGGGATATTCGCCGAAAATGAAATAGCCGAACAGGGCGGCATAGATCAGCGAGATATAGTCGACGCTCTTGACCAGCCCCGCTTCACCAAGTCGCAATGCCCGAATGCCGATCCAGTTGCCCGCCGCCGAGAGGCACCCCATACCCAGCAGGAGGATGAGGTCTGTCAGGTCTGGTTGCCGCCAGAGCCAGATCATGGGAATGCCCGATGAAAGGCCAATGAAAAGCGCCTGATAGGAGAGCAGGGTGGTGGTGGATTCGGTCTGTGACAGCTTTCTTACCGAAAGCGCTGCCAGAGAGGCACCAAAGGCAGCTGCAAGGGCAATCAGGCTGAAGCCATCCAGAAAACTCTCTGGCGACGGTTTGATGGCGATAAAGACGCCGATAAACCCTGAAACAATGGCGACGAGCCGGAATGGGCCGAGCCTTTCCCCAAGAAACTGGTGCGCGAGCAAAGACACAAAGAAGATATTGGCAAAGCCGAGGGTGGTTGCGGTGGTCAATGGCAGACCGCTTACAGCCAGAATGCCAAGAGACAAGGCAGCGAAAGCGCCGGAAAGGCGTAAGGAGTGTAGCCCCGGATGGCTGGTCTTGAGCGCGTTTGGGAAATCTTTGATGAGGAGTGGCAGGGTTGAAAGAAGGATGACGATCTGTCGGAAAAACAGGATCTGGAGCACGTGATAGTCATGCGCGGCCAGCTTCGCCAAGCTTGCTGTTGCCGTCATCAGGGCAGTTGAACACAAAGCGAGGAGGACGGCTTTTTGATTGTTGGTCATGACACTCTATCCGCATTTTGAGTAATTTGGTACCATGGTACCAAAATATAGATAAGTAAAGTGCCTTGTTGTCACAGGTGGTGAGAGAGTGGCATCTTGAATGCGAATCAGAATGATGGAAGAGAGGCGCGGCCGTGGCGAAAAAAATTGAGCGTGTGCAGACTGGCGTTCGTCTGGAAAAGAATGTCCTGAAGGTAATGAAGGCTCTGGCGGCGCATCTGGAAATCGGTCTGGGAGACCTGATCGAGGGGATTGTGCTACACAGTTTTGAAGGCAAGGCGCCCTTCAGTCCCGAGACGCTGGACTTCATCGAGACCATACGCAAAGCCTATGGGCTTGAGCTGACCGCGGCTGACAGTCACAAGCTGGAAGAATGATGCAAGGCAGATGGGCGCAGATGGTCTCTGGTTGTGACCGGGACCGGCCAGATCAGCTTTCGCCCAGTTCTTCCTGCAGGATTTCCAGCTCCAGCCATTTTTCTTCGGCCTTTGCCAGCAGTTCTTCCTGCGCTTCGAGTGCCTTGGCGGCCTTGTTGAAGGTCTCGGGGTCCTTGCTGAACAGGTCGGGGTCTTCGAGACGCGTGCGCAGGCGATCGATTTTGCCTTGAATATCGTCCATCTTGGCCGGCAGCGTCTCGAGCAGATGCTTGTCCTTGAAGGTGAGGCCCTTTTGCTGTTTGGGCGCCGATGTCTCCTCAGTGGAGGCGGCTTGGGCCTTTGATGATTTTTCCTTTTTGGCGGCTTTACGTGCGGTGACACCCGAACCACGCTGGGCAATCATATCGGTGTAGCCGCCGGCATATTCGGTCCAGCGGCCATCGCCTTCGGCATAGAGGGTGGTGGTACACAGCCGGTCAAGGAAATCACGATCATGGCTGACGAGCAGCACTGTGCCAGAATAGTCGTCGATGACTTCCTGCAACAGATCAAGCGTCTCCAGATCGAGGTCGTTGGTCGGTTCGTCCAAGACAAGGAAGTTGGACGGCTTGGCAAGGGCGCGGGCCAGCATCAGGCGCCCACGTTCACCGCCGGAAAGCACTGATATCGGGCTGCGGGCCTGTTCAGGGCGGAAGAGGAAGTCCTTCATATAGCCGACCACGTGGCGGGAGCTGTCGCCCACCTGTACCATGTCACCGTCATGGGTGGTGAGGGCTTCCTTCAGCGTCCAATCGGGATTGAGGCTTTCGCGCTTCTGGTCGAGGGTCACCATCTGCAGGTTCGTACCCAGCTTGACCGAGCCGCTATCAGGCTCAAGGCCATCGGTGAGCAGGTTGATGAGGGTCGATTTGCCTGCGCCGTTGGGGCCAACAATGCCAATGCGATCACCGCGCAGGATCTCCATGGAGAAGTCCTTGACAATGGTGCGCCCGTCAAAGCTCTTGGAAATATTTCTGGCCTTGATGACCGACTTGCCAGAATTTTCTCCTTCTGTGGCGCTCATCTTCACATCGCCCTGCGGGCGGTTCTGGGCCATATGCTGCTTCTTCTCGCGCAGGGCACCCAGCTCGCCAAGGCGGCGCACGTTGCGTTTGCGTCGGGCCGTGACGCCATAGCGAATCCAGTCCTCTTCGGCCAGAATTTTCTGCTTGAGCTTTTGCTCTTCAATCTGCTCCTGCTCGAAAACTTCATCGCGCCAGGCTTCGAAATTGGCGAAGCCACGGTTGGACCTGCGTGCGGTGCCGCGATCGATCCAGACCACGTTGCGTGTCAGATTCTCCAGGAAGCGACGGTCATGGCTGATGATTACCTTGGCCGAGCGGATCTGCTTGAGTTCACTTTCCAGCCATTCGATGGCGGGTAGATCAAGATGGTTCGTCGGTTCATCCAGCAGCAGGATATCAGGTTCCGGTGCCAGAACACGGGCGATAGCGGCCCTGCGGGCTTCGCCGCCGGAGATATCACTTGGGTTTTCCTTGCCAGTAAGGCCCAGCTCTTCGAGGAGATATTGCGCCCGATAGTGGGCGTCGCCGGGGGCGAGGCCTTCCTCGACATAATCCAGCACCGTATCAAAGGCGGTAAGATCCGGTTCCTGCGGCAGATAGCGCAATGTGGTGCCCGGCTGGAAGAAGCGGTCCCCACCATCGGGTTCGACAATGGCAGCAGCGATTTTCAGAAGCGTGGATTTACCAGACCCGTTCCGGCCGACCAACGCGATGGAATCCCCTTCATGCACGGCCAGTTCGGCACCAGCCAGAAGAGCCTGTCCGCCAATTGCCAGATGAATATCCTGAAGGTGAAGGAGCGGTGGTGCCATGAAAAGTCTGTCCGAAAATGAGTTGGAAAGCGTGCAGGAATAGCCAAGCGATTGCTCGTCCTTGGCTTTAAACAAAGCCGAAGCTGTTGGCAAGGCCTGCGGTGGATTGCGCGCCTGCCTTTCATCCGGTCAATGAGGTGCTAGTTGGAGCTTTTTTCCAGCTCCCGCACCTGATCAGCAAGAGAGAAAACTTGCGACCACGGGTCCTGTTTTGCGCTTTTGGGGTCAGGGCGTTGGTCAGACGCATCGCCCGAATTTTCGTCGGAGCTGTCGTCGTCGGTATTTGAAGCTTCAGAATTTGACGCCTCAGACGCATTCTGCAGGTTGGCGGCCGTTCTCTCGACCCTTTCGCTGATCTGGGATGCCCGGATCACTGTTGCCTTGATTGCTTCGGCCTTTACCGAGGTGGTATCTTCCCTGTCATCGTTGGCGTCTGCCTTGGGAGTGGTGAACTCGGTCAGGCGGCTGGCGATCTGCTTGATTTCGTCACGCAGTATCTGCTCGCGTGAGGTGAGAGGACCACTGGGTATTTCCTCACCCTTGTTGTCCTGAAGTTCTTTTTCAAGAGCATCAAGGCGTGTTGCAAGATCCTCGTTGCTGGCGAGCGCTTTATCCAGTTCGTCCTGTAGCACCTGCTTTTCCTTTTCGAGGCCGTTGATGACGTTAGACAGATTTTCTCCGTCTTGCAGTTTCTGTTGGGTTTCCAGTTGCATGGCCAGATTGGCGATCTTGGCTTCTGCTTCCAGACGGCGGGTTTCTGCCTCTGCCAGAAGGGTATCGCTGTCGCTGCCGCTTTCTGCCGATTGCTGATTGGCGCGATCAAGCTGAATGGACAGCGTGTCGATTTTGCTGTCTCTGTCGGCAAGGTCGGCTTGCAAGCCGTCGACTTTGTCCTGCAGAGCCGTGAGGCGTTCCTTGGTGCGGTCCAGCTCATTGGTGCGCTGGCCAAGCAGGGATTCTGTCTTGCTGCGCTCGCTGGTCTGTTCGGTCAGCTGGCTGGAGAGACTGGAAATTTCGTCTCGGAGATTTTCTATGCGAGCCATCTGAGCGGCCAACTCGACCTTTTGTTCGTCGACATTGGTCTCCAGATAATAGATTTCCTTGTTGAGGTCGACCTTGTCCGTTTCCAGATTTGCAATCGTCTGGCGGGCTTCTGCCAATAGTGTTTTCGTGTTCTGCAGCAGGTCAGAGATCTGGTCGGCTTCTGCCTTTTGATCGGACAGCGTGCTCTTGAGGGTTTCTAATTCCTCTTCATGCTGCTCGATGGTGCTGTCCCGCTTCTCAAGGGTGGCGTTGAGGCGGTCGATCTTGATGGTCTGATTGGCCAGTTCATCTTGTCGACGGTTGGATATGACCTCTAGTCGGCGCATGTCGACAGCCATTTCCGCGCGGATATGATCCTTCTCGGCCTGCAGCTCGCTGTAGCTCATGGGGATCTCCGCCACGAGCCTTTTTCTGGTCAGGCGGACGGCACGACGCCAGATCATCGGAACCACCAGCAGCATGAGCAGCAGAGTGACAAATACCCCGAGCAATATGTACATGATAATTGCGATCACGGTGTTTTTTCTTCCTTGCTGGCGTGCTTTGGCTCTGGCAACGTCTATGCGCCCAACAGATGTTTTGTCAGCTTCCAGATGCAGACCGGTAAAAGGGTGTGCCGCCGAAGCTGTGATATTCAAACATAGTCTTATATAGACAGACAATCTGCCTTTCATGAAAAGAAAGGCTGATATCGCCTAGATAGCAGCCAATCTTGTTTAGCGGAATTAAAAAATTTTGCGACATCGCGCTTTCTGACCGGAAATCATGGTCAAAAGCGGAATGTCCATGCTGTCACCATTAAAACGGGTTCCAGGTGGCTTTGCGGGTGAATTTCAAATAGCCGATATTCACGCCCAGCCTTGCGCCTACGCCGGAGCGAATGGGAACAATGTAATATTGCTGGTCAAGGCTAAGCACGGTCACCCCGAAGCCACCAACCAGATAGGCCGAGCCATTGACGCCAACCCAGCGGCGGTAGAGATAGTCAACGCTGGGCAGATGATAGACCAGCATCATGGTGCGGTTGCCATCGCCGCCGAAATCCCAGCCGATAGAAGGGCCCTGCCAGAAGACTTTGTGTGTGCCCATATTCTTGGTGTAAAGATCGCCTTCGCCATAGCGTGCGCCGGCAACAAAAGCACCGCTGCCTTCCTGGCCAAGAATATAGCCATTAGGCAAGCCATATTTAGAAACAGCCTTTTCAACCGCAGATGCCAGGCCGCCAGTGACTGTTCCAAAGAATTTGTGGCCGGTGGCGACGATTTCGTTCGTAGTATAATGCTGGTTTGTCTGAGCGCGTGCCGCTGTTGCGAAGACAGTCAGGGCCGCGATGATGAACACAAGTAGCAGCAATTCCTTGCCACCATTTCGCAGTTCGTTTGGCCTGGCCAAATTTGCCATCATGAATATCCTTGTAATGCTGTGGCAGCTTTTCCACCGATCATCCTTCATTCTACTCGCCATTTTTTACAGGAGTGGCTGAACTTGCAAGTGAAAATGAGAAGCTTTTGTTTACATTGATCGTTGGATGACACTTTTATTTAACAGAAAGACTCACAATCTGATTTTAACCCGAAATAAGAGCAAAAAAGTGATTGCTATTGCATCTCGTCCATTGCTGCCCCGTTTTTATGATAAAAGGAGGCTGATTTGCTTCTGAAACAAGTTACGCAAAGCAGGCGCCCCATGACAGGTCGACAAGGATTTTTCCGTATGCGTCTTTTCTTTCTTCTGCTTGCTCTTGTTTGCGTTGGAATGGGCGCGAGTTCAACAGCCGAGGCGTCAGCGCAATCGCGCCGGATCGTAACAGATGCCCGTTCTGGCTACGCAATCTACGGGTATGATCCTGTTGCCTACTTTACAGAGCATTCCGCCATTTTAGGCCAAAGAGAACATGAATATGTCTGGAATGGCGTCTCATGGATCTTTTCTTCCAGAGCCAACAAAGCCGTGTTCATGCAAAATCCTGATGTCTATGCGCCCCAATATGGCGGTCATGGTGCGTTGGCCATGGCTAGGGGATATGCATCCGACAGCAACCCCAATGTTTGGGCGCTTTACAGGAACCGACTGTTCCTTTTCTATTCCTATACAGCGCGTGCTGCTTGGGCAGAGGCGGTTGATCTTCATGTCGAGCGTGCTGATGGAGAGTGGCCGAGGATCCAGGGCACCTTGTCGCGTTAAATTGTGTAAAAGCATGTCCATTCGTTTCAGACAAGCAGGTCTGGCCGCGTGAAAATGCGCAAGCGTCTGTGAAACAGGTCGATTGTGCGGCCTCTGGCCTTGGCAGCAGGGGGGCTAAAAGGTAATGCTTCCAATTGTGCGAAAGATTGATTCGTATTCTAACAAATCTGCTAACCTTTGGGGTCCGTTGAGTATCAGGAACCAGCGCTGGTGTTGAACCGAGCCCAAAGCGATGCCGCTGCTTTTAGAGGGTGCAATGTCTGGTATTGATACACTGTCTTCGATGGATTTGGCCGCGCTGCTTTGCAGCCGTGTTTGTCACGATATCATCAGTCCCGTTGGGGCCGTCATCAATGGTCTGGAAGTTCTTGAAGAAGATAATGGCGAGGAAATGCAAACCTTCGCCATGGAGCTTATTACCAAGAGCGCCAATACGGCATCTGCCAAACTTCAGTTCGCGCGCTTGGCCTTCGGTGCAGCGGGCTCTGCCGGAGCGGAAATCGATACCGGTGACGCTGAAAGCGTTGCGCGGGGCTACATGAATTCAGAAAAGGCTGAAATTGAATGGGAAGGCACCCGAGTGCTGATGCCCAAGAATCTGGTCAAGTTGCTGCTCAACCTGATCATGATCAGCATTTCAACCATTCCTCGTGGGGGTACCATCAAGGTATCGCATGAGGGCGATTCCAAATATCCCACCTTCAAACTGGTGTCGGAAGGCAAGAATGCTCGTATCCCTGCAAGCCTTGATCGCTTGCTGCGCGGTCGTCCTGCCGATGAACAGGGATTCACGGCCAACTCCATTCAGCCTTACTATACAGGTCTGCTTGCACGGGAAGCAAAAATGGACCTCGCGTTTGATTGGGTCGATGACACCATCACCATTCAGGCCAAGCCGGTTCATATCCCAAGTGCCGACGAAATGATCGGTCAGGCGATCCCGAGCGAAGAATCTACCAACGGCTGAATGTATTCGTAGAGCTACTTATCGTAAACAGTCGATATTCTGGACAGATCTGTATCCAGTCTATTGAATTTATTCTACATTAATCAAGTATAGTCATTCATACCAAAGTCGCGAAACTTTTATAAACAGATGCCCCGAGAATTGCATCAAGTTTGACTGTTTGTGTGCTTTGCTTCAGCTTAAATTAACGCTTTGGCCCGAGACTGAAGCGGAATAACTGTCTGTTCGGACCGGTTTCCGCCAAGAATCAGGGTTTTAGGCCATGGATGATCTTTTACGTGAATTTATCGAGGAAACAAATGAAAGCCTTGACGTTGTAGACGTCGAGCTTGTCAAATTTGAGCAAGAGCCAAACAACGCTCAGATCCTCGATAACATTTTTCGTCTTGTACATACTATCAAAGGAACTTGCGGTTTCTTGGGGCTTCCAAGACTAGAAAGCCTCGCGCATGCTGCAGAGACCTTGATGGGCAAGTTCCGGGACGGGGCTCCTGTAACGGGAGAAGCTGTTTCAATAATTCTTGTCTCGCTAGATCGGATTAAGGAGATCGTCGGAGAGCTGGAGGCGAATGAGGCGGAACCAGAAGGCTCTGATGATGATCTGATTGATCAGTTGGACCGGTTGTCAGGCATAGGGAAATATGCCGGGCAGGGAACCTCTGTAGTGGATCAGGCAGGTGGCGGCGAGGCTGAAGCACCCGCAGCAGATGTTGCTGAAGAAGCTCCGACAGCAGAAGCTCCAAGCACAGACGAAGCTCCGCATGAAATTTATCAGGTCCTCGAGCGTGAGCTCAAGGCTGGTGAAGTTTCTCTTGATGAGCTGGAACGTGCTTTCCGCGAAGCTGATGGTCCTGAAGATTTCGACGTCGCCCAGAGCGCTAAAGAGGCAGCGGAGGCTGCCATTGCTGACGCTGCTGCGCAAAAGCGCTTGGGGAAGGTGCCTGCGACCAAGGCCGTTGCCGAGAAGGCTCCTGTTGCCAAGAAGATAAAAGAAGAGCCTAAAGCCGAGAAAGAACAGAAGTCGGGCGGTGGGGCTCATCAGTCAATCCGCGTGAATGTTGAAACGCTCGAACATCTCATGACCATGGTTTCCGAACTGGTGCTGACCCGCAACCAGTTGCTCGAAATCGTACGCCGTCATGAAGATTCTGAATTCAAGGTGCCGTTGCAGCGCCTGTCCAACGTGACCGTCGAACTGCAGGAAGGGGTCATGAAGACCCGCATGCAGCCAATCGGTAACGCCTGGCAGAAACTGCCTCGCATTGTTCGCGATCTGGCCAACGATCTGAAGAAGGAAATCGATCTGGTCATGATCGGTCAGGATACCGAACTTGACCGTCAGGTTCTGGAACTGATCAAGGATCCTCTGACTCACATGGTGCGCAACTCTGCTGACCATGGATTGGAGAATAGCGAAGAACGTGTTGCCATGGGCAAGCCGGCCAAGGGCACCGTGACCCTTTCCGCTTACCATGAAGGCGGGCATATCATCATCGACATCGTTGATGATGGACGCGGCATCAATACCGAGAAGGTCAAGGAGAAGATCCTAAAGAACGAATTGGCGACTGAAGCCGAAGTCGAGAAGATGTCCGAGCAGCAGATCAACAAGTTCATCTTTGCTGCAGGCTTCTCTACTGCCGAGAAAGTCACCAATGTGTCCGGTCGTGGCGTCGGCATGGATGTTGTGCGCAACAATATCGAGCTGATCGGTGGATCTGTTGATCTGAAGTCCATTCCGGGCAAGGGATCAACCTTCTCCATCAAGATCCCGCTTACTCTGGCGATTGTTTCCTCCCTCCTGGTTGAAGCGTCGGGCGATCGTTTTGCGATCCCGCAGCTTTCCGTGGTCGAGCTGGTTCGCGTCCAGAATAACTCCGAGCACAAGATCGAGCGGATCAAGGATACGCCTGTTCTGCGCTTGCGTAACAAGCTGCTGCCGCTCATTCATTTGAGCAACCTGCTTGGCATCGACAAGAAGGGCGAAACCAACGATATCGAGCTTGATGACAATGGTTTCATTGTTGTCATGCAGGTTGGCGCCCAGACCTTCGGCGTTGTCGTCGATGCGGTCTTCCATACCGAGGAAATCGTCGTCAAGCCTATGGCAACCATGCTGCGGCATCTGACCATGTTCTCCGGTAACACCATTCTGGGTGATGGCTCCGTGATCATGATCCTTGATCCGAATGGTGTGGCTCAGGCCTTCGGTAGCCATGTGGGCACCGATGTGGAAGCCAGCACCGAGGCTGCGCAAAAAGAAGCGCTGCCAGAGGAACAGAATACCGTATCCCTGCTTATCTTCCGCGCCGGTTCTCCAGAGCCGAAAGCCGTACCGCTGTCACTGGTCACGCGTCTGGAAGAATTCGAAATCGAACAGATCGAATTCTCCAATGGCCGCGACATGGTTCAGTATCGAGGCAGCCTGATGCCATTGGTCCAGGTCAACGACTTTGTTCAGCGCCGGACAGAGGGCAGTCAGCCTATGCTGGTCTTCTCCGATGCAGGCCGCTCCATGGGTCTGGTGGTCGACGAGATTGTCGATATTGTCGATGAACAGCTCAATATCGAGGTGTCTTCGGAAGTTCCGGGCATTCTTGGTACGGCTGTGATCAAAGGCAAGGCGACGGAAATTATCGATGTTGGGCACTTCCTGCCACAGGCCTTCGAGGACTGGTTCCATCGCAAGGAAATGAGCGAAGAGGATCTTCTGGTCAAGAAACTGCTCTTTGTTGATGACTCCAGCTTCTTCCGCAACATGCTCGGCCCAGTGTTGAAAGCTGTCGGGTATGAAGTGACGATCTGCTCGTCCGGTGCAGAGGCCCTGTCTGTTCTTGAAAGAGATCCAAGCTACGAAATTGTCGTATCAGACATCGAAATGCCGGAAATGAACGGCTTCGAGCTTTGCGAGGCAATTCGCCGGCAGCCTGCGACACGCGATATTCCGATTATCGCTCTTTCATCGCTGTGCACCCCGGCTGCCATCGAGCGTGGTCGTCAGGCTGGCTTCAATGATTATGTTGCCAAGTTTGACCGTCCAGGTCTCATTGCCTCTCTGAAGGAACAACGCATTGAATTGGGAGTTGCAGCATGAGTAACCATCAGATGACACCAGAGCTGGAAGATGACAGCGTCAATGAAACGATCCAGTATGTGACGATCTTCATTTCCGGCCAGCTGTTTGGTTTGCCAATTAATCGCGTTCATGACGTGTTTGTGCCCGAATCCGTCACCCGCGTTCCCCTGTCACAGGTGGAAATTGCCGGTGTGCTGAATCTTCGTGGACGGATCGTGACGGCAATCGATATGCGCAAGCGTTTGGGTTTGCCCCCTCATGAATATGAGGGCAGCATGATGGCTATCGGAATCGAGTTTAAGGAGGAATCCTACGGCCTGATTATCGATAGCGTTGGGGAGGTTCTGGATTTGAGCGAGACGAGCCGTGAGTCCGTACCAAGCAACCTTGATTCTCGCTGGGCTGATATTGCAGCTGGCGTGCATCGCTTGGAAAAAGAACTCATGGTTATTCTCGATGTTGATCGCGTGTTGGGCGATATGGTTACAACGGGCGTCGCTGCCTAGTTAACCCGCCGGCGATACCTTTGGAGACGAAGAATATGAAAACGTGTCTGGTAGTTGATGACTCCAGTGTAATCAGAAAAGTTGCTCGTCGCATTCTTGAAGATCTCGATTTTGAGATTTTCGAGGCTGAAGATGGCAAGGAAGCTCTGGACAGCTGTGCGGCCCAAATGCCTGATGCCGTGCTGCTTGACTGGAATATGCCTGTCATGGATGGTCTGGATTTTCTTATGGAGCTTCGCAAACTGGAAGGCGGAGCAAATCCGAAGGTTATATTCTGTACGACTGAAAACGATGTGGCGCATATAGCAAAGGCGATACGCGCAGGGGCAAACGAATATATCATGAAGCCGTTTGACCGCGACATCGTGGAAGCAAAGCTTCAAGAAGTTGGTCTGATTTAAGTCGGTTTTCCTCTTGTGTGAGTTTTTAGTATGGGTCTGATGTCCGCTGAGGCTACTGTTGCGAAATCTCCTTCACGGCAAGTCAAAGTGATGGTAGTTGATGACTCTGTCGTCATTCGGGGTTTGATTAGTCGTTGGGTGAGTGAAGATCCTGCTCTTGAGCTGGTTGGATCGCATCGCAATGGCCGATTGGCTGTTGAGGATATCGCTAAGTCGAGACCGGATATCGTCGTTCTGGATATTGAAATGCCAGACATGGACGGGCTTACCGCGCTTCCTCTGCTATTAAAAAACTACTCAAAAGCCCGAATTCTGATGGCTTCGACGCTCACCCGTCGCAATGCTGAAATCAGTTTGCGCGCTCTTTCGCTTGGTGCGACCGATTATGTTCCCAAGCCGGAATCCAATAGCCAGATCACCACATCTCGTGAATTCCGTACCGAACTGTTGGCCAAGATCAAAGCCATCGGCGGTGCTGTAGAGGATGGTCCTGCACAGTTTCGCGCGTCGCGTGCGGCTGGACGTGCGGGTACGGCTCCCACGGCCCGCAATCAGCAAAGCCGACAGGCTATGGCCGCTGATACTGCCGCTGGACGCAAGCCTGCTTCGGCCGCTCCAGTGCCTGCGGGGTCCATTGCCGGTCCAAACGGGATCATGCTGCGCAAGTTGGGGTCTGCACGTCCGCGTGCTTTGCTGATCGGTAGCTCCACTGGTGGACCGCAGGCGCTTGAAAAGCTTCTTCAGGAAATTGGACCGCAGATGCGTTCCGCTCCAATTCTGATCACCCAGCATATGCCGGCAACCTTCACGGCCATTCTGGCCGATCATCTGGCCCGGTCTTCCGGAATGCCCGCAGCCGAGGCTCAGGATGGTGAAGTTGTGCAGAATGGGCATATCTATGTGGCGCCTGGCGGCAAGCATATGGAATTGACCAAACAGGCCGGCCAAGCCGTTATCAAGCTGACCGATGGTCCGCCGGTCAATTTCTGCAAACCTGCGGTTGATCCATTTTTCGAAAGTGCTGCACAGGTCTATGGAGCTGCCGCTCTGGGTGTTGTTCTGACCGGTATGGGCCACGATGGTGCTGCAGGTGCGCGTCATATCGTCGATGCTGGTGGCAGTATTTTAGCTCAAGATGAAGCAAGCAGTGTTGTTTGGGGCATGCCAGGAGCCGCCGCTCAGGCCGGTGTCTGTGCTGCCGTCATACCGCTCAATCAGATTGGCTCCAAAGTAATGCGTATATTTAGAGGGGAGCGGACATGACGCCACAGGAATATTCTTTCTTGCAGGGTTTCTTGAAGGAAAAGTCAGGGTTGGTGCTCTCGAACGACAAGCAGTATCTCATTGAGAGCCGCTTGATGCCGATCGCACGCAAGGCCGGATTGGATTCCATTAGCGAACTGATCGGCAAGCTGAAGGGGTTCGGTGACCGGACATTGCAGACGGCTGTTGTCGAAGCGATGACGACCAATGAATCCTTCTTCTTTCGCGATAAGACACCCTTCGAGCATTTTGTTGATACGATTGTTCCACATCTTGTGGAAACCCGTAAACGGGGGCGTGTGCGTATCTGGTGTGCTGCCGCGTCTACAGGGCAGGAACCGTATTCTCTGGCCATGAGCCTGAAGGAAAACGCTTCGAAACTTGGTGGTCTGAGCTTTGAAATCGTTGCTACGGACATTTCCCACGAGGTGTTGGAAAAGGCAAAGGCAGGCTTCTATAGCCAGTTTGAAGTGCAGCGCGGGTTGCCTGTGCAGCTTCTGCTGAAATATTTCACCCAGCATGGGGAAATGTGGCAGATCGCACCGGAAATTCGGTCCATGGTGAATTACAAACCTTTCAACCTTCTTGAAAGTTTCTCCGCCATGGGGCAATTCGATGTGATCTTTTGCCGCAACGTGCTGATCTATTTTGATCAGCCAACGAAGACAGACATCATGCAGCGGCTTGCCAAGCAAATGCCTGATGATGGCTATTTGCTGCTTGGAGCTGCCGAGACCGTGGTTGGACTGACCGATGCGTTTCAGGCGGTGCCAGGTAAGCGGGGGCTTTACTGCAATGCTCGCGGTGCTGCGGGTAAAACTGCTGGCTCTGCGCAGCCAAAGATTGCTGTTGGGCAAAGTGCATTTGGGTCCCGTGCTTTAGGGGCAAACCAAACTGTCGCCAAGCCGGCCGTGTTCTCTTCTTCCCGATTGTCCAGCATTCCAGGTGGTCGCAAGTAGGGAAATACGGCATTTGCTATCGAATCAAAAACCGCTCTGATGGATATCAGAGCGGTTTTTCTTTGTGCTGCCGCTTGGCTGTTCGGTGTCTTTTGAAGGACTAGCTGGCTTTGAGCTCATGAGGCGGAAGCGAGTAGGGAGCTAACTAAAGAAAAAGCCGCCCAGAGAGGCGGCTTTTTCTAAAGAGGATGAGGATTACAAATCTGATCCCTTGTCCGGCATTTGGCGGCCAACTCAGGTCAGTCGTCTGTGTCTTTTCAGGCGCTTTCTCTCATACCCTCTTCGTCAGGTTCACGCAGCACATAGCCACGGCCCCATACGGTTTCGATATAGTTGCGACCGCCGGTCGCTGTTGCGAGCTTTTTGCGCAATTTACAGATGAATACGTCGATAATTTTCAACTCTGGTTCATCCATGCCACCATATAGATGGTTCAGGAACATCTCTTTGGTGAGGGTTGTTCCCTTGCGCAAGCTTAGAAGCTCAAGCATCTGATATTCTTTGCCTGTCAGATGGACGCGCTGGCCTTCCACTTCGACAGTCTTGGTGTCGAGGTTCACGGTCAACTCGCCAGTCGTGATAACAGACTGTGCGTGGCCCTTCGAGCGTCTTACGATCGCATGAATACGGGCTACCAGCTCATCCTTGTGGAATGGCTTGGTCATATAGTCATCTGCACCGAAGCCTAGCCCACGAACCTTGTCCTCAATGCCGGCAAGACCGGAAAGGATAAGAATCGGAGTTTTCACCTTGGAAACGCGCAGAGTACGAAGTACCTCGTAACCGCTCATATCCGGCAGGTTCAAGTCCAGTAGAATAATGTCGTAGTCGTACAGCTTACCAAGGTCAATGCCTTCTTCACCGAGATCGGTTGTGTAGACATTGAAGCTTTCAGACTTGAGCATCAACTCGATGCTCTGTGCTGTGGCGCCGTCGTCCTCAATTAGCAAAACGCGCATGCCAATCCTCTTTGTTTGCCTATTCTGGGCTCGGAGCAATCTGCAGGGTCGCAGCCGACAAGAACCAAATTTTAACCCAGATTCCGAGGCTAGTACATAATGGTTAACAAATACTGATTCCACTACGCAAGCCTGACGTTGGAACTTCACAAAGAAAAGTGATATCCCATTGAATCCTAGGAAAATTGTTCCCAGTACCAGACACAAAGTTTCACATTAAGAAAAATTATTAAGTGTTACTCTCTATCTGGCGTAGTCGGTTTTGACCTACTAGGAAGATTTTCCCTAGCAAACCCACTAGAGATAATAATTAACCAATCGGGTAAACGAATCATTACCATGGAAAAGAATTATTAAAGGCTTGGCAATGGTACAGGAACTGATCAGTAAACTGGAGGACATAAACCCGCGGCATTCCTTTGGCCGGGTTGCGTCGATTCAGGGCCATCTGGTGGAAGTGGTGGGGCCGCTCTTCGAGATGAGCGTGGGCTCAATGTTGCATATCCATGTGGATGGACGCGAGCCGATCAAATGCGAAGTGGTGGGCTTTTCCTCTGATAGGGCTCTCTGTCTGCCCTATTCAGAGCTGGATGGGATTCGTCTGGGTAGCCGGGCGGAGCTGCATGGGCCAGCGGTCGTGCGCCCGACGAAAGACTGGCTGGGGCGCATGATCAATGCCTTTGGCGAGCCGATTGATGGCAAGGGACCTTTGGGGCGTGGGCATGATACCGTATCCCTGCGTGGAAAGCCTCCAGCTGCGCACAAGCGCATGCGCGTCGGCGGGCCTATGGATCTTGGGGTCCGGGCTCTCAACACCTTCATAACGCTTTGTGAGGGGCAGCGCATGGGTATTTTTGCAGGCTCGGGCGTTGGTAAGTCGGTTTTGCTTTCCATGTTGGCGCGCAATGCCAGTTCTGAGGTCAATGTTATTGGCCTGATCGGTGAGCGTGGGCGCGAGGTGCAGGAATTTGTCGAGGACGATCTTGGGGAAGAAGGCCTCAAACGGTCCATTGTGGTGGTGGCCACATCAGATGAAATGGCGTTGATGCGCAGACAGGCGGCCTATCTGACGCTGGCTCTTTCCGAGTTTTTCCGCAAACAGGGCAAGCAGGTTCTCTGCATGATGGATTCGGTAACGCGCTTTGCCCAGGCGCAGCGCGAAATCGGTCTGGCGGCCGGTGAACCCCCGACTTCCAAGGGATATACCCCCACAGTTTTCGCCGAATTGCCCAAATTGTTGGAAAGAGCGGGGCCTGGCGAAAAAAATGAGGGTGCTGTTACAGGTCTTTTTACTGTTTTGGTGGAAGGTGATAATCACAATGAGCCCGTAGCGGATGCTGTTCGTGGTATTCTGGATGGACATATCGTTATGGAAAGGGCCATTGCTGAGAGGGGAAGGTACCCGGCGATAAACATTTTGAAATCTGTTTCGCGTACTCTCCCCAAGGCTGCCGATCCGGCCTTCTGGCCTGATGTGCTCAAGGCTCGGCAATTTATGGCGACCTATTCGGATATGGAAGAGTTGATCCGGTTGGGAGCCTATAAACAGGGAAGCGATCCAAATGTGGATTTGGCTATCGCTCTTCATGAACCACTGGAAACCTTCCTGACACAAAACAAGGGGGAGGCCACCAGCATCGAAGAGGGATACCAAGCGTTACAGTCCATTCTAGGAACGCAGACCGCAACGGGTAATTCGGGGCTTTAAGGAGTATTGAGTAATGAAGTCGCGTGAAAGTCTTATTCGCCTGAAACGGTTTCAAGTTGATGAGAAACGTCGTCAGGTCGGGCAGATTGAACTGATGGTCACTGAGTTCGAAGGCATGATCCGTGACCTCGATGCGCAGATCGCGTTCGAGGAGGAAAAGGCCGGGATCAGCGATATCGCTCATTTTGCTTATCCAACCTTTGCGAAAGCTGCTATTCAACGCAAGGAAAACCTTCAGGTTTCGATCGATGACCTCAATGAACAGCTGGAACGGGCGCAGGATCAACTGCGTGAAGCTGTCGCTGAGATGAAAAAGGTCGAAATGCTTGAAGAGCGCGATCATCATCGTGAGCAGGCCGCCAGAGATCAGGCCGAGCAGGATGAACTCGATGATTTTGCGATGATTGGCCATCGCCGCGGGCATTAGCCTTGTTGAATCACGTTTGAGGAGCGTTTGCCCCATGGTACGGGGCAGCGTGTTCTTGCATACTCCTTTACCGGATTTGCCGTCATCGGTCGGCAGGTCCGGAGCCTATTTGTGATTTTGTCACATATGGGGCTTTTGCGTGGTGGTCTCCTGCCGGGATATCAGGTAAAGCTGATACTGTATTGATCCCTCGAGCAGTAGTTTCCTTATGGCAAAAATCGCTCTTTTCTTCGTTAGCCAGGATGGCCAGACGAGAAAAATCGCCCACACGCTATCCAATCATCTTACTCATTTTGCACATCAGGTCACCCTGTTTGACCTCAGGGACACTGCTGTGTCAGCCTCTGATATCGAGGAGGCTGATCTGGTGATTGTGCTTGCTGCGATCCGTTATGGCTTTCATCTCAAGCCTGCAGAGCATTTTCTTTCGACCTATGGGGATAAGCTGTGCACGAAACCGCTTGCCATGCTATCGGTCAATCTGACTGCGCGTAAGGCGCATAAGCGGACCATTGAGCATAGTGTGTATCTGCAGAAATGGCTCAAGCGCCATCCGCTTGAACCGCAAATCGTGCGAGCCATTGCCGGAAAACTCGACTATCCCAGCTATCGCTTTTTTGATCGCTTCATGATCCAGTTAATCATGCGGATTACCAAGGGGCCGACCGATCCGAGCCTGACGGTGGAGTTTACCGATTGGGAACAGGTAAAAGAGCTGGCCGAGGAGATATCTCAGCTAGTATAAGAAGACTTGGGCACGGGGACTTCTGGCGCATGAATTGCGCTGTATGCTCGATGCTCTAAGCATCCAGTTTTTTATGCCGGGAGCCTTTATGTGAGAACTTTCCTTCTGCCGATCCTGTTGGCCATCGCTGCCTTTTCCTTCGGTTTGGGCCTCACACTACCGCTGGTTTCTCTCGACAAACTGCTTTTCTTTACAGAAACCCCATCGCTCCGAACCATCATTGCAGGGCTCTGGGAGCAGGATGAGCGGATACTGGCTCTGGTGATTCTGGCCTTCTCGGTGCTTCTGCCCGCAACCAAGATCCTGCTGCTGCATATTGCCGTTTACAGGGGCAAGAAATCTCGTTCGCTGGCGGTGCTGTCCGTGGTGAGCAAATGGTCCATGATGGACGTGCTGCTCGTGGCTCTGGTCATCTTTTCAGCCAAGACCAGCGGCCTGGCAACGGCCTCGGCGATGCCCGGAATCTGGTTCTATGGCACGGCTACGCTGGCCTCGGTAATCGCTTCTGTTATGGTCCGGAAATAGCCGTCAAAAGGCCCCAATGGTTACTTTTTGAGGCCTTTTGTTAAGTGGCCTTTTCGCAAAAAGCCGCAGCGTCAATCGCGCTTTTTGGCCCGCTGTGTCAAATTGATCCAACAGTCTTAAGACGCACCCGCGTATGGACCTCATTCTGGCTTAGAACAGTGGTGTGAGCCCGGAAACGTTCGATGATCGAACGGACATAGGGGCGGATGGCAGGAGAGGTTAACAGTACCGGAATTTCCCCTACTTGTGCTGCATCTTCATAGCCATCGCGCACGAGGCCAACGAACTCTTGCAATTTGCTTGGTGCCATCGCCAGCTGCTTTTCGTCGCCATCACCAACGAGCGCGTTGCCGAATTCCCGTTCCCATTTGGGGGAAAGGGTCAGGATGGGCAAATAGCCTCCGGGAGCCTGATTGGCGGCGCAGATCTGCAAGGACAAACGGCGACGCACATGTTCGGTCATGGTCTGGATGGAACGGGTGAAGCCCGAAGCATCGGCAATACCTTCCAGAATAGACGACAGATCACGGATGGAAATACGTTCAGCCAGCAAGGACTGCAGCACACGCTGGATGCCGGAAATGGTGATCTGACCGGGAACAATATCGTCGATAAGCTTTTTCTGCTCTTTTGGCAGTTCATCAAGCAGCCCCTGAACGACGGCATAGGAGAGCAACTCGCCCATGTTGGCCTTGATGATCTCGGTGAGATGGGTCGAGATGACCGTTGCCGGATCGACAACCGTCAGGCCGAGAATGGCAGCCTCTTCACGCAAAGACCCATCGATCCAGACAGCAGGCAGGCCGAATGTCGGTTCTTGCGTCTTGATACCTGGCAGGGAAATGTCGGCACCGGTTGGATCCATGGTCATGAACTGATTCGGATAGACGACGCCGCGCCCGACTTCGACTTCCTTGACCTTGAGCACATAATCGTTGGCCTGCAGCTGAACGTTATCCATGATGCGCACTGCAGGCATGATGAAGCCCATTTCAGAGGCCAGCTGTCGACGCAGGGCTTTGATCTGGTCGGTGAGTGCTTGAGACGCATTGCCATTGGCCATACTGATCAGACCATAGCCGAGTTCAAGACGCAATTCATCCATCTTGAGCACTTCGCTGATCGGCTCTTCCTTCGGAGGCGCGGCTTCCTTCAGCTCTTGCTGCTTCTTTTCGATCACTTCCTTGAGCGCCTGTTGCTTGTGCTTCTGGCTGGCCTTGTAGGAAAGGTAGCCCGCACCAACGCCCAGGGTGAGGAAGGGGATAAGCGGCATGCCGGGCAGGAAGGCCATGACAACCATCACGGCCGATGACATGCCCAGCGCTTTTGGATAACCCGAGAGCTGGTCGACCAGCGCCTTGTCGGCAGAGCCGCTGACACCGGCTTTGGAAACCAGAATACCAGCCGCGGTGGAGACGATCAGAGCAGGAATCTGGGAAACCAGACCATCGCCAATGGTCAGCAGAGTGTAGGATTGGGCAGCATCACTGAACGCCATGTCCATCTGTGCAACACCGATGATGATGCCGCCGAGCACATTGATGAAGGTGATGATGAGACCGGCGATGGCATCACCACGCACGAACTTGCTGGCACCGTCCATGGCGCCGAAGAAGGTGCTTTCGTCAGACAGGTCTTTACGGCGCTTTTTGGCTTCTTCCTCATTGATGAGTCCTGCGGAAAGGTCCGCATCAATGGCCATCTGCTTGCCGGGCATTGCATCGAGGGTGAAGCGGGCGGCGACCTCTGCGATACGGCCCGAACCCTTGGTGATAACCACGAAGTTCACCGTCACCAGAATGGCAAAGACGATGACGCCAATGACGAAATTGCCGCGGGTGACGAAGCTGCCAAAGGCCTGAATAACGTTGCCCGCCGCTGCTGGGCCTTCATGGCCATAGGCCAAAATGAGGCGCGTGGACGCAAGATTCAGCGCAAGCCGCAACATTGTTGAGACCAGCAGGATCGTCGGGAACGACGAGAATTCCAGCGGAGCCCGGATGAACAGCGAAGTCATCAGAATGAGCACGGAAAAGATGATGGAGATTGCCAGAAACATATCCATAAAGGCAGACGGCAACGGCAGGATCATGACCACGAGAATGGTCATGACGCCAATGGCGAGCCCGAGATCACCTTGCCTTAAGAAGGTAATGACATTGCCCAACTGGTCGAGCGGAGACGGCCCCCGAGGGCCGTCGGCTGCCGGAGCTTCTGTGGCGCTCGCTGGTTCCGCCGTCATTGTTGCGTCTGCATCACTCATTTTGAGGGTCCATCACACAAAGGATAGTCTATGCATTTATCTCTTGATTCTTGGCAATTCCAAACGGGTGTTTGATACTTATCCCGTTTGTCGGGCTTCGCCCGGCTGAGGAATGTCGACGCCCTCATCGGAATATTGCTTGAGCTTGTTGCGCAGGGTCCGGATGGAGATGCCCAGAATGTTGGCGGCATGGGTTCTGTTACCGAGGCAATGATCCAGCGTATCCAGAATCAGGTCTTGTTCCACTTCTGCAACCGTGTGGCCAACAAGAGTGCGGGTTACTCCTTCTGCTGCGATAACGGCTTGCGCAGCAGGGCCGCTGGCCATGCCGATGATGGTGTCGTCCATGCGGCTGCCATCCGGCATGCGCAGGGCTTCAGCCCCGATTTCCACGCCCGTTGCCAGAAGTACGGCACGATGAATGGTGTTTTCCAGTTCGCGCACGTTGCCTGGCCAGTTATTGGCATGCAAATGGCGATGGCAGTCGGTGCTTAGTTTGCGCTGGGGCAGGCCATTGGCTTGCGCATATTTGTCAGCGAAATGGGCGGCCAGCAGATCGATATCTTGCGGGCGTTCACGCAGTGGCGGGATTTGCAGATTGATCACGTTGAGACGGAACAGAAGGTCTTCGCGGAAAGTGCCCGCACGCACTTCGTCTGCCAGATTGCGGTTCGAGGTTGCCAGAATGCGGATGTCGACCGGTACAGGCTTGGTGCCGCCCACCCTGTCAATGACCCGCTCCTGAATGGCGCGCAGCAATTTTGCCTGCAGGCGGATATCCATTTCGGAAATCTCGTCCAGCAGCAGCGTGCCGCCGTTTGCTTCTTCGAACTTACCGATACGGCGGGCAACAGCACCGGTGAATGCCCCCTTTTCGTGGCCGAACAATTCGGATTCCAGGAGATTGTCCGGAATGGCTGCGCAGTTGACGGACACAAAGGGTTTGCTAGCCCGGCGTGAATGCTGGTGCAGGTGGCGGGCTAGGACTTCCTTACCGGTGCCGCTTTCGCCGGTGATGAGAACGGACGCATCGCTTGGGGCAATCTGGTTGGCCAGCTGCACCACATTGTTCATGGCCGGATCACGATGGATCAGATCACCCTGATCCTTGGAAACGGCTTCCAGAACGGCAGCAATGATTTCCGGATCTGGCGGAAGCGGAATATATTCTTTTGCTCCGGCGCGGATGGCCTCAACCGCTGCGCGGGCATCATTTTCTACGCCGCAGGCAATCACCGGGATGGTGATGTGCTCGTCTTCAAGAGATCTGATCAGGCTGGCGATATCGAGTTTCACATCGATCATCATCAAATCCGCACCGCGTCCTGCACGTAGATGGCTTACGGCCATTTGCGTGGTTTCAGCGTGGGAAACCTGAGCTCCTCGGTCCAGAGCAATTTTTGTTGCCTGGGAAAGTTGGCCATTCAGGGTACCGGTAATAAGCAGGCGCATCGTTTTCTTCCAACCTATTTTTCAGATTTGATGATTTCAGTCATGGTCACGCCGAGTTTTTCCTCGACGAGCACGACTTCGCCACGAGCAACGAGGCGTGAATTGACATAAATATCGACGGCTTCACCAACCTTGCGGTCAAGTTCAAGTACATTGCCGACATCAAGTTCGAGCAGTTCACTCACAGGCATCTTGGCACGCCCCAGAATGGCGGATACCTGCACGGGAACATCAAAGACCGCTTCCAGATCGGCAGCATTCTTCTGATTCATATCCTCTGCAGCACCCGCATCGGCAATGGCCTTGGCATTTTGTTCTTGCAAAGTGAGGCCTTCATTTTCTTCATTGTCACTCATTCATGTTCTCCCTTTGCGGTGGGGCGGACTGTGTCGGTTTCAGCTTCAGGGGCTTTTCTGCCTTGATCATCGTGCGTGTCTTCGCTTTCAAGCGGTAAGTCCGGCACCCCATCCATCAGACCCGCCTGCTCCTGAGCGCTCTGGTCCGACGCTGTGGTCATTTCCTCGGCAGTCGAAATTGATGGCTCCGCAGTCTCTGGTTCTTCATCTGCGTCATCCGATGCAGTCTCCGCATTTGTGGATGCTTCTGCTGTTTCTTCAGTGTCTTCTGCAGGTGCCTCGTCGGTCGGCGAGGTGTCGTCCTCGTCATCTTGCTCCGGATCTTCGGGCACATGAGAAAAATGATCTTCAAGCAGTTGCTCGACCTGACGCACGGCGGCCCGCAGATTTCGGCCAATACCACCGTCGACCCATTCGACTTCGCAGTCGCCGGGCATGACGACTGGATCTGGCAGGATGGTCAGTTTGCCAGTGAAGCCAAGTTCGGCCATCTGCTGGTCTACTGCCGCTTTGATTTCGTCGGCAACGGCATCATTGAGCCGGATCGAAATGTGCGGCGTTTTGCGCAAGGGGGCGAGAATCTGGTTCAGAAGTCCCATGATTTCCCCTTTGGGTTCCTGCGCAACAAGCCGTTCGGCAAAGCGGGAGGCGAAGGCGAAAGCCAGATTGCTCGCATCGCGCTCCAGACGCTGCATCAACAGACCAACCTCGGTGTAGACCATCGAAATTTCTTCGATGATCTGCTTTTCCAGCGCCAGATTCTGCTCGCTTGCCAGTTGCTCGCGATCTTCACGGGCCTTGGCTTCCCCTTCGGCAAAGGCCTGAGCTTTCGCTTCGGCAAGCAGGCGCTCATGCTCGGCAACCGTGATCATCGGTTCGGGCGGAATTTCCTCGATCTGTTCCTCTACTTCCGGTTCCGGCGGGGCCGAGAAATCCAGATCGAAGAGATAGCGAGCTGCCTGTGCCATTCTTTGGTTCCAATTTGCCGTTTCTGTTTGTCGGCGGTTTCGGTTGTCTATCTCCAAACCGGGAGGCTATGCCCATCCGGCCTGCTTCATTTCGAGCGAGAAGGGAGGTCCTAGTAGACCAACTCGTCCTCGCCATTGCCTTTGGCGATCATGATTTCGCCGCGTGCGGCCAGATCTTTGGCCATGTTGACCATTGCGCCTTGCGCTTCGTCTACATCGCGCAGGCGAACTGGGCCCATTCCTTCCATGTCTTCCTGCAGCATGGCGCCAGCGCGTTGTGACATGTTGTCCATGAACAGGGTTCGGATGGTTTCGTTGGCTCCCTTGAGGGCAAGGGCCAGAACATCCTTTTCGATATTTTGCAGCAGCGCCTGAACGCCGGTGGAATCCAGCTTGCTGAGATCTTCGAAGGTGAACATCAGCTGCTTGATCTTATCGGCGGATTCGCGGTTTTCCTCTTCCAAAGCGGCGAGCAGACGGGCTTCGGTCTGGCGGTCGAAATTGTTGAAGATGTCGGCCATGACCTCGTGCGCATCGCGGCGCTGAGTCGTCGACAGGTTCGACATGAATTCCACGCGTAGCGTCTGTTCGACTTTCTCCAGAACTTCCTTCTGCACGGCTTCCATGGACAGCATGCGGTTGATGACTTCCAGACCGAAATCTTCCGGCATGATGGAGAGTACCTTTGCGGCGTGGTCCGACTTGATCTTCGAAAGCACCACCGCGACGGTTTGCGGATATTCGTTCTTGAGATAGTTGGCGAGCACATTCTCCTGAACGTTGGAGAGCTTCTCCCACATATTGCGACCAGCAGGGCCGCGGATCTCTTCCATGATCGCATTCACGCGTTCTTCGGGAAGGAAGGACGCAAGTAGGCGTTCGGTTGAATCGAAGTTGCCCGTAACGGCTCCCTTGGAGGACAGACGCGAGACGAATTCAATGATCAGATTGTCCAGCATGTTGGGCGTGATGCCGCCCAGTTTCGACATGGAAATGGACACCTGCTTGATTTCGATATCGTCAAGACGACTCCAGATCGGTCCGCCATGCTCATCCCCGAGCGCGAGCAAAATGATGGACGCTTTTTCTGCGCCAGTCAGCTCTCGTTCTTCATGCTCTGTTGACACGGACGCATTTGCGTTTGCCATGTTTGTTAGGGCTGTTGCCGGCATTGCTTACCTCACGCTGCGTCTTGCAGCCAAAGACGGATAATCTTGGCAGCTTCTTCTGGGTTTTCTTTAACGAGGTCACCAACTTTGACCAGTGTGTCGGACTGCAGAGCGCCCTGGAGCTGAGCCAGCTCAATGGCTTCCATGGTCGGATGCTTCGGATCATCCTCTCCTTGCGGAGCCGGGATCAATTCGCCTGTTTCGGTGCGTATCATCGCTATCCCATCCGGGCCGATGATAACGTCCAGGTCGTCTTTCTGTTCGTCGGCTTTTTCGAACATGCGTTTCATCAGCGGACGGACGACCATGAGCAGTACGAGCAGAGTCATAATGAACATGACTCCGAGTTCCGTAAAGCGCATGTAATCATCTTTGGTAAACGCAAAGAGTTCATCACCCTCATCGTCGAAGACGGTTTGCGGTCCTTCGGCGAATTGCAGGTTGATGACCTCAACCCGGTCGCCACGTGTCTGATCATAGCCAACAGCGGAGCGAACGAGGGTTGCAATCTGTTCAAGCTGCTCGGGACTTCTTGGCGAATAGACCAGTTCGCCATTTTCGTTTCTCTCATAGGTGCCGTCCACGAGCACTGCGACCGACAGGCGTTCGATGCGTCCGCCCTGTACGACTTCGGTGGTGGTCTTGCGCGAAATCTCGTAGTTGATCAGTTCTTCCGTGGTGGCGGAATTTTCCTGAGTGCCAGCAGGATTTTCGTCGGCATTCGCATCAGGCAATTCATTGCCGACTGTCACGCCACCAGTTTCACGATCCTGGCTATTGGCATTCTCTGTGCGGGTCTGGGTGGAGCGTACGACCTGTCCGTCCGGATCATACATGTCGGAGGTTTCGGTCACCTTGTTGAAGTTCATCTCTGCGGAGACTTCAATGCGGGCTCTGCCCTGACCGACGACGGATGAGACAATGTCATCTACCTGATCGCGCAGACGGCTCTCCATCTGTACCTGGCGTTCTTCCATATGAGCGGCAAGATAGCCTTCATCATTGCCGCGACCGGATGCCAAAAGGCGCCCGCGTTCGTCAATGATGGTTACATTCTCAGGGTCCAGCCCCTCAACGGCCGAGCCAACCAGATGCTGGATGGCCTGGATCTGTACCGTATTCAGATTGCCTTGCAGTTTGACGGCGATGGATGCTGTGGGTTCTTTCTGGTCGCGCTTGAAGAGCTGGTCTTTGGGAATGACCAGATGAACGCGCGCCTGACGCACATTGCGAATGGTGCGTATGGAGCGGGAAAGTTCGCCCTCAAGAGCCCGCAGATGGTTTACATTCTGTACAAAGCTTGTGGTGCCCAGCGTTTCGCTTTTGTCGAAGATTTCATAGCCGACATTACCGCCTGTTGGTAGGCCGCTCTCAGCCAATTGCATGCGCAGTTTCAGGATGTCTTCCTTTGGTGCAAGGATGACAGCGCCTTCGTCGCGAATTTCATGCTTGATGTTTTGAGCTTCAAGCAACTTGGTGATCTGAATGGAATCATCAAAAGACAGGTCTGTATAAAGCGGGGACAGCGTCGGCTCTGTGACCCGCATCATGATAAAGGCGAAAAATCCGATCAAGACAGCAGTCACCACACCCATCGCGGCCAGACGGGCAGGGCCAAGCGTTTTGAAAAATTCGAGTAGACCGTTCACACCAGTTGCCTTGTCGTTCCAGGGACACACCAAATCACTAGGCAATATTTTCCTAGGAGATAGTTAACAACATGTTAAGGGTTTGGTTAACGAATGGTTAACGGCTCAAAATGCGAGGGTTAATTAACTGAAATTTCCTGATAAAATGTCTGTATATGTCTGAATTTTCTGTGGGATGTTGATAGTCGCCCTCTGTGGCGGCTGTTCGCGTAGAGCTTGTAAGTGATTGTGCGGATTGGAATTTCAAAGCAAATACGGCCCGACGAGTTGGTCAGGGCGTCCGAATAAAGAAAAAGGCCGAGGACAAAGCCCTCGACCTTTTCTTATGCACTACAGAGAGGCTGGCCTCTCTGCAAATGTCTAGCGATATTGTTGAACCCGCGTCGCTCTCAAACCTGCCAGTCCATGCTGATCGATGGAACTCTGCCAACTGAGGAATTCCTCAACTGTCAGGGTGTATTTCTGGCAAGCCTCTTCGAGGCTTAGCAGGCCACCGCGAACGGCAGCAACAACTTCGGCTTTGCGCCTGATAACCCAACGCCTGGTATTGGCAGGAGGAAGATCAGCCACAGTCAAAGGGCTCCCATCGGGGCCGATGACATATTTTACTCTAGCACGTATTTGATCGGTCATTGTACTCTCACACTCAACCTGACCTCATCGAAGTTGAGAATAGGACAATGCCTTTAAAAAAGAGCTAAGCCACTGGATAGATTTTAGTAATAGTTTTTATCAATATGAGGCAGTCATTGCAAAACGACAGGGATTGCAGGCTTTTGGACGGTGTTTTACGGAATTCGAGTTTGTTGCAATATGGTTAATGAGCCGGGCTCTGGGCCCGGCTTCGTGCACATTGCAATCGTCCTAAACGGAGGGGAAATACGCTCGATTAACGCTTGTTAAGCCTCAGGATCAATGCCGACAGACTTGATTTGTGATGTCTGGATCCTCTGTCCATTGACCATCAACATGGGCACGCTTGAGGAGAGGTCGACATTGGAGACGACGCCCACTGCATCTGTGTCAATCGTCACTTCGGTGCCCCCGTCCTCGTTGGTGGTATCGAATTCGATGACATAGGTGCCTGATGGAAGGCGATTGCCGGAATTGTCGGTGCCGTTCCAGGTGAAGGTCTGATCGCCCTCTGAGATGTCCACGTCATTCGTGGTGTATACGGTCGTGCCGTCCACTGTACGGATGGAAATGTCTGCCGTTCCGGCAGCGTCCGAGCTGAAGCTATAGGACGTGCTGCCAAAATCATTGAGATAGCTCTGGGAGCCGTCGATCGTGACGGTGGTTCCGACGAAATTCAGCACGCCAAGGGCATTGGACGATGTCATCATGCTGGCGAGATTTTCCAACTGTTCGTTGGACTTGATCTGCTGCTCCACACCGGAGAATTGCACAAGCTGCTCGGTGAACTGGCTTGAATCCATAGGATCCATAGGGTCCTGATGTTGTATCTGCGTGGTCAGAACAGTCAAAAAAGTCTCATAGTTCTGAATGAGGTTTGAGCTGTCTGTTGATGCACTTGTAACGGCTTGCGATGTGATCGATCCAATCGAGGTCATCGTCTAAACTCCAAAAACGGGGTCAGATTACCAAATTGAGGCCACTTGTTGAGGTATAGTTCTGTGCGGCGCGTTGCTGGGCTTGTTGAAGCGCAGAGGCGGCTCCCTCCACGACGGATTCGGACGAGGAGGCTTGGTCGGAATAGTAGCTCGACTCTTGACCCGACTGGTCCTGACCTGCCATCTGGCCGCCCTGTTGGCCCTGATTGCCTTGATCCATCAGGGAATATTCCAGACCGCCCTTGTCCTGAAGATTCAGGCCGCTCTGTTGCAGGCTGCGTTCGAGAAAGCGCTGGTCGCGCGATAGCATGTCCAGTGTTTCCGGGCGTTCAACCATCAGGTGGGCATGGGTCTTGCCATCGTTGCCGATTGTCATGCGCACATCAATCTTGCCCAAATCAGCCGGATCAAGGCGTATTTCGAACCGCGTTTCTCCCTTTTTGACGAATTTGGAGATCTCCACTGCAATTGCATTGGAGTTGGCAAGGCTCATTTGTTGTGGCGTATGACCAGCTGTCGTCATGCCATGCATACCGGTTAGGCGGACCGTGGCACTGGCGGCAGCCAGGGAAGAACCGGTCGTGTCGGACGAACTGGTGGTGTTGCTGGTCAATGGTGACTTCTCATCTGCCATTGCCATCATCTTAGAGAAGGCATCACCCTTTGGGGCGTTGCGCGCAGCATTCTTGGATTCTTCAGACTTCGCGGCACTGGCGTCGGCCTCTGATGTGCTTCCATCCTGAGAGGTCGTCTGGTTCTGTGCGTCGGCTGCGCTGGCCACACTGTTGGACTGGTTGACTGCTGTGGTGGCTGCATTGGTGTTGGCTGGCTGTGGGGCTCCTTCAACGCGGCCTTGTGTCTTGTTGACCTGCAGACCAGCTTCAGAGGTGGCTGCCATCTGGGTCTGCTGAGTATTGGCCGGATCGGCCGCGGCTTGTCTTGCGCTTTTCTGCGTGTCTTGTGCTCCATCATCGGATTTGGTTGCTGCAGCAAGTATGGCGGCTTTTTCGTCTTTACCAACGGTGTTGGATGTCTCGGCCGGTGCTCCAGAGCTTGCCTGGGCAGCCTGGGAGCCTTGCGCGGTTTTTTCCGTGTTGGTCTTGATATCTACTGATTTTGACGCAGCAGCGACCTCGGGCACTGTTTGCTCGGTATCCTGTTGAAGGACTGATGCAGAGGGATTGGTGGTGCTTTGGGTTCCATCTAACGTTGGCTGCTTGGATCTGCTCGTGCTATCGGTGTTGGCGACAGCGACGTCTGCATTGGCGTTCGAGGTCTGATTGCTTGTGTCCTTAGCCGCGCTCGTGGTTGCAAGATTGTCGTTGCTCGCTACACTCTGATTTGTGGAGGTTTTACCACTTGCGGCCTGGGCTATTGCGGCGGCGCTATCGGCGCTTGCAGCCGGACGAGCGGGGGCCGCTGCTTCAGCCGATTGAGGCTGAGCAGAAGACTGGCTGTTAGCCCCTTCTGCGGTCAGTGTCTGGTTCGTCTCCCCAGTGGAGGATTGAAATGCCTTAGCGCTGGCTTCAGCAGCAGCCGAGGTTGCCTGCGCCCGTGTTTGTGCAGCCAGCTCAATGCCATTCACAGACCCTTCAGAGCCAGACGCAGCTTGCGCCGCAGGATTTACGCCATTGCCGTTAGCGGGCTTTGCCGCACTCTGTTCCGAGCCCTCAAAGGCAGAGCCGGTTGCCGGTGCCTGAGCGGCTTGTGTTCCCGTGGAACCCGTGCTGCTGTTTGTCGATGCTGCCTCGCCACTCACAGACGCGGACGCCTGACCGGTCGTTCCTGCTGCGCCATTGGGTGCAGAACCACCCGCAGCGCCTTGAAGCCCATTTGCTGCGGCGGCCTGACCGGCAGCCTGATCTGATGTCTGTCCAGCAGACTGCGTTCCATTCTGCTGTCCTGACGTCGCTGCGTCTGTCAGCGAAGGGGATTGCGAGCCGGCCAGATGGGATAATGCATCCATACCGGCCTCTCCATCCGTGCCAGTGCCCTGAGCTGAGACTGTCGAGCCAATCGCTGCGGGCGTTGCGTTTGAAGCGACCAGCAGGATATCCTGCGGGGGCTGGGCCGCATAGTCTGCGCTGGAGCCACTATCGTCAGATGCTTCTGGCTGCTGGTCTGAGTCTTTATCGGCCTTGGTCGCTTTATCTGAAAGAAGAGCACGATCGTGGCTGGCGATGGTGTCGGTGGCATCTTGCTGCGCGATGGCCGTGGCGCTGTCTTCTGCCGTGGCATTCTCAGACGCCTTTTGAATGGCCTTGTTTTGGGCTTCAGCTGCGACGCTAGCCTTGAAAGTGGCATCCTGACTTGTGTTGCCGGCTTGTTTGGAGGAAGCTTCGCCTTTGGCTTTTTCTTCGTTTAGTTGCGTCTGAAAAGAAGACAGGCTGTCCGAAGAGCCGACTGAGGCACTGCTGGATTTGCTTCCCGTATTGCTTTGCGATCCAAACGCACTTTTGGCGTTGGGAGCAGGAATCATATTCACAATTGACGAATACTGGGAAGCCATTACCAACCTCACTACACACTGACGATATTGTGTATTCAAGAATTGTGCCAAATTGTTTCTGGGATGAAATGAGCCTGAAATGGCTTGTTTGTGCGATTCTTAAAGGTTTTTTTGGATGGGGGGTGCTGGCAGGTCGGGTCTAAACTTGCCGGGTTATGGCAAAAAATGCCGGGTGGCATCTGCAGTCTTTTCCAGTTTATACTTTTCAACAGACCAAAAGACGCTATATAAGGGCTAAAACTAGTGTCGGCAGCTCAACAAGCAGGACCAGAGCTTGCTGCCGAATGGAAAAGAGAAAGATCGATTGATGCTAAACAGTCTCGATTTGCCTGGTCGCCCCGAAGACACCCGTGTTGTTGTTGCCATGTCTGGCGGCGTTGACTCGTCCGTCACTGCAGCGCTCTTGAAACATCAGGGCTATGATGTCATCGGCGTGACCATGCAGCTATATGATCATGGCAAGGCCATGCACCGTGTTGGCGCCTGCTGCGCTGGTACTGATATTCAGGACGCGCGCCGCGTGGCCGAGCATCTGGGCATTCCCCACTATGTGCTCGATTATGAAAGCCGTTTCAAGGAAGCGGTGATTGATCGCTTTGCAGAGAGCTATCTGGCGGGCGAAACGCCTGTGCCGTGCGTCACCTGCAACCAGACGGTCAAATTCGAGGATTTGCTCGAAGCGGCCAAGGAGTTCGGGGCTGATTGCATGGCAACCGGCCATTATATTTCGTCCAAGATGGTGGGCAACCGCCGGGTTCTGTTCCGTCCTTCCGATGAGGATCGTGATCAGACCTATTTCCTGTTTGCCACCACTCAGGAGCAGATCGACTTCCTGCGCTTTCCGTTGGGTGGCATGTCCAAGCCGGAGGCCCGCCAGCTCGCCCATGATCTGGGGCTTGTGGTTGCGGACAAGAAGGATAGTCAGGATATATGCTTTGTGCCAACGGGCAAATATACCGACATTATTGAGCGCCTGCATCCGGGTGCGGCCGAGCCGGGCAAGATCGTGCATATCGATGGCACGGTGCTGGGTGATCACAAGGGGATCATTCATTACACCGTCGGTCAGCGTCGCGGTCTTGGGGTTTCCTATGGTGGCGGACCGCTCTATGTGGTCAAGCTTGATCCGGAGCAGAAGCATGTGCTTGTCGGACCGCGCGAAGCGCTGGTTACCCGTCGGCTGAAGCTGCGCGATGTTAACTGGCTCGGACCACAGACCTTTGCCGAGTTCCCTGAAAGCGGGCTTGAAATCTATGCCAAGGTGCGCTCAACCCGCCCGCCCAAGGAAGCTTTGCTCTATGCTCTGCCCAACGGTGAGTTCGAAGTTGAACTGCTCGATGGCGAAGAAGGGGTTGCGCCGGGGCAGGCGTGCGTCTTCTATGAAGGCCTTGCCAAGGAAGCCCAGCTTTGGGGTGGTGGCTGGATTGATCGCACCGTAACCGAGCTGGCCATTCCTGAAACGATTGGCGTTTCTGCTGCCGAGTAGGGCTTTTGGCATCTGAAATCAAAAAAAGGCCGGTCCTGATGGGACCGGCCTTTTTGTTTGCTTGCTTTGGAACGTGCCTGTCTCAGGCCAACGTTGCCAGATGGGCGCGCTCGAAGGAGGTGATTGCATCGATATGATCGGTGCGCACCTTTGCTGCCCAAGCGGCATCGCTGATGAGTGCCCGGCCAACGGCAATGAGGTCGAATTCATCGCGTTCCATGCGCTGAACCAGTTTTTCAAGGCCAGTCATGGTTGCGTCTTCCCCACCAAAGGAGGACAGGAAGTCAGTGCTGAGGCCAACAGAGCCGACGCTGATTGTTGTTTTGCCCGTAAGCTTTTTGGCCCAGCCAGCAAAGTTGAGACCGTCTTCGCCATCCACATCGGGGAATTCCGGTTCCCAGAAGCGGCGCTGAGAGCAATGGAATATGTGGACGCCAGCGTCAGCCAAAGCGGTCAGCCAGCTTTCCATCTCTGCTGGGCTTTTGGCCAGCTTGGCCGCATAATCCTGCTGCTTCCACTGGCTGATACGCAGTATCAGCGGAAAATCCGGGCCAACAGCCGCGCGGCAGGCTTTGACGACTTCCAGAGCAAAGCGGGAGCGATCCATGAGGCTATCGCCACCCCACGCGTCGGTGCGCTTGTTGGTGCCTTCCCAGAAGAACTGGTCAATGAGATAACCGTGGGCGCCGTGCAGCTCTGCCACGTCGAAGCCAAGATCCTTGGCGCTTTTTACAGAGGCTGCATAAGCGGCAATGGTGTCGGCGATATCAGCATCGCTCATGGTGTTGCCACGCGGATCATCCGGGCCAACCAGCCCTGAAGGGCTTTCCACCGGTACACCGGGTTCCCAATCTCCGCTTCGGGTTGAGCCGGTGTGCCAGATCTGAGGGCCCATTGCCCCACCGGCATCATGAACAGCATCAATCACCTTCTGCCAGCCAGAGAGCGCTTCCTTGCCGTGGAAAAAGGGAATGTTGGGTAAGTTGCGGGAGGCAGGGCGGTCGATCACGGTGCCTTCGGAAAGGATGAGGCCCACTTCTCCTTCAGCTCGGTGGCGATAATATTCCGCATTCTTCTCGTTAGGGACGCCATCGGGCGCAAAGTTGCGAGTCATGGGGGCCATGACGATGCGGTTCTTGAGGGTCAGAGAGCCAAGGGTAAAGGGGCGAAACAGGCTGCTTGTATCAATATCTGTCATAGCATCATCACTGTCTGTGGGTTTTAAGAAATCGTTGCAGGAGGAAAGGGCAACGCGAAATGAGGTATCTTCCTTAGGTATATATTGTAGGGCCGGTTTCAATAGGGGGCAGGGTGAGTCTCGTATCTTCGTGGAGAAGGGGCTTGCCTCGCTTATCGGTGGGAAAGATTGTTTATAGAAGCATCCAGAATGCGTCTTTTATGCAACAGAGAATTAAATCAATCATGAGTTGTGGTTTGGGGTGCTTGTCTTGTTGCCAATCAGGCGTTATGCAGGCGCATAACCAACCAATTAGAGGTGTTTTTTGTCGCGCTATTCCGTCTTAGAGATTGTAACCAGCGCCGCACCGGCTTCCAACAAGCTGTTGCGGAACGGTCGTCCTGTGCGTTGATCAGCCGCTCGTAAAGCCTGCTGCTGTCACGTCGGTCGATCTGGCTGGCAGCGAAATCTCCATTTTCCAGAATATTTGGTAGAGATTTTGTTCTGCCCAATCATCTATTCCAAGATGTTTGGCATGACCCCATGTTTTACGACAAGAATACCAACGGGCGGAGCAACCTCCGCACTGATGACACCCCCTATCGCAAGAAAAGACAACACAAAACAAAACGCTGGCAGAGCTCTGACAGGGAATTTCGCTGTGCGCACTGCAAGCAGATGGTTTTTCTGACCTCTGATATGGGCACGGTTCACCGCAACCACTGTCCCCATTGTTTGCATTCTTTGCATGTCGATACCAAGCCGGGCAACCGTGCCTCCTCGTGTCGGGCACGCATGGAGCCGGTGGGTTTGACCTGCAAGCATAATGGCTTTGACAAATATGGCCGGGAACGGGTTGGCGACATTATGATCGTTCACCTTTGCACCGGCTGTGGCGCGGTGAATATCAACCGCATTGCGGCTGATGATTGCTGTGAGTTGATCCTTGCACTGTTTGAACAGTCCCTGTCTATGGATGACAAGCAACGGGACTTGATAGAACAAGATGGTGTACGGCTTCTCAAAGCCCAACAGCGGGAACTGCTTCATACCGCCTTGTTCGGCAAGAGACAAACGCCATAACGGGCGCGGGCAGCGCGAGGGATTTCCTTTCGTGCTGCCGGCACTTTTAACACACGTGACGGTGTGTAGACAGCAAAAAGGCCGGTTTCCCGGCCTTGTCATGTGTTGTGTATTCTTATGCCTAGCCTTTATGAGGCTTTTCAAGTTCGCGTGCCAGCTCGTCCAGGAAACCGAGGCAGAGATCAAGCTGTTCGATATCGACGAACTCATTCGGCTTGTGCGCCTGCTTGATGGAGCCTGGACCAACGATGACCGAAGGGATTTTGCCGATGGTTTCAAACACACCGCCTTCGGAGCCGTAAGATACCTTGCCGCCCCATTCGGGCAAGAGATGAGCATAGCGTTCAAAGGCATCAGTACCACGTGCGTCGCCCATGGCAGGATAGGCAAAGATCCTCTCCCATGTGACACCACTATTGGCTGCTTTGGCGGTCATTTTGACTGCAATATCTGTTTCAATGCCATCCAGCAGAGCCTGCATATCGCCTTCTGCATCCATCCCGCTGATCGAGCGCAGCTCGAAAGTGAAACTGCAATTGCCTGGCGTTACGTTTGTGGCCACGCCGCCTTTGATCATGGTGGTTAGCATGGTGGCATGAGGCACGGTGAAATCCTTGTCAAACGGACCTTCAACCTGATAGCGGTCTGCGCGCTGGGCAATAGTGCTGATCATGCGCGAGGCATATTCAACCGCATTCACATGTTCTGGGGCAAAAGAGGAGTGCCCTGAGGTGCCCTTCACATGGGCGCGCATGGCGATCTTGCCTTTTTGGCCCGTGACCAGCTTCATCTCGGAAGGTTCGCCAATAATGGCCAGTTCCGGTGGCACATCCAGATCCGCCAACCAGCGTGCGATGGCAGGAGCGCCGAGGCATCCGACTTCTTCGTCATAGGAGAAGCAGATATAGACCGGGCGTTTGAGGTCGGCTTTGGCAAAGGTCGCCGCAGCGGTCAACACGCAGGCGTCAAAGCCCTTCATGTCGCATGCACCCCGTCCATAGATCCGTCCATCTCTTTCATCTGCAGCAAAGGGTGGGGTCACCCAGCTGTCTTCCGCGGCTGGAACCACGTCGGTGTGGCCGGACAGAACCACGCCGGGTGTATTGGCAGGGCCGAAACGCGCTACCAGATTGGCTTTGGTGCCTTCTTGATTGGGCAGAATTGTTACGTCTGCGCCCAGTTTTTCGAGAGTTTCGGCTGCGTAGTCGATAAGCGCTCTGTTTGAACGACTGGATACGGAATCATATCCAATCAAAGCCCCCAGATGCGCCTTGACCTGTTCAAGGGCAGGATGCTGGAGCGAGGGGGCTTCGATGGTGAGGCTCATTGGTCTCAAGCCTTTCTATTTCTGGATTTACGGAATTCACGTCGGACAGTGAGCCCGACAACGAGGACAATCAGTGCTGCGAAAATCATCGTGATCGGAGAGGAGACCAGAACAGATGGATCTCCGCGGGAAATTGCCAGCGCGCGGCGCAGGTTTTCCTCGATCATCGGCCCGATGATGAAGGCGATGAGGAACGGTGCTGCGGGAATGTTCAGCAGGAACATAATGAAGCCGGTCACACCCATGATGAGCAGAATGGCGACATCGAACATGCTGGAGGCAATGGAGTAGATGCCGAACAGGCAGAGCAGCAGGACCATCGGTGCCAACAGGGACTGTGGGATACGGGCAACATGGGAAAAGCCGCGCATGATGACCTTACCGGCAAAGAACAACAGAACCGACGAGAAGAGCATGCCGATGAACAGCATATAGACTTCGTGGATGTTGGTCTGGAACAGCAGCGGCCCGGGGGTGAGACCCTGGATCATGAAGGCGCCGAGCATGACGCCGGTGATGACATCGCCGGGCACGCCCAATGCAAGCAGCGGGATCATGGTTGCGCCGCAAGCCCCATTGTTGGCGGATTCGGAGGCGGCGATGCCTTCCAGTTCGCCTTGGCCGAAATTGTCGCCATTCTTGGAGGTGCGTTGCGCTTCGCCATAGGAGAAGAAAGCCGCAGCGGACGGCCCGATGCCGGGGATTGCGCCCAGAACGGCACCGATGACGGAGCCGCGCAAAATGGATTTGAGTGAGGCCATAAACTCGCTACGGCTCACTTTCTGGTCGCCCAGTTTTGCGGCTTCATTCTTGTGTGCTGCACGGAACACGATGAGTTTGAGTAGCTCGGGCAGGGCAAACAGGCCGATCAGGACCGGTGCGACTGACAAGCCAGCTTGCATGTCGTCGGTGAAGGCAAAGCGGAAGGAGCCATAGAGGTCTTCGCCTGCGGTTGCGAGCAACAGACCGAAGGTTGCCGAGATGAGGCCGAGCAGTAGGGAATTGCCCGAAACACCCGCAACGGTAGTCAGGGCAAACAGCATCAGCATGAAATATTCAGGCGGTCCGACGCGCAGAGCCAGAATGGCCAGCGGGGCTGCCAGAAAGATCAGTGACAGGTTGGAGATGAAATCACCAATAACCGAGGAATAGAGCGCCATATTGAGCGCTTTGCCTGCCTTGCCCTGACGGGCCAGCGGATAGCCATCAAGGGCGGTACAGGCGGCTGAAGCGGTGCCTGGGGTCTTGATGAGGATCGCGGATACCGAGCCGCCATAAGTCGAACCCTTGTAGAGGGCGACCAGCAGCAGGATGGAGGGAACCGGTTCCATATAGAAGGTAAAGGGCAGGGCGAGAGTAACCGCCATTGTGCCGGTCATGCCGGGAATAGCGCCAATGATCACGCCGCCCCAGATGCCTGCGGCCATGATCAGGAGATTCTGCCAGGTCGCTACAGCCTGCAAGGCATAGAGAATGTCGTGTGCCATGAGTGTCTCCGATCAGAAGCCAAATTGTTTGGTCAGAATGCCAACAGGGAATTGTGTGCCGAGCGCCGAGTGGAACACCAGCTGAAGCACAATCGGCCCTAGCAGCGTCAGGCCTATGGCCCAATAGCGATAGTTCTTTTCGCCGGTCAGCAGGATCATGGCACCGGTCAGGGCCATGGAGGCAATCAGGAATCCGACATAGGGCAGCAGCAGAATATAGGCGATAAAGACGACCATTGCGCCAATGAAGCGGGTGATCAGCACGCTTTTGGGAGCATGGTCCGTTTCAAGCGCTTCGCTCTCTACGGTGCGCCCGAGAAGAGCCAGAATGAAGAGTAGCAGACCAAGGGCAAAGCCGATGATGGATACCGTGCGGGGCCACATGTCCGGCGGTGGCGCAAAGCCCGGAATGAAGGCTGGGCGCGGTACGTAAACCGGGATGAGCGCGAAAATGACAAAGGCGAAGAAAGCCGCAATCAGCAGCCCGCAGAACCATGGGCTACGAAGAAAAGAAGTGTGCATGGCGGGAAGTCCCCAACAAAGGGCGTGGCCCGAATGGAAAGGGCCACGCTTGCTGTCAGATGATATAGAGTTTTTTACTCTTCTTGTTCAGCAGATAGAGCGTTTCTTATTCCGGCAGGTAGCCGAATTTCTTGGCAAGGCCATGGAACAGGTCATACTGTTCTTTGGCATATTTGGTCATGTCGATTTTGCCCACGGTGGAGATGGAGCCACGACGGCCAGCCAGCTTCAACCAGGTTTCATCGGTAGCCACTTTGCCAAGAACTTCATCCCATTTGGCGATGACGTTTTCTGGCAGACCCTTCGGCGCATAAAGAGCACTCCAGCCGGTGACCTGACCAGCCTGCTCATAGCCCAGTTCCGCTGCAGTTGGGGTGTCTGGCAGTTTTGCCATGCGTTCCGGAGCAAAGACCATCAGGGCTTTCATGTCGCCGCTTTCGATATGCGGGATGAGGGACCCAGCAGAAACGGCAAGGAAGTCAACATGGCCACCGAGCAGAGCGGTTGCCAGTGCGCCGCCACCTTTGTAAGGCACCAGAGTGGCCGCGGTCAGCGGGTCCATGCCAGCATCAGACAACAGGGCCTGAGAGGTGAATCCGTCGATCGCCGTTGCGCCGGAAGCGGCATAGGTCATCGCACCCTTGCTGTCTTTGACGGCTTTGAGAAGCTCTTCCACGCTGTTGTAAGGGGAATCGCCCTTCACAGCGAGAATCATCGGGGTTGCTTCAAGCGCGCCAAGGAATGTGTAGGCATCCCAATCGACAGAAGCCTGCGGGTTGACGGCTGGGGTCAGCGCCATGCCTACGCGAGCCAGCAGCAGGGTGTAGCCATCTGGCTCTGCTTCGGAAACAGAACGGGCACCGTTCATGCCGCCTGCGCCGGGTTTGTTGACCACGGTGATCGGCTGGCCAAGATAGGTTTTGGCGGTTTCAGCAAGAGCACGACCGGCAAGGTCGGATGCGCCACCCGGGCCATAAGGAATGGTGAGGGTAACAGCTTGGGTCGGGTAGCTGTCTTCAGCCATAGCTGCGCCAGTGAAAAGAGCGGTCGCCATCGCGAGGGCGGAAACAATTTTTCTCATGTTTTAATGAACCTCTTAGACTGCGGTCCGAAAAAGACCTTTGGAAGGTGTTGGATAATCCACAAAAACCTTCTTTCACAGTATTCCCTTTTTTGCAAGAAAATAAGACAGTATGCATATTTGTAATACTGAGGCAGATCAAAATGATGAAAATCCGCGAATTGCAGGCGTTTGATGCCTATATCCGTTTGGGCGGCATGCGCAGTGCTGCAGACGAGCTGGGGTTGAGCCAGCCGATGATCAGCCGGTTGTTGATGGCGCTCGAAACACGGGTGGGATTTGCCCTGTTTTTGCGCAAGCGGAACAAGCTGATCCCTACGCCGGAAGCTTTCCAGTTTCATCAGACGGTGGTGAGGGGGCTGGAAAGTATCAGTGCTCTTTCTGAAGAGGCCAGTGCCATCGCCAACAATCAGCGCGGGCATCTGGTCATCGCCGCGCAGCCCATTTTCTGTGACACATTCCTTATCGATGCCATTGCCGAGTTTCAGAAGACTCATCCACATGTGAGCGTCAGGCTGCGTGATACGGGCATGAGCGAGATCATGCGCATGGTGGCCGAGCGCAGCTGTGATTTAGCTTTGGGAATCACTCTGGATGCCGACCCCTATGGGGCTGATGTGACATCGCTGGCGATCTGTGAAGCGCGCTGTCTGATGCCAAAGGGACACAAGCTGCAGCATCTGCCGGAAGTGTCCTTGCAGAATTTGAAAAGGGAAACTTTCGTGGATCTGGCACCCGGCAGCCCGCTGCGCACGCGAATTGACTATATGATGCAGTCCATCGAAGTGGAGCGGGCGATTGTTGCCGAAACACGCACCTTGCACGGGGTCGTGCGTTTGGTGGAGATGGGGGTGGGCTTGGCCATTGTTGACCCTGTTGCCTGCCTGCTGCTTGATCCGGACAAGGTCGTTGATTGTCCGTTGCTGCCATCCATCCGATGGGATATCGCACAATTCGTGCCCAAGGATCGTCCCTTGAGCGGTATCGGCCTGGCTTTCGCCGAGGTGGTGTCTACTGAAATCGGACGTTTGAAAACGGCGGGTGTGATCCTCTAGCGTTAAGGCTCTTGCACCATTTTGCCATGGGGCTCAGTCCGGATTGCCCGGCTCGGTCTGGACGCCCAGATCCTTGAGCGTGACAATGCGGTTGCCGCGCAGATCGTTGGCGCAAACCAGATAGCCGCGCTCTTCCATATAGGTCAGCAGAAAGCGTGCGCGAGAAGGCGAGCGGGTGCCATAGGCGGTAGCCAGTTCCAGATTGGTGGGGCAGGGCTTCTTGCCAAGGGCAGCCTTGGCGAGCAGCAGATACACCCCGCGCATGTCTTCGGGCAACTGGTCGGCAATGACACCAGCCTGTTTCCACTGGTCTTCGTCGAGTGTTTCTTCCTTTGCGTCAACGCCAGCGCGGGCGACAGCCAGAAGCTGGCGGAATTCCTGCAGATCTGGTGTTGTCTTGAGGGTCTTCTCGATGCGGCAGCGCACCTGAAAATCCTGATAGAGCACGGATACCGGCTGATAGGCGGCATCCGGATCATCCAGAAGATCTGCAAGGATCTTATGCAAAATCGCTTCGCGCTCTTCGGCGCTGAGGCCAGGGTCGAGATCAAGTTGCGGCTCGGTTTCGCCACCAAACTCCCGATCCAGCCTCAGATTGGCCAGTTGCTGCATGACCTCTGCCGTGGTCGGGGGTGGAGGGGCCATGGCGGGTCTTGGGTCTTCATCTGAGCCGGGCTTGAACAGGAGTTCGTCGATATTGTCATGCGGCACATCGGGCAGTGGCATCAGCTTGGGGCTTGAGGATCGGGCCGAGGTTTCCACTGCGCCGATGGTGACCGTTTCCGAGCGGCGGTAAAGCGCAGGGCCCAAGGCGACGAACTGGCCGCGATCCAGATTGCGGAAGGTCTCAGCCTGGCGGCGCTCAAGGCCGAGCAGATCGGCAGCGCGAGCCATGTCGATATCAAGGAAGGTTCGGCCCATCAGGAAGTTGGAGGCTTCGGCGGCGACGTTCTTTGCCAGCTTGGCAAGACGCTGCGTGGCGATGATACCGGCAAGGCCGCGTTTTCGGCCACGGCACATGAGGTTGGTCATGGCGCCGAGAGACGACCGGCGGGCCTCTTCGCTGACTTCGCCACCGGCTGCGGGGGCAAAAAGCTGGGCTTCATCGACGATGACAATGGCTGGATACCAATATTGCCGGTCAATATCAAACAGGCCATTGAGGAAGGCCGAGGCGGCGCGCATCTGGCGGTCGGCATCAAGGCCTTCCAGATTGAGCACAGCGGAGATGCGATGCTGGCGCACGCGGGCGGCGATCATGGTCAGGTCGGCTTCGGTGCCGACAGCATCCACCACCGCATGACCGTATTTCTCGGCCAGCGTGACGAAATCCCCTTCCGGGTCAATGATGATCTGCTGAACCCATTTGGCGCTCTGCTCGAGAATGCGGCGCAACAGATGGGATTTACCCGATCCGGAGTTGCCCTGCACCAGAAGGCGGGTGGCCAGCAGTTCTTCCAGATCCATTTGGGCCGGCTGGCCCAGTTTCATGGTCCCCAGATCAATGCTGACGGTCATCGTGATACAATTATCCTGTGAGGAAAAAGAAAGATCGGCGGCGAACTTTTCAGATTCGGCGCTCCAGATCAATAGAGTTTCGTGCGATCGGGCCAAACAGAGTTAATAGCGGGCCTGTTGGCGGCGGATAGCCTCGGCTTTTTTCTCCGCAGCCACTGCATCGCGCAGGGTTTTGACGCCAGATGCTTCCAGCAGATCGATCAGGCGGAGCAGGAGCTCGGCCGTTGCCAGCGAGTCGCCCAGCGCCGTATGGCGCATTTGGGCAGGGATCTCGATGCCGAATTGCTCGGCCAGCGCATCCAGCGTCAGGCTGCTTGTCTGGCCTTGGAGATGGGCGGCGAGCAGCACGGTATCCAGAACCGGATTGGTGAAGCGGATGCCGGTTTCATTCTGTTTCAGCGACAGGAATTTCATGTCAAAGGCGGCATTATGCGCCACGAGTACGGCATCACTGACAAAGGAATGAAAGCGGGGCAGTATGGTTTGAATTGGTGGTGCATCGGCCACCATCTCGTTGGTGATATGGTGAATTTTGGTTGAGGCGGGCGGAATGCTTCGGCCCGGATGAACATACTGGTCAAAAATTTCGCCATGCATGATCCGCCCGTTGACGATGCGTACGCCCGCAATGGAAATGATCTCATCGCCATCAGAGGGATCAAGGCCGGTGGTCTCTGTGTCGAAAACCACGAAATCCAGCTCCCGCAAGGGACGGTCTTGGAGGGCGCCGAGATATTTGCGCTCCATCAGCTCGAAATCATAAAATTCCAACCGCTCGGGTAGCAGAAGCATCTGCTCAGCCTGTGGCTGGTTCGTGTGATGGTCGCGGGGAAGACTGAGCGGCAGGCGCAGATGGGCCGTGCCATCGGGAGCCTGTGCACTCCAGAAATCGGATTTGTGGCGTTGGAGCACGTCGCGGCTGGTGATGCCCCCCAGATCGGGATCAAGCGGATCATCGAGCCAGTTATTGATAGCGGCAACGCTGAGCGGTGCTCCATGCCAATGCAGATCGATATAGATCTTGCGATCTTGCTCGCTCGCCCGAAGCAGGAAGGCTTTCTGTCCGGTGATCTCGGCCACCTTGCGCAGGGCATATTCGATGAGCTCGACAATGGTGATGGAATCACAATGCAGCCAGACAGGATCGCCAATGAACTCGCAAGTCAGGTGCAGGTCTTCCGAACTGTTGCGTCGCAGGACCGAGTTGAACAGGGATGAGGAATAGACATCACTCATGGGCCACGCACTGGTCAGCATGTCATGGGAGCGCTTGTCATACTGCTCAAGGCGGGTTGAGAGGCTATTGGCTTCTTCTGCCAGCATTTTTTCAAGGGTGTGACGCGCTTCCGGCGCAAGCGCATAGTCACCGGCCAGTATTTCAGCCGAGGCCAGAAGATTGGCGGCCGGATGGCGCAGATCGCTGAGGGCTGATTGTAAAAGGCTGTCGCGTTCGACATTGTCTGCGAGCTGGCGGGTCATGTCATCAAAGGTCACAATGAAGCCGGTGGGGCTTTGTTGTGCATCGTCAAGTAACAGCGTGACACGGCCTTGCAGTGTGTGTTTGCCGTCGGCCGTAGCGCAGATGACAAGCTGGCTGAGCCCTTCCCTGTGATGCTTGTCGCGGCCTTCCTGTAAGCGGTGGCGCAGCCGTTCCAGAGCATGGCGAAAAGGGGCCGCCGAGACAATGGAAAATAGCGAGCGCCCAAGGCCGATTTCGCCTGATACATGCAGGATCTTCAGGGCACGCTTGTTATAGAGCGTGATCTTGTGATCAAGCGAGCAGATCAGCACACCCTGCTCAAGATTGCTGATGACGCTTTCAAGCCGCGCTGTCTGCTTGTGGGTTTCCTCTGTGGCGCCTGCGATCTGCTTTTCCGTCTCGTCGCGAGCCTCGGTCAGCGCGTCGGTGATTTCTCTGATGGCCGGATTGAGCAGGCCGAGATATTTGCCGGTTTCCTGATCCATCCCGCGAGAGGCGCCGGCATGGACGAGGGAGCGTACATCCTTGGAGATATGCTCGATGGGCTGGGCGACATTGAGATCGAATTTCTGCCAGACCCAACCGGTAACAAAGAGGATGGCGAAGGCGGCAATGCCTCCAAACAGAACCAGATGCGGGGTGGCCTCTGGGCCTATACGCTGAAGGGCAAAATAGAGACTGGCTGTGATGATGACGAAGGCGCTTGCGGCAATCAGCGCGAAAAACAAGAAGATGCGAAGCCTCAGGCTCAGTCGTTCCAGTTTGTTTGTCGGTGGTGCCATGGTTGCCGGTTTCTTGCCTATGTCAGATAGTCTTTGATGGTCTTTGCCGCCGTGGCGAGCGAGAAAGGTTTGGTCAGGGCGCCATTCGCGCCGCAGGCCCGCCCCTTTTCCAGCTCGATTGGTCGGCTGGATGTGTTCATCATGATGATAGTGACATCTTCGTTCCCTCCATCCTTGCGGATGGTCTGGCAGATGTCATACCCATCCCTGTCTGGCAGGGAGCTATCGAGCAGGATGAGGTTCGGGTGGTCCTTGCGGGCACAGTCCAAAGCGCTTTGGCCGCTGCTGGCGGTTGTCACCTGATAGCCCTCAGCCTTCATGAGCTGCTCAAGCGCAAAGGCCATGGTTGGTTCATCATCCACCACCAATATCGATTTCGTCATGGGCTCCTCCCAGATCCCTCCCTTATTGCGTTTCTGTCCTAGTCCTCACAGGCGGCTTCAAACAGCGGATCACTCTCTTCAAGCGCGTACCATTTGGCTTGCCCCTCAAGGTCTTGCATGGTCGGTGGCATGGTGTGGGTCCAATCGGCGCGGCGCTTGCCCGGACAATCGATCAACTGCCAGATAGAAGTTGTCGGGCCATCCTTTTCTGCCTGGAATAACTCCGCCAGCCTGATGCCGGGCAAATTGTCGTTGCTTCTCATGCTGGCCTTGTTCAAGGCAAGGAAGCGGTCCGTGCGCGGGATAATGTAGGAAAGCGGTTGCAGCAGGCTTGTGCCCTCGGCGGTTCGTAGAACCACGACATCATCGCCGAAATCGGCAGTTGCGCGGGAATACCAGCCATAGTCGAGCACGATTTGCAAAAGGATCATGGCAACACCGGCGGAAATGGGAATGGCCCCCTTGGGCCGCGGGCGGCGCAGGATGAACTTATAGAAGACGACGGCTGCCCCCGCTGCGCCGATGCCGGCTATGAAGGTTCCAAGCAAAATGAACAACATACAGAAGGGCTCCTTGCGGGTTGAACTTGAAGGGGGCTGCGTCGCTGACGTCAGGGCGACGGGCATTCCTGTCCATGCTTTGTTGTGACACGGAATACAGCCCTGTGATAAGGCAGCATTTCGTAGGCCACCCAATGGCTTAGACGCCGGTATGAGGACAGGCTAGATGTTGGCACCCTGCGCGTGACCAAGGGCGGATTGCTGGGTCTTGATCATGATGAAAGCATCCTTGAGATGGTTGCGTTCCAGTTCACTGAGGCTCGCGGGAGCGAGGAAATTGTCCGGTGTCTTGCCCTCGCGGATCTGGCGGGCCTGATGTTCCAGCCGTATGGTGGCGATGAGGTCATAGGCATCGATCAGGCCCTGTGCGCCTTCCTGGCTGATGGTGCCCTGATCTCTTGCCTGAATGAGACGTTCGCGGGTGTTGGCTGCCGTGATCGCCCCTTGCAGGGCATAGGCTCGGGCGAGGTCGACAATCGGCACGACACCATTGAGCTTGAGGTCAACAGTGTCCTTATGCTCGCCCTTGCGGATCAGCGCAAAACCACGAAAGAAACTGAGCGGAGGGGTGTGTCCCAGCGAATTGGAGATCATGTGCGCCCTGAATATGCTGTTCTTCTTCGCCTTCTCCAGCGTTTCCTGATAAAGGCCGGCAAAGAGGCTTTCATCGCCCGTGATGGGGCGTAAATCAAACATGACACTGGCCAGCATCTGGGCCATGGGGTCGGGGCGGTCGATCCATTTGTCGAAATAGCCGCGCCAGACGGAGACGGGCTGCCGCCAGCGGGGATTGGTGGCCATCATCTCGCCGGGGCAATAGTAGAAGCCTGCTGCATCAAGGCCATCGGAGACGAAGCGGGCAAACTGTTCGAAATAGGTGCCATGTTCGGCCTCGATAAAGCCCTCATCCAGAATGAGGCAATTGTCCTGATCGGAGACGCCGGTCTGCTCCTGCCGTCCTTGTGAGCCACAGGCCAGCCAGAGATAGGGCACGGGAGCGGGGCCAAATTTCTCTTCAGCCAATTGCACCAGACGCCGGGTCAGGCTGTCGGTGACATTTGTGACGATGCGGCCGATATTGTGAGCATCTACGCCGGAGCCGACCAGCTGGGCCAGCATTTGCGGCACCTTGGCGACGATGGCTGCAAGGCTTGCAAAATCATCCTGCCGTTGCAGGTCGCGAATGAGGAAGGGCGCGGAGACAGCCTGACGGTGCACCAGATTGGTGTTGGTCAGGATGCCGACCAGCTTGCCGTCTGCCACAACGGGAAGATGGGTGTGGGTGCGTTCCATCATGGAGAGGAGGGCGTCAAAGCCCAGAGCGTCAGGCCCCAGCGTAAAGGGGTCGGCTGTCATGATGGCGCGCACGGGCGTATCGAGGCCAAGGCCTGCGGCAACGACCCGGTGAGCCATGTCGCCCGTGGTCAGGATGCCGATCAGGCGGTCCTCTTCGGTGATCAACAGACAGGAGATATTCTTGGCTCGCATCAACTGTGCAGCTTCCGTGACCGGTATGTCCGGACCGATGGTGATCGGGTCGGGGGTCATCAACGCGCCGATGGTGATGGAGATGAGATCGGTGGTCGAATCGCTCTGCCCTGCGGCGGTTGCGCGTTTGATGAGGGAGCTATCGAAAAAGGCGTGAAAAGACGGCAGGGTTTCCGTCAGGTCGAGAAATTCAGATTTGGGGATGAGAAACAGGGTGCAATCCTGATTGGCAACGGCGCGGTTGGGGGCATGGCCATTACTCAGCATGGCCCGCTCGCCAAAGCAGTTGCCCACCGTGAGATGCAGAAGCAGTGTGTCCTCAGGCGTGATGAGATCCACTTCGCCAGACTGGATGAGATAGAGCCCTTCCACCTTCTGCCCAACGGACAAAATGGTCTCCCCCTTGGCAACCTCGATTTTGAGGGTGTTTCGGGCAAGCACTGCAAGACGGCTCATCTCGATGAGGTCAAACGGATGCCTGTGGCTGGCGAATTCTGCAAAATCCGGTAGGCTCATGCTTCCTGTCTCCGGCTGATTTGCGGACAAAAATCCCGCCGCGATGTGCGACGGGATCTCTCTATTTGTCTTGTTTCAGGTCGCGAGGCCCCTCAAGAGATCCTCGCAGCCAGAGCCTTTAGTGATCAATCGCAGCGCCTGCGCCTTTTGGCACGCGGATGCTTTCGACCAGTTCCTGAATCTCCTTGGGTGGTTCAGCGGACATGGAGGAGACCACATAGGCAACTGCGAAGTTGATGATCGCTCCAATGGTGCCGAATGCTTCTGGTGCGATGCCAAGGAAATGATTTTCCGTGGTGTTCGCCAGCACGTTGGTGCCCGGAATGAAGAACCAGCCCTTATACATGAAGATGTAGAGCAAGGTCGACAGGATACCGGCCAGCATGCCGAAGATGGCGCCCTTGGAGTTTACCCGTTTGGAGAAAATCCCCATCATCAGAGCCGGGAAGATCGAGGAGGCTGCCAGACCGAAGGCCAGAGCCACAACCTGCGCGGCGAAGCCGGGAGGATTGAGGCCGAGATAGGCGGCAATCACGATGGCAACGGCCATGGCGATACGGGCATAGAGCAGTTCCTGCTTCTCGGTGATGTTTGGTGTGAAGGTGCCCTTCATCAGGTCATGAGAAACGGCTGACGAAATGGCCATCAACAGACCGGCGGCAGTGGAGAGCGCGGCGGCAAGACCACCGGCTGCGACCAGTGCAATCACCCAGTTTGGCAGTTTGGCGATTTCCGGGTTGGCCAGAACCATGATGTCACGATCCACGAACAACTCGTTGCCTTTCCAGCCAAATTCGTCGGCTTTCGCTTGGAAGTCTGCGGATTTGTCATTGTAATACTGGATGCGACCGTCACCGTTCTTGTCTTCGAATTTCAGAAGACCGGTGGTTTCCCAGTTCTTGAACCAGTCTGGACGGTTTTCATATTGCAGGTTGCCGTCTTCCGCACCAATGGTGCCAGTCTGGATGGTATCCATCAGATTGAGGCGAGCCATGGCGCCAACGCCAGGAGCGGTGGTGTAGAGGATCGCGATGAAGACCAGAGACCAGCCAGCTGTCCAGCGTGCGTCGGAAACCTTCGGCACGGTGAAGAAGCGGATGATTACATGAGGCAGACCTGCGGTGCCGATCATCAGGGACATGGTATACATGAACATGTTGAGCGGGTTGGATGTGAAGGCGGTATATTCGCCAAATCCGAGGTCGGTCACCACCTGATCAAGCTTGGTGAGCAGCGGGGTGCCGGAAACATGGTCGGAGAACAGGCCGACCTGCGGCAGGAAGTTGCCGGTCAGTTCCATGGAGATGAAGATTGCCGGAATGGTGTAGGCAAGGATCAGAACGCAATATTGGGCGATCTGGGTGTAGGTGATGCCCTTCATGCCGCCCTGAACCGCGTAAAGGAACACGATTGCGGTACCGATCAGCAAGCCGGTGGAGGCATCCACTTCGAGGAAGCGGGAGAAAGCAACACCAACGCCCTTCATCTGGCCGATAACATAAGTGATCGAGCAGATGATGAGGCAGGCCACGGCCACGATGCGTGCGGTGGAAGAATAGAAGCGGTCACCGATGAATTCCGGCACGGTGAATTTGCCGAATTTGCGCAGGTAAGGTGCCAGAAGCATGGCGAGAAGCACATAACCGCCGGTCCAGCCCATCAGGAACACCGATGCGCCATAGCCGTTGAAGGCAATCAGACCCGCCATGGAGATGAAGGATGCAGCCGACATCCAGTCAGCCGCCGTTGCCATGCCGTTGGCAACCGGATGGACGCCGCGACCGGCGGCATAGAATTCACCGGTCGATCCGGCGCGTGCCCAGAAGGCAATCCCGATGTAAAGCGCAAAGGACGCGCCCACAACGATGTAGGTAAGAGTTTGAAGATCCATAGTCTAGCCTCTCTCGTTCCTTATTCTTCAACGCCGAATTTCTTGTCGATCGCATTCATGCGAACCGCATAGAAGAAGATGAGTCCCAAAAAGACCCAGATTGAGCCCTGCTGGGCGAACCAGAATCCCAGGTCGGATCCACCGACCGCGATGCCGGAGAGGGCAGGACGAAGAAGCAGACCAAACCCGAAGGATGCGATGAACCAGATGACAAGGCAGATCGCGATCAGATTCAGGTTGGCTTTCCAATAGGCATGTCCGGAGTCAGTATTCTCGGTCATATTTCCCCCCATGGTGCTGAACCGCTCTGCGGCTCATGTTCCATTCTGAAAGGTCTGTTTTGGACGGCTATGTCTGTTTCGGTAGAGTTCCTCAGCTGCACTGCGACATTTTTGTTCCGACTTATGACAAGACCCTATGAGTTGTAAGACACAGATAACCTGAATATAGGCATCTATCCTTGCTGTGATCTAAAATGAGAGGGTGGGGTAATTCAATTGATGTTTCGTATAATTCCTTTATCCTTTAGTCTCTTGATGTGTAAAAGGGATTTATACTGAAGTGTTGGGTCGGATGGACGGTTTTGATTGGTCTTTTTACTTTAGTTTTATTTGTAGGAAAGTCTAATTTTGAAGCTTTGTTTTGCATGCGCGAAGCCGCGCGAGCAGACTTTGTTGCGCTGCGGTATCGATTGTTGTTTGGTACGCTTCGGGCCGGTTTCGGGCGGAAAATCCAGTCTTTTCAAATGCTGTTGTCGGGCTCTTGAAGGGGGCGAGCCGTTAGGTGATTGACCTTGCCGCCGTGCTCATGCATATGAGAGCCATGTCACATCCGCCCAGCCTGACCCCGCCTCTGGTCAATTACAGCCCGCCCACGGAGCCCTATCTCGAAGTGCTCTATGAGGACGCGCATTTTGTGATCATCAACAAGCCATCGGGCCTGTTGAGCGTGCCGGGCAAGGCTGAAGAGCATTGGGATTGTCTGGATCACCGCGCACGACAGCATTTTGGCGATACGCGAATCGTTCACCGGCTGGATATGGATACCTCAGGCATCATGGTGCTGGCGCGCACTGATGACTGCCATCGCAATCTGGGACGGCAATTTGAAAAGCGCAAGGTCGAGAAGAGCTATGTGGCGCGGGTCTGGGGCGCAATGGCCGAGGATCGGGGCACGGTGGATCTGCCGTTGATCTGCGATTGGCCGAACCGGCCCAAGCAGATGGTGTCCTTCGAGCATGGCAAGAAGGCGGTGACCGACTGGCAGGTGATCGACCGCGATGCGGTCAGCACGCTGGTGCGGCTGTTCCCCCACACAGGGCGTTCCCATCAGCTGCGCGTTCATATGCTCAGTCTGGGGCATGTCATCATGGGGGATCGCTTCTATGCCCAAGGCGAAGCTCTGGACGCTGCAGACAGGCTGATGCTGCATGCCGAAACGCTACGTTTCATTCATCCAGACAAGGGGGAATGGATGGATTTCATCAGCCCCTGTCCGTTTGGCTAGTCAGATCGTTTGGGAGATCTGGCCGTTCGGTTAGCCAAGCGGTTCGGGGCGTTCAGGCGTTACGCCGTTTCAGCTGTTCCAGTGTTTCATGCAGACTTGAAAGAAAGCGTGAGCGATCGGCCTTGGAGAAGGGGGGCGGACCGCCGCCGATGTCGCTGGTCTCACGTAAATCCGCCATCAGGTTGCGCATGGCGACTGCCGAGCCGATGGAATTTTCCGTAAAAGGCTTGCCGGTGGTGCCGATGACGCTGGCGCCCTTTGTGATGCAGCGCTGGGCAAGCAGAATGTCGGCTGTGACCACCACCGCCTTCGGGTGGGCAATTTCGGCGATATGGTCGTCGGCCACATCTGGTCCATCCTCCACCTTGACGAAAGAGATGGGCACCGCCCATTCGTCTTTGCGCGGCAGGCGCATGAACTGGTTGGCCACAAGCGTAACCGGAACGCCATGGCGCTCGGCTACCTTGTAGACCTCTTCCTTGACGGGGCAGGCGTCGGCGTCGACCAGAATTTCGACCGGTCGGGAGGTTGCTTGCTCCGATTGTTCTTCACTCATTTGTCTTTGTCCACCAGACAGATCTGAATATCTGCGACGTTTGTGCCCGTGGCGCCGATCATCAGGTGATCTCCGGCAAGTTCAAGGGCCTTGTAGCTGTCATTGTTGGCCAGAAGCGCCTGTGGTCTTTCGCCGGTCTGGCGAATACGGTGGAGGGTTTCGGCATCCACCAGCCCTCCGGCGCTGTCCGTTGGTCCATCGCGTCCATCGGTGCCGCCGGACAGGAAGACCCAGTCTCCTTCAATCGGGTTGGCTTCATTGGCGGCAGCAAAGCGCAGGGCCAGTTCCTGATTGCGTCCGCCCTTGCCGTCGCCCTTCAGGGTGACAGTGGTTTCGCCGCCCCAGATATAAACGGTCTTCTGCTCTTCGGGCGCGTTTCTGGCGGCTTCGAGCAACTGGGGGGCGATCTCTTCCACGTCGCCTTCGAGCAGATCGTCAAGAATGAGGCCACGCCAGCCCATGGGCAGGGACTCCAATATGGCATCAAGACTGAGCCGGTTGGACCCTATGAGCAGGTTGGTCGTATTGGAGAAATCGATCTCCGCCTCTCCTCCGTCTGCCTCCAGTGCGGCTTTGACTGATGGGGGCAACTGATCCACCAGGCCCTTGGCTTCAAACAGGGCCAGAGCGTCTTTCTTGCTGCCAAGCGGCGGATTGGTCGGGCCCGAGGCAATGACGCTGAGATCGTCACCGACCACGTCGGAGAGAATGTAGCTCTGAACAGGCGCAGGCGCTGCCAATTGGCTGAGGCCGCCGCCTTTGAGCAAAGACAGGTTTTGGCGAACCAGATTCATTTCCTGAATATTGTAGCCATTTGCGAGCAGCAACTTGTTGACGGCGATTTTATCGTCAAGGCTGAGGCCTGGGAGCGGCGCAGGCAGGAGAGCTGAGCCGCCGCCACTGATCAATACGATGACGCGGTCTTCAGGGGTGGTCGTTGCCAGCAGATCCATGATGGCCTTACCTGCTTTCAGGCCGTTTTCATCGGGAACCGGATGGGCTGCCGCATAGCAGGTTGCTCCCTCAATGGGGGCGTCATTTTCGTAGTTGGTGATGACAAGACATTCATAGGCGGTGTCCTCTGGCAGGGCCTTGAGGCATGTTTGCGCCATGGCGCCTGCCGCTTTGCCAAGGGCAATGATCAGATATCGCCCTTCTTGCAGGGGAACCAGAGGGGTTTGTTCGAATGTCTTTTCCAGAGCCAGACGAGGATCTGCCGCCGCAACGCCTGCCTCAAACAGGGCTGTTGCCAGATCGCGCAATTGTTCGATGTCATTTCCGGTGTCTGTCACCATCGCCTCCCGCGTTTGTTTGGTATGACTATAGTGGTGCGGCGGGAAAAGGACCAGTCATGTCTCCTTGTTGAGGGCACGCAAGCAGAGAGCTTGTGAAAAAGCAGGTCCTTTCTTTCAAGGATCGTCTTTCAGGGCTGTCTTGTTGCTTGTCTCGGGGAAGGCAAAAGGAGCGTTGGCACAAAAAAGATGCCCTGTCCCAGACGGATCTGGGACAGGGCATGATTGCCACTTGGGCGGGGGTCGAATCTCATGCAAAATCGGGGAGGAGGCAGCATGAGACTAGAGGGGGTCCCCGTCGCAAATGACCTCGCCTCTTTGCAGAGGCTTCGTTGGCTCACTTACGAGGGACAGTTTAAGACTTTCGTCTTATGCGCAAAAGAGGTTTTATCGCCTATCAGCCTTGATGCCGTCGCATGGCTAGGCCCTAAATTGCGGATTTTCTTAGATGTTTTTACTTATTTTAGTTGTCTTTGTGGTCGTAAAAGGTCATCGCGTCCCATTCGCGCGGGTTCGGATGGACGCGCGGTTCGGAGGATCCAAGATTCTGGAAAATCTTCAGAGCGAGGGAAAAGGGGTTGAGGCTTTTTTCGGACATGGGTTCCACTTTCTCGTCATCATGCGTGGTTCGTATCGTATGGCGTCTTGATGCATATTTGGGCGGTTTTCTGCGGATTTTGAAGAGACAAGTTTGCGGCTCATTTATGCGTCATATGCATATCTTCAAATTTGATGATGCAAGTATGTGATGTCGAAGGGCGCTGACAAGGGACAAAAATCGTGCTATGTTCCTCTTATGTTCTTTTTTTGGAGTGTGTCATGTATGAGCGGTTTGATGAAGCCTTTCCTCTAAGAGGGGGGCGAGCGCATGAGGTGACCGGACAGGGCGCCGCTGTCTTTGCCGCGATTGCCTGCGGGGTTGGCATGCGAGCAGATAAACGGCCAGCCATGTGGCTGGTTGAAGAGTGGCGAGCAGAGGGGCTCAATCCGGATGGGTTGGCGCTGTTTTGTGATCCGCGCCATGTGCTGCTGGTGCGGGTGTCGGATCAAAAGGCGATGCTGGCGGCCGCTGAAGAGGCTTTGCGGTCTGGCGCTGTTTCTACAGTGGTGGCCGAGGTGCCGCGTGATCTCTCTTTCACGGCCGGTCGACGCTTGCAATTGGCTGCAGAGGAAGGCAAGGCCACGGGCATTTTGATGATCGGCGAGGGGATGGGCAATAATGCGGCGGAAAGTCGCTGGCATTGTACACCGCTCTTCTCCCCGAAATTCCGGCAAAATCAGGTGGCTATGCAGTCGCTTCAGACTCCTGACTCGACTCTTCAGCGTTGGCAGCTTATAAAGAACAAATCAGGAACATTAGGGTGTTGGGATCTTGTTTGGGATGCAGAGACGCGTCGTGTCATTGTGGTTTCCGAGGCTGGCGAGCGACCGCATTCTGCGGCGCACGGTGGTCACGACCCCTTTTGCCCTCACGTTGCAGCAGAGTAATGCCGAACGGCTTTATTGCCTCAATGAGAGCGCCGAGCGGGAAGGGCTTCAGCGCGGTATGGGGCTGGCGGATGCCCGGGCCCTGTGCCCGTCCTTGCAGACCATGCCGGCAGATCGTGAGGCGGACGCGCATTTTCTGCAATTGCTGGCGCGCTGGGCCGGGCGCTTCTGTCCCTGGGTTGGGCTGGACGGTAATGATGGCCTGTTGCTGGATGTGACGGGCTCCACTCATCTGTTCGGTGGCGAACAGGCGCTGCTGGAGGTCATCGAGGAGCGTTTGGCGCGAGGCGGAATTTCCGTGCAGCAGGGACTTGCGGATACACGGGGGGCGGCTTGGGCGCTGGCCCATTATGGCGGTTGGGTGCCCGATGAGGCCGGGGAACAGGCCACCGGTTCTAGGCATGTTGAGACGGAGGGCAGCACGGCGACGCATGAGAAAAGATCTTCCGGCCTTGCGGTGCGGCTGGCTCTTCCGGGCAAGGCACTTGCTGCTATCGGGCATTTGCCGGTTGCTGCCTTGCGGCTGGAAGAAAAGGTCTGCACGGGGCTGATGCGGCTTGGGGTGCGCACCATCGAGGCGCTTTATGCTCTGCCACGGGCGACGGTGACCCGCCGCTTCGGGTTGGAGCCCTTGATGCGCCTAGATCAGGCGCTGGGGCACAGGGAGGAGGCCATCTCTCCCCTATCCGAGGCGCCCCATTACGGGGTGCGGATGAGCCTGCCCGAACCGATCGGGCTGGCCGATGATGTCATGGCGGTGGCGGCCAAACTGCTGGACCGGCTTTGCGACAAGCTGGACCGGCAGGGCGCCGGAGCGCGGGTGTTGCAACTGACCATGCGGCGCATGGATATGGAAGCCAGTCAGGTGGAATTGCGGCTGGCGCGCCCGATGCGGGAAGCGGCGCGGATTCTGCCTCTGTTCGAACGCAGCGTGGGCGAGGTGGATGCGGGTTTCGGGATCGACATGATGCGGCTGGAAGCCACTGTTGTGGAGCCCATGGCCGATGACCAGATGACGAGCGTGGTGCTGAGCAATGGGGGCCGTGAGGCGGATAGGGAAGCCGCATCAAGGGTCGAAGATCACGCGCTGGATGATCTGGTCTCCCGGCTTGGCAGTCGCATAGGGCTAGAGAATATCCTGCGCTTTGTTCCTGCCGATAGCCATATTCCGGAGCGTAGTTTTTCTTTGCAACCTGCTTCATGGACCAAAGCGGTTGCCTCCTGGCCGGGGCTTGGAGGGAAAAAGGGGCCTGATCGGGACGCCCGCAAAGAGGGGGCTCAGAACGAAGAGGCCTGCGGGTCCCGTTCCCCGCGCCCTTTGCGGCTATTTCCGCCTGAGCCCATCGTGCTGCCTTTATCCTCGGAGCCTGACCCTGCGCGGCGCGAGCCGCCAGCGCATTTTCGTTGGCGACGGATGCAGCTGTCCGTGGCCTATGCGCGCGGGCCGGAACGGATTGCGCCGGAATGGTGGTGGGAGGATCCTGCATGGCGGTCCGGCATTCGGGACTATTGGTGGGTGGAGACGCGGCAGGGCTGGCGTCTCTGGCTGTTCCATACGCCACAAAACCGTTTGACCCATCTTTCCAGTTGGTTCGTGCAGGGTGAATTTGCATGACGAGTAATCCCACCCGCGCACAAGGCGCGGCCACGCCGCCTGCAAAGGGGCCGACGCCGAATTCCGGTGCCGTGTCGCCCGAGCAGTTGGCCTCGATGCGGCCGACCGCTTATGCGGAACTGTGTGTCGCGTCCAATTTTACCTTCCTTACGGGGGCGTCTCATCCTGAAGAGCTGGTCATTCGCGCAGCCGAGCTTGGGTTGGAGGCGATTGCCATCACGGACCGGAATTCTCTGGCTGGCGTGGTGCGGGCTTTTTCCGCACTCAAGGAGTTGAAACGCCAGATCGAGGAGCAGACGAACAAGCAGTTGGAGGCGATCAAGCTGCGCTCCAGCCAGCGGGTTGATCCGTCCAGCCGTCAACCACTGGAAGCCGAGGGAACAACTGAGCTATCGGCTGCTGCGGTGGTCAAGCTGCCGCGCCTCATTACCGGGGCGCGTCTGGTGCTTACCGACAGCTCCCTTGATTGGGTGGCGCTGCCCACGGACAGGGCTGCCTATCAGCGGTTGACGCGGCTGTTGACCCTTGGCAAGCGTCGGGCCGAGAAGGGAGAGTGTCTTCTTCATTTTGCCGACCTGCTGGAAGCCGGATCGGGGATGATGCTGATTGCTCTGCCGCAGGCAGGGCTGGAGCACCCCGATGTTGAACCGCAGATCAGGCGGGCGGTGGCCCAGTTCCCCGGACGTGTTTTTCTGGGGGCTGCGCCGGCCTATAATGGGTCGGATCAGGCCTGGTTTGATGCCTGTTCTGCCCTTGCCTACAAGTTGGCAGCTCCCATGGTGGCTGTGGGGGATGTGCTCATGCATCACGGGCGGCGGCGGCAGTTGGCCGATGTGCTGACCTGCTTGCGCGAACATATCACCATCGATGATATCGGCTCTCGCGCTCTGCCCAATGCGGAGCGGCGACTGAAGGGAGCGGCGGATATGGTGCGGCTTTATCGGCGCCATCCGGCGGCGATCCGGCGCGCCACAGAGATTGCCATGCGCTGTAGCTTCGCCCTTGATGAGCTGAGCTATCAATATCCCGATGAGGTGTCGGGCGATGAAAGTCCGCAGGCGCGGCTTGAGCGGCTGACCAATGAGGGGCTTGCCCGGCGCTATCCGCAAGGGGTGCCGGAGCAATCCCGTTCTTTGGCCGATAAGGAACTGGCGCTTGTCGGCAAGCTCGGGTTCGCGGCCTATTTCCTCACCGTCCATGACATCGTGGCTTTTGCGCGCAGTAAGGATATCCTTTGTCAGGGGCGCGGCTCTGCGGCCAACTCGATCCTCTGCTTCGCTCTCGGGATTACCGATGTGGCGCCGGAAACCATCACCATGGTGTTCGAGCGCTTTGTCTCTGAGCATCGTGGCGAGCCACCTGATATCGATGTGGATTTCGAGCATGAGCGGCGCGAAGAGGTGATCCAGCATATCTATGAGCGCTATGGCCGCCACCGCGCTGGCCTTTGCGCCACGGTGATCCATTTCCGTACACGCTCTGCCATTCGCGAGGTGGGCAAGGTGATGGGCCTGTCGCAGGATGTGACGGCGGCACTTTCCGGCCAGATCTGGGGTTGGTCGACCGATGGGGTGGACATGAAGCGGATGCGCGAGCTGGGGCTTGATCCGAGTGACCGGCGGCTGATGCAGACTATTGCCCTGATCGCTGAAATTATCGGTTTCCCGCGGCATCTCTCCCAGCATGTGGGCGGATTCATCATCACGCGCGGGCGGCTGGATGAGCTGTGCCCGATCGAGAATGCGGCGATGGAAGACCGTACCATCATCGAGTGGGACAAGGATGATATTGATGCGCTGGGCATCCTCAAGGTGGATATTCTGAGCCTTGGCATGCTGACCTGCATTCGCAAGAGCTTCGATCTGCTCAAGGAGCATGAGGGGCTTGTGCATAGCATCGGCTCGGTGCCGCAGGAGGACGGGGCGACTTATGACATGCTGTGTGTGGCTGATGCGGTGGGGGTGTTTCAGGTCGAGAGCCGGGCACAGATGAACTTCCTGCCCCGCATGCGTCCGCGCACCTTTTATGATCTGGTGGTCGAGGTGGCGATCGTGCGGCCCGGGCCTATTCAGGGGGGAATGGTACATCCCTATATCAACCGGCGGCAGGGGCGGGAGAAGGTCTGGTTCCCCTCCAAGGCGCTGGAAGAGGTGTTGGGAAAGACGCTCGGTGTCCCTTTGTTTCAGGAACAGGCGATGCAGATTGCCGTGGTGGCTGCTGGCTTTAGCCCCGAGGAAGCCGACCGGCTGCGGCGCTCGCTTGCCACCTTCCGGCGGATGGGCACCATTCACAGCTTCAAGGAGAGGTTTGTGGGCGGCATGTTGGAGCGAGGCTATGAGCGGGATTTCGCCGAGCGCTGCTTCTCTCAGATCGAGGGTTTTGGCGAATATGGCTTCCCCGAGAGCCACGCGGCGGCTTTTGCCATGCTGGCATATGTGTCGGCATGGCTCAAATGCCATCATCCGGCGGTGTTCGCCTGCGCGTTGCTCAATTCCCAGCCGATGGGGTTTTATGCGCCGGCACAGATTGTGCGGGATGCACGCGAGCATGGCATCGAGATCCGGCCCATTTGCGTCAATAACAGCGCTTGGGACAATATGCTCGAGCGGCGGCTGGATGGGGCGTTGGCCATCCGGCTCGGCTTTCGCCAGATCAAAGGGTTTTCCGCTGAGGATGCTGAGTGGATCGTGGCTGCAAGAGGCAACGGCTACCCCGATCCGCAAAGCGTCTGGCAGCGGGCAGGCCTTAAAGGCGGGGCGATGGAGCGGCTGGCCGAGGCGGATGCCTTTGTCAGCATGGAGATGGGGCGACGCGAGGCGCTCTGGCAGGTCAAGGCCCTGTCCGGTCTCAAGCCGTTGCCGCTGTTCAACGATCCGATTGATGGCGAGTGCATCAATGAGCCCTCGGTCTCCTTGCCACAGATGCATCTGGGGGAAGAGGTGGTGGAGGATTATGTTTCCATGCGCCTGTCCCTGCGGGCGCACCCGATGGAACTGCTGCGCCCCTCCATGCCGGATCTGACCACCCATGGCGATCTGATGGTCACTTCGCTCAAGAGAGTGACCGTCTGTGGGCTGGTCATCACCCGGCAGCGCCCCGGTACTGCATCTGGCGTCATTTTCGTGACACTGGAAGATGAAACCGGCGTTGCCAATGTCGTCGTCTGGCCCAAGATCTACAAGGCTTTCCGGCGGGCGGTGATTACGGGGCGATTGCTCAGGGTGCATGGCACGCTGCAGAAGGAGGGTATCGTGGTGCATCTGATTGCCGAGCAGGTGGAAGATCTGTCGCACCGGCTCTCCGAGTTGGGACATCCGCTTGATGATGCAGTCGGCATCACCAATCCGCAGGCCGATGAGGCGCCACGGGGGCGTCCGGCCAAGGGACTGGAACGCGTACCATCGCGGGCCCGACACCCCCGCGAGCAGGCCAAGAAACTATTCCCCAGTCGTGATTTCCACTAGCGGATTTCGTTTGCGGATGCGTGCCGGATATCGGTTTTTGGCAGGTCAAAAGTCTGTTTTCCCCAGAGTTGGATAGATTGCGCCGGAGCCTTTCGCAGGTGCGAAAGAAAGCTGGTGGGGAATTCGTGGGCAATTGCTAATTTTTTGAGCAAACTGGCAAAATCGGATTGCGCAGGCGCAGTGTCGGAACCTTTTCGTGAAATCGATTTCGGTCCTTTTCTTTCAATGAGATGCCTGATTTGGGTGGTTAGCCAAAAGGTGAATATACTGGTGGTTGCCGAAACCGGTTTCGGAAAGCAGACTTGGCGCGGGAGGATGCCGTGCACAAGTCTGAAGAACATGACGGCAAGGGGCGTCAGAGCAAAAAATCACGCGTGACCATCAAGGAAGTGGCCTATGCCTTGGGTATTTCCAAGAGCACTGTTTCCAGGGCGCTGAATGGCTATTCGGATATCGCGGAACATACGCGTCTGAAAGTCCAGCGCACGGCGCAGGAACTTGGCTACAAGCCGATGATTCACGCGCAGGCCATTCGCACCGGTCTGGTGCGGTCGCTCGGCATGGTGCTCAATGCGGATAGCCATGACGGGCACCGGCCGTTTCTTGCCGATTTTATTGACGGGATTTCGCGGCGAGCCAGTCAGGATAATTGGACCCTGACTGTGGCAACCGCAAATCATGCGCTGGGCGTGCTGACGACAATCAAGCGCCTGAGCGACGAGCATACGGTGGATGGCTTTATCCTGCCGCGCACACGCATCGAAGATCCTCGGGTGCATTATCTGGTCAAGGCGCATGTTCCCTTCATCATGTTTGGGCGCACGGGGGATGATACGGAGTGTGGCTGGTATGACATCGATGCTGCCAAGGCCATGCAAGAGGCGGTGTTGCGGCTGGTTGGCATGGGGCATGTGCGCATTGGTTTCATCAACGGGCTGGAGCGCTACATGTATGCCAAGGTGCGCTATGAGGGCTATTGCGAGGGTTTGAAAAAGGCAGGACTCCCCTATGAGGACTGTCTGGTTCGCCATGATGCCGTGACCCGCAGGGATGGCGCTCGGGAGGGGGCGATCCTGCTGGATCTGCCTGAAAGGCCAACGGCGATTATCTGCGCGGTCGATCTCGCCGCGCTGGGTGTTTATCGGGCTGCCCATGACAGGCAGCTGATGATTGGCAGTGATCTGTCGATCATTTCTTACGACGGTATAGCTGAGGGGGAATATGCATCCCCGCCACTTACCAGCTTTTTCGTCGATAACAGGGAAGCGGGGGAACGCCTCGCTGACCTGCTCATCAGGCGTATCCAGGGGGACGCGCCTGAATCGCTTCGCCAGTTGGGGGAGGCGCAATTGATTGCGCGGGCATCGGATGGCCCGCCGGTCATTCGATCCGCTTGAACTTATTTTCAGTGTTGTAATTTGGGAGGTTTGACAATGACATTATCTTTAGGCAGCAAACGCTTGACCGGTCTCATGGTTGGGACAGCGCTTGCTCTTGGATGCACCATGGTGACGGCTTCGGCCGAAGGTATCCGTTTCTGGACGACCGAAGAGCAGACCCCGCGTCTGGCTCGGCAGCAGGAAATGGCCAAGGATTTCGAGGCTGAAACCGGCATTTCCGTTGAGGTGATTCCGGTAACGGAAAAGGAGCTAGGGACGCGCGCGACGGCGGCTTATGCTGCCGGTGACTTGCCGGATGTCATTTATCACCCTCTAGAGCAAGCCTTGCCTTGGGTGGAAGCTGGTATTCTCGATAGCTATGCTGCCACGGAAGTGCTTGAAAATCTTGGTACGGAGACTTTTGCTTCGGGTACTCTTGGTATGGTCGCACTCAAAGAGGGCTATGCTTCGGTTCCGGCGGACGGCTGGACACAGATGATCGTCTATCGCAAGGACCTCTTCGATGCGAAGGGTCTGAAGGCGCCCAACACCTATGCTGATGTGGAAGCCGCTATCAAGGCGCTGCACAATCCGCCTGAAATGTACGGCTTCGTAGCTGCCACCAAGGTGGATGACAGTTTTATGAGTCAGGTTCTTGAGCATGTCTTCCTTGCCAACGGTGTGTCTCCTGTCGACAAAGACGGATTCAAACCACTTGATGTGAAGAAAACCACCGAAGTGCTCGACTTCTACAAGTCTGTTGTGAAGGCTTCCCCTCCGGGCGAGCTCTATTGGAAACAGTCCCGTGAACTCTATTTTGCTGGCAAGGCTGCGATGATCATCTGGTCGCCGTTCATTCTTGACGAACTGGCAGGCCTCAGGGATTCCGCTCCTCCGGCTATCAATGATGATCCAACCAGCCCTGAATTGGCTTCTAAAACCGGCATTGTGACCAATTTTGCAGGCCCTTCCAATCCTGATGGTGCTGCATGGGCAAGCACCAACTTCTTCGGCATTACCACTGATGCCGACATCGAAGCGGCTGAAAAATTCGTCGAATATTCGATGAATCAAGGCTACTCCCAGACTTTGGCGATTGCTCCGGAAGGCAAATTCCCGGTTCGTCGTGGGGATGCTGATAACCCGACCAAATTCGTTGATCTCTGGTCTACTCTACCGGTCGGTGTGGACCGCAAGAAACCGCTTGCTGATCTCTATCCGGAAGAGATGATCAAGGAAATAGTCTCCGGTCTGGATGTCGCCCAGCGTTGGGGCGTCAAGGAAGGTCAACTGGCTCTGGCTTCGAAAATGATCAATGCCCAGGTCTTTAACCAGATTGTCCGCAAATACACCGATGGTGTCATCGGGGCGGAAGAAGCTGTTGCCTCGTTGAACGAGGAACTGTCGAAAATTCAATAAGGTATTGACTTGAAACTGTTTGCACCGGGCGGCTTGTCGTTGCCCGGTGTGATAAGCGGAGCCTCTTCTCATGTCGACCACTGACTATCCAAACAGTTCTGCGGGAGCAGGGCACCAGCCCACTGCGCTCGCCCCTCCACGATCCGGACCTCTGGCCAAGAGAGAAGCGCGCCTTGCCTGGGGGTTGCTGACGCCGACGCTTTTGAGCGTGGCTCTGGTCATCATTCTCCCCTTGTTGGCGATCTTCTGGATCAGTGCCAAACCGATCGGTTTGAGCGACCTCAGACCCACGACGCCCGATGTCTATGAGCGTATGCGGGGCAAGGTGTCCGCTGCGGGGGATACGGTGACGATTGAATATCGTCTGACAAACTCTTCGCGTGAGAAGCCGATTGCCAATGTCACCATGTCCGATGTCTGGCCTGCTGGCCTTGAACCGGTGTCTCTGGATGAGCGCTGCACGCTCGCCGCAGGGCAGCTCTCTTGCAATCTGGGCGATTGGGAGGCTGGCCATCGGGAAAGATTGCTTATTGAGGCCGTGGCCCAGGAGGCCTTCATCAATAGCGATGTGAATGTGCGTGACACAGAGCCGATCATGACGGGCAATGCGAGTTCTGATCTGTTCAACCTGACCTTCACATGGGACAACTTTCGCTCTGTCTTCGACAGTGGTGAATTTCTCGAAGTGCTTTGGGTGACGTTGTTCTACACCGTGGTCGGCACCATCGGAGCGCTTGTGGTTGGCATGCTCGCCGCCTTGATGCTCAACAAGAGTTTTACCGGACAAGGCATTTTGCGCGGGCTGTTTTTGTTTCCCTATGTGGCGCCGGTTATCGCGGTTGCCTTTACATGGGTGACGTTGCTGGATCCATTCTCGGGCTCATTCAATGCGCTGCTGGTGCAAATGGGGTTGATTGAGACGCCGATCAACTTTTTCGGGCAGCGGCCTCTGGCTTTGTTTACCGTGACGGCGTTTGAAATCTGGCGCTATTTCCCGCTTTCCTTCCTGTTTATTCTGGCGCGGATGCAGTCGATAGATCACGACATCTATGAGGCGGCCGATATGGATGGGGCATCGCCTTTCCAGAAATTCTACTATCTCTCGCTGCCGCAATTGATGGGCATTCTTTCGGTGCTGTTTCTGTTGCGCTTCATCTGGACGTTCAACAAGTTCGATGACATCTTCCTGATGACGGGCGGCAATGCGGGAACACGGACGTTGACCGTGAATGTGTATGAGCAGGCCTTTGCCATTTCCAATATTGGCGCGGGGGCTGCGGTCGCTGTGGTCATCTTCGGGTGCCTTCTGGCCTTCTCATTCTTCTTCTTCCGGTTCATTTCAAGGGAGGAAGGGCTATGAAAAAGGGATATCTGCTCGCCGCCGTGGTTGGCGTGTTATGGAGCCTTACCATCATCGTATGCCTGACCATCGTTATGGCCTTTTCAACCGGCCTGCCGGTGCATCCGGTCTGGCTTGCAGCCATTGTGCAAGGGGCTGCCGTGGGGCTGGTGGCGCTTTATGTGCCCAGCCGTTTGCTCGGCATTCTCATCAGCTTTGCGTTGGTGCTCGGGGTCAGTCTCATGCAGCCCTTCGGCATAAGCCTCTCTGAAAAGAGCTTTGCGCAGGGTATTGGTGTGTTGGTTCTGGTTTTCGGGCTTTCTGTTCCGCTGAGTGTGATGATGAAGGGGATGCCAGCAGGCAGGCTCACGCGGCACCAGTTTGAAGAGGGGATCGTGCGGTTTCTGACCGGTTTTGGCTATGTCTTCTTCACCGCTATCGTTGTCGTGCCCTTTTATGTGATGCTGATGACGTCGGTGAAGGGGCAGCAGGCCTTGCTGCTCAATCCGTTGGATTTCTCGCTTGATTGGGACAAGGGATGGGGGCTGTTGCGCTCCTATAAGGAGCTTTTCGTTGAGCATAATTTCGGGCGCTATCTCCTTATCTCTTTCTCCGTGTCCGTTGCGACGGTGTTTGTGACCCTGCTTTTCAGTGTGCCAGGTGCCTATGCCGTGGCGCGGCTGCGCTTCAAGGGGCAGGCTGTATTGTCTCGCTCGATCCTGCTGATCTATATGGTGCCGATGATTGTTCTGGCGCTGCCGATCTATGTGGGATTCTCCATGTTCGGGTTGCGCAACTCGCTGTTTGGCCTGTTGCTGATCTATCCGGTGACGACCATTCCGGTCTCGCTCTATATGCTGCAGGGCTATTTCCGCGGTCTTCCTGCTGAAATCGAGGAGGCCGGGCTTATGGATGGGCTTTCCCGGCTTGGAGTCATCTGGCAGATCACATTACCGTTATCACTTCCCGCTCTGGCATCAGTTTCGCTTTATGTATTCATGATTGCGTGGAACGAGTTTCTGCTCGCCTTCATGCTGCTTGATGATCCGAGCAAATTCACGCTAACGCGCGGCGTTACAATGCTCAATTCTTCCGAGGTGCCTCGACAGCACTTGATGGCCGGGGCAGTGATTGCAACACTGCCAATTCTTGCGCTGTTCCTCGGGCTTGAGCGCTTCATGACCAAAGGCCTGACCGCAGGCTCTGTTAAAGGATGATTTGATTAATGGCTATCTCAGACGATAAACTGGACCGACAAGCGCGCCGGATCCTGCGACAAAACGATCGCGGGGGATACACGGTGCCCACAGCGGGGCTGTATCCTTATCAATGGAACTGGGATTCCTGCTTTGCAGCATGGGGCTTTTCCTCTTTTGATGTCAAAAGGGCCTGGTTCGAGATCCACACGCTCTTCACCGGGCAGTGGGATACGGGCATGGTGCCGCACATTATCTTCCACAAGAGGGCCGATGGCTACTTCCCCGGACCGGATGTCTGGGGCGTGGATCGGGTGCCGCATACGTCAGGTATTACGCAGCCTCCTGTTGCCGCAACGCTCATTCGCTCAATTTATGAGCAGGATAAGCGTTACGGGCGGGTGCATATGGAGCTTATTTACGGGCGTCTTGTCAGCTGGCATCGCTGGTTCATGAAAAGCCGGGTCGAGCGGGGCATGGTGGCCATCACCCATCCGTGGGAAAGCGGCCGCGACAATGCGGTTGATTGGGATAGCGCCATGGCAGCCGTTTCCACCGAAGGCGTGGGGGAATATACCCGTCGGGACACTAGCCATGTTGATCCTTCCATGCGCCCCAAGAAGGAAGATTATGACCGTTATCTCAAGATGCTCTATTACGGGCGTGAAAGCGGCTGGGATGAGGAGAAGATCCGCGAAGGATCGCCTTTCCGCGTAGCCGATGTGGGGATGACCTTCATCTTCCTGAGGGCCTGTCGTGACCTGTTGCAGATTGCAATGGATCTTGACCATCTGACACCGGAGATCGAAGGCTGGATCGCTGAGCTGGAAGAAGGGGTGCGCAATCACTGGAACCCGGCTGGCTACTATGACAGCATTGACCTCAGGAGCGGTGAATTCACCGGATCGCTCAGCTCGGCCTCATTCCTTTGCTGGTATGCGGGCATCGACAATGAGACGATGAAAGCCCATCTGGAGGACATTCTGCAAAAGGTGACCTTCGGGGTGCCGTCCTATGATCCGCGCGATGAGAAGTTTGAGCATCTGCGCTATTGGCGCGGGCCGGTCTGGGGCATCATCAATGCGCTGATCGGCATCGGGCTCAATGAACGCGGCTTGACGCAGCTGGCGGGTCGCTTGCGCAGGGATACGCGCGATCTGATTACCGAGCATGGTTTCTATGAATATTTCAGTCCTGTCGACGGGACACCGGCGGGCGGTGACAAATTCACCTGGACAGCTTCGATCTGGCTGACCTGGGCGGGCCCGCATGCAAAGGGGAGGTTCTAGCATGGCATCGATTGAACTCAAGGCGGTAGAGAAATGGTTTGGTGAACTGCAAGTCATCAAAGGCGTTGATCTGGCCATCGAGGAGGGGGAGTTCATCATTTTTGTCGGACCATCGGGCTGTGGCAAATCCACCTTGCTCAGAACCATCGCGGGACTGGAGGAGTGCTCTCGCGGTGAGATACTGATTGAGGGGCGCAATGTCACCGCCGACCCACCAGCCTCTCGCGGGCTGGCCATGGTGTTCCAGTCCTATGCGCTTTATCCGCATATGAATGTGCGCGACAATATGGGCTTCGGCCTGAAAACGGCGGGAACGCCCAAGGCTGAGATCGAGGAAAAGGTCAATGAAGCGGCGCGTGCGCTGAAGCTGGAGACTTATCTCGATCGCAAGCCCAAGGAGCTTTCCGGCGGGCAGCGCCAGCGCGTTGCCATTGGCCGATCCATCGTGCGTAATCCGACGGCCTTCATGTTTGACGAACCTCTATCGAACCTTGATGCTGCGCTGCGGGTGGAAATGCGTTACGAGCTGGCCAAGCTGCATCGGGAGCTGAAGGCGACCATGATCTATGTGACCCACGATCAGGTGGAAGCCATGACGCTGGCTGACCGTATCGTGGTGTTGCGCGATGGTATTATCGAGCAGGTCGGCTCACCGCGCACGCTCTATGAACGGCCGGGGAACCTGTTTGTGGCTCAGTTTATCGGCTCGCCGAAGATGAATATCATGCCTTGCACGACCCAAGGAGATAATTACCTGCTGGAAGGCGCGCGCGGCGGCTCGCAAACCCAGCCCGGCGTGGCCAGCCATATCGGTGTGCGGCCTGAAGCCATTTCGATAGGCGAGAAGGGCGAGGGCCAGTGCGACGGCGTGGTTGATATTGTCGAATATCTCGGCTCGGATACCCATCTGCTGGTCGATTGTGGCGGGCTCGGTGCTATTGGTGTGCGCCTTGATGGTGATGCCGCTGTGGAACCGGGCGATGAGGTCGGGCTGATTTTCAATCCTGACAAGCTGCATTTCTTTGATGAGGCAGGGCTGGCTTTGCCGCGTGAATGATGAAGCAATCACTCTGCTGTTTGCAGGAGGCGCCGTGTTGCTCATTCGGTCTTCTTTTCCTTCTGATGCGAAAGAGCCGAAGAAACCAAACTGCCAGATGAGCAAATGGGGCAAGAAAAAAAACGGGGCGGCGTGGCCGCTCCGTTTTCAGTTTTCGGGAGGAGGACTGGATTTCTATCAAACGAACCGGTTGACCAGGTTTTCCAGTTTTTCTTGTTTACCGGAGCGAGGCTCTGGATTGATGTCGTCTTTGAGAACGCGCTCGAAAATGCTTTCCAGCGTACCGTTTGCCAGCATGTCCTTGTTGACGTCTTTGTCCCAGTCGGCATAGCGCTCTTTGAGAGCCGCTTCCATACCGCCATCTTCGAGCATGGCAGCAGCAGCCTTGAGGCCGCGGGCGCAGATATCCATGCCACCGATATGACCGGCAACCAGATCTTCTGCATCCAGCGACTGACGGCGCAGTTTGGCGTCAAAGTTGGTGCCGCCTGTCGTGAAGCCACCTGATTTGAGGATGTGGAAGTAAGCCAGAGCCACTTCAGGGGTGTTGTTCGGGAACTGGTCGGTATCCCAGCCAGACTGATAGTCGTTGCGGTTCATGTCGATGGAACCGAGCATATTGTCGGCAGCTGCAACGGCGATTTCGTGTTCGAAGCTGTGGCCGGCAAGAATGGCATGGCCCTGTTCGAGGTTCAGTTTGACCTCACCTTCCAGACCATATTTGCGCAGGAAGCCGATGCAGGTTGCTGCATCGAAGTCATACTGATGCTTGCTTGGTTCCTGAGGTTTCGGCTCAACAAGAATGGTGCCCTTGAAGCCGATCTTATGCTTGTAGTCCACGACCATGTTGAGGAAACGGCCCATATGGTCCAGTTCCTGGCCAATGTTGGTGTTCAGCAGGGTTTCATAGCCTTCACGGCCGCCCCAGAGCACATAGTTCTCTCCGCCTAGACGATGGGTCGCATCCATACAGCTTTTGACCGTTGCTGCGGCATAGGCATATACATCCGGATCAGGGTTGGTGGATGCACCGGACATGAAGCGACGGTTGGAGAACATGTTGGCAGTACCCCAAAGCAGCTTGGTTTCGGAGGTTGCCATTTTTTCTTCGAAATAGTCGACGATTTCGTTGAGATTGGAAAGGCTTTCAGCGAAGTTCTTGCCTTCTGGACGAACGTCTGCATCATGGAAGCAGAAGAAGGGAGCGCCCAGCAAGTCAAACAGTTCGAAAGCAACATCGGCTTTCAGTTTCGCCTTGGACATTTCATCGCCGAACCATGGACGATCAAAGGTGCGTCCACCAAATGGGTCGCCACCTTCCCATGCAAAGCTGTGCCAGTAAGCAACTGCAAAACGCAGATGCTCTTTGAGGCTCTTGCCCATCACGATCTCATCGGGATTGTAATGGTGGAAGGCAAGCGGATTATCGCTTTCCGGGCCTTCATATTTGATTTTGGACAGGGAACCGAAAAAGTCTGTCATGATCAGAGATCCTTCAGGGATGAATAGGCGGCTGCGTAACGGGCATAGACATTTTCAAAGCTGTCTTGCAGGGCCTTGTTTGGATAAAAGCTTTTTTCAATGGTGGGCATCTTGCACAAAACCGAAGGGTCGCCCTTCTGGTCTGCAACAAGCCCCATACGAGCGGCGCCAAAAGCCCCGCCAAAATCTCCGGCGGTTGGCCGGTCGATCTGTTTGTCCAGAATGGTCGCCAGCAGTGACAGCCAATAGTCAGAGGATGATCCGCCACCCACGGCTATGAGGCGGCTCAGGCTGGTGCCAGCCGCTTCCAGTGCCTTGATGCCATCCTTGAATGCATAGGAGATGCCTTCAAGGACTGCTCGGGTGAGGGCAACCCGGTCATCCGGATGGGATAGGCCGATGAAGCCGCCACGAATATTGGCGTCATTGTGGGGTGTGCGCTCGCCGCCGAGATAGGGGAAGAACAATGCTGATCCGGGCGCGGTCACCTCATTGCCAAGGGCCTTGGTGAGGTCCGCTGCGCCAGAGCCGACCAGTTTGGCGTACCAGTTGAGCGCGTCGGTTGCAGCCAGAATGACCGCCATATGACACCAGTGATTGGCGGTGGAATGGCAGAAGGTGTGCACGGCGCTTTCAGGCAGTGGCCGGTAGCTGTCAATGGCGGCATAGATCACGCCACTGGTGCCCAGAGAGATAAAGGCATCGCCTTCGCCGACAATACCGGTGGCGATCGCGGAAGCCGCATTGTCGCCAGCTCCGCCCGCCACGATGGTATCAGCAGAAAAGCCCCAGCGCTCGACGAGTTCCTTGCGAATGGTGCCGGTGCTCTCGGTGCTTTCGGCAAGGGCAGGCATGTGGGACTTGTCCAGACCGGTGGCTGCCAGCAGATCGGAAGACCATTCCCGTTTACCCACATCCAGCCAGGATGTGCCGGCGCTGTCGGAATAGTCAGAGACATAGTCGCCGGTCAGCCAAAGGCGGAGATAATCCTTGGGCAACAGCACCTTTTTGATCTTGTCAAAAAGCTCGGGCTTGTTGGCCTGCATCCAGGCCAGTTTCGGGGCGGTGAAGCCGGGGAAAACAATGTTGCCGGTTAGCTCGCGAAAGCCGGGGGTCGCATCAAGCCTTGCGGCTTCTTCATGGCTGCGGGTGTCATTCCACAGGATGCAAGGCGCGATTGGCGTGTCCGTTGCGTCCAGCATGGTAGCCCCATGCATCTGGCCGGAAAGGCCGATGGCGCGTACCTGTTTGACAGCTTCCGGATGGGAAGCAACCAGATCGTCAAAGGCTGCAGCAGTGGCCAGAATCCAGCTCTGCGGGTCCTGTTCACTCCAGCCTGAAGAAGGGCGTGACACCGAAAGAGATTGGTTTGTCGAAGCGATGATCTGCTGATTTTCAGACATGACCACCACCTTGACCCCGGACGTGCCCAGGTCAATTCCCAAATACATTTTTTCCTCCCGCCTTGAGACTCGTATTTATGATTATACGACTGGATCTGAGGGGTTGTTCGTTACGGGAGATATTATTTTAGTATGTAAAATAAATCAAGATGAGTGCGTTCAAATCCACCGGTAATGATATCATTACCGGTAACGTGAGCTAATTTGTAGAGAGGGATAAAGTCTGTTTAGGTGCTCGCTTCAGAGCTTCCTAGCTGATCAAGAGAAATGCGGACAACCTCTTCCAGAGCAAAGGCTGCTGCGCCTTTCGCCCACATCATGTCACCCCATTTATGAATTCGGATTTCCGGTTCGTGGTGCCCTTTGAGGATAGTAGAGGAGCGGACATTGTCGAACACCGCCTGTGCATAGAGATAGTCAAACTGCATCTGTTCGCCAGACAGGATGACCATCGCGGGGTCGAACAAATTGACCAGATTGGCAAGGCCCATGGAGAACATGCGGCTGGCCCGATCGAAGATGGATTTGGCCATCCGGTCGCCTTCCTTTGCTGCGGCGAATAGCTGGACGAGGCGTTCCTCTTCGCTGGTGCCTTCTTCCCAATGCTTGAAGAGATTGGCCTCACGCAGGAGGGCATAATCGGCGACATAGGCCTCCAGACAGCCGCGCTGTCCGCAACGGCAGAGCGCTCCTTCGGATTGCACTTTGGTGTGACCAAATTCTGCACCGAATCCTTGCGTGCCGCGGAAAATTTCCCCATTCAGAACAATGCCCAGACCAACACCCTGCTCAATGGTGACAACCAGAAAATCAGGTACATCCCGACCAAATCCGAACCAGAGTTCGGCGATGGCGACTGCGTTGGCGTCGTTTTCAACGAACACCGGCATCGGCATGATCTCTTCCATCATTTGCTTGAGATTGAATTCCTGTTCCTGAAACAGGGGGCACCAGTCGACGAAGCCTTCTGTGGCCTGAATGGTGCCCGGCAGGCCGATGCCGACAGCGGAGAGATCTTCGGGCTTTACACCCGCAGCCGTGGACACGGTTTCCACCACTTGAGGAATAAGCTTGCACAAGGCCGCGCGATCGATGGGCGGGCGTGGCATGGGGACTTTTGCCTTGCCCAACTGCTTGCCTTCCAGATCAAGCACAACGGCGCTGATGCTGCGGCCGGTCAGCTTCATGCCAGCCACTAAGTGGGATTCTCCACGCAGCTTGAGGTCCACTCTGGGGCGTCCGCGCTTGGACTGCCCAGGTTCGACCTCTCTTTGCACCTCTTCAATCAGGCCTGCTGCGATCAGCTCTGCCGTGATGGAGGTGACGGTGGCTGGGCTCATGCCTGTGGCATTGGCGATATCGATGCGAGCAACCTGAAAGTTATTGCGTATATGAGAAAAAACCAGATTCCGCCCCTGACTCCTTTGTTCGGTGATCTGTGACGTCTTTTTGATGGAATTTCTCATTGCTGATTACTTTGCTGGTTTATATCGGCAGTTGCGTCCGGGTTTGGTCTCTTTTTTGATGATGCCAGAAGTCGCGTTTGAATTGGCCTTTGCAATCGATCATAAGCTATTGAAAATTGAAGTCCAAATGAATGGCTCAGATTGTGACTGATTGCTTTCCATCGGTGTTTCTTTGTCTTGGGATAAAACAATACTCTGGAGAGCCCTGAGGTGATATCCGTTCTATGCATAATTATGCATGATATCCAGAAATACGGTGGAAAACCGACCTTTGGACTCAGTCTGCAATATTTTGTGGCTATGGATGGCGTGCGCTTATCTAGCAAAGCGCTGGAGATGCTTGCGCGAGATTGTGCAACCTGCTCGTTATGCTTGCGAATTGTGCGATTACTGTTTTGCAAATCGAGTTTTTCTCCATATTGTGATGTGGATTTGTGCAAGCTTCGGGCCAGAACGCTCGTGAGCCGGTTTGCGTAGCTCAAAGTTTGGGCTACCCTTTTTCTTCTGATCGCCTCTTTGCCTGTCTGGGCAAACAGGCATCGATGATAATTCGTTCGCTTGGCAAAAATACAAAAAGAAAGCTCGCCTGTATGCGTCGTCATCTGATGATATCGAAACGGTTTGCGCCTCTGTTCTGGACGCAATTTCTTTCTGCGTTTAATGATAATTTCCTGCGCTATTCCCTTGTTTTCCTTATTCTTGTGCAATTGCAGGGAGACGAGGCCGCTTCGCTCATTACGCTGGCGAGTGCCATTTTCATGCTGCCTTTCCTCATCTTGTCTGCCCTTGGAGGGGAACTGGCCGATAAATATGATAAGGGGTGGCTTGCCGAGCGGTTGAAGCTATTCGAGATCGGGGCAGCTTTTGTGGCGGTTGCGGGCATCATTCTGGCTTCGGTGCCTGTGTCCATGCTGGCGCTGTTTCTTTTCGGGGTGATTTCAGCCCTGTTCGGGCCCATCAAATACGGCATCTTGCCTGATCTGATGGGGCGGCGGGAGCTGCCCGGTGCCAATGCGTGGGTGGAGGGGGCAACCTTCATTGCCATATTGGCAGGCACAATCGCAGCCGGTTTTGTGGCTGATGATGGCCTTGATGCCCGGGTCTTTGCGCCGGTGATGCTGATACTGGCTCTGGCCTGCTGGCTAATCAGCCGGCATATTCCCAAGACGGGGTTCAGCAACCCTGATCTGCGGGTGTCTGTCAATATTGTGGGGTCCACAATTCGTCTGGTCAGGGAGCTGCGTGAAGACAAAAGGCTTTGGACGACAGCGCTTTTCATATCATGGTTCTGGCTGATGGGGGCGGTGCTCACTGCGCTGGTTCCCAGCTTCGTTGATCAGGTCATGGGCGGTAGCCCGCTGGTGGTGACCATCTATTCGGTGGTCTTTGCTGTGTCTGTCGCCATTGGGTCGGCCATCGCCGCTTGGCTCTGTGCCGGACGCGTGGTTCTGCTGCCAGCGCCATTTGGTGCCGCATTGCTGGCTTTTTTCTGCATGCAGCTGGCGTGGAATCTTTCGCAGATTAGCGAGCCGCTTGTTGCCGATAGCGTTCTTGATTTCTTCACCCATACTGCGGCCATTCGGGTGGCGATTGATTTGGGGGGGCTTGCCATTTCCGGTGCCTTGCTTGTGGTGCCCAGCTTTACGGCCCTGCAAAGCTGGGCGCGGCGCGATCACAGGGCGCGGGTCGTAGCCGGAGCCAATATTCTCAATGCCGGTTTCATCGTTTTTTCTGGCGTTGCTGTTGCCGCGTTTCAGGCGGTGGGGCTTAGCGCGTCGCATGTCTTTACCACTCTGGCCGTCGCCAATATCGTGGTTGCCTGGTTGATGGTGCGCTATATGCCGACCAACCCCTTGTGGGATCTGGTCAATATTCTGTTTCGCACTTTCTCGCGTCTTGAAGTGGAGGGGCGCGAAAATCTGGAGAAAGCAGGCAAGTCACCCATTCTTGCCTTCAATCATGTGAGCTTTCTGGATGGGCCGCTGGCCATGGCCATCACCGAGGAAGAGCCGATTTTCGCCATTGATGCGAAAACGGCCAAGACTTGGTGGATGCATCCCTTCATGCGCTTCTTTAAATATCTTGTGCTGGAACCTTCCCAGCCTGTCGCGACAGAAGCCGTGGTTGATGCCTTGCAGAGTGGCAATTCCCTTGTGATCTTTCCTGAAGGGCGCGTTTCAGCGACCGGCGGCTTGATGAAGGTTTATGACGTGGCTGCCATGGCCGCAGAGATGACGGGCTCCAAGGTTGTGCCTATTCGCATTGAAGGGTTGGAGCGCAGCTATTCAACGGCCATCGAGCCGGGCAATGTGCGTCGCCAATTCTTCCCCAAGGTCAAGGTGACGATCCTTGAACCGGTCAAGCTGCAGGTGCCGCCCAGTTTCAAGGGGCGCAGACGTCGCATGGCGGCGGGGGCTTCTCTGCAGCGGGTGATGTCTGAACTTGTGTTGCGCACCACCGACGTGGATATGACGGTGCTTGAAAATGTCATCAAGGTGGCACACGGCGTGGGGATGCGGCGTGTGACGCTTGAAGATCCTTTTGCGGGGCAGATGAGCTACGGGCGCCTGTTGACGGCTGCCCGCGTGTTGGGAACCCATTTCCAGCGCGATTTCGCGGATGAGGAAAGGATTGGGGTGCTGCTGCCCAACGCAACGGGAACGGCGGCCGTGATCCTTGGGCTGATGTCGGCAGGCAAGATTCCGGCGATGCTCAATTTCTCGACGGGCGTGGCCAACATGATTTCGTCTTGTAAAACGGCGCAGCTCAAATCCGTGCTCACATCGCGCACATTCGTAGAGCAGGGAAAACTGGAGGATATGATCGCCAAGCTGTCCGAGCATGTGGAGATCGTCTGGGTGGATGATCTCCGGGGTAAGACTGGCACCAAGGACAAACTCTCCGGTTTGCTGCATCGTTCCAAGCCTCTGGTTGCACGCAAGGCCGATGATCCAGCGGTCATTCTCTTCACTTCCGGCTCGGAAGGTTTGCCCAAGGGCGTTATTCTGACCCATCGGAATCTCCTGGCCAATATTGCGCAAGCGGCGGCAGCCATCGACTTTAATATGGGAGATGTGGCCTTCAACGTCTTGCCGATGTTCCATTGCTTCGGTCTGACAGTGGGCACGATCCTGCCGCTCATTCATGCGATACCAGTTTATCTCTATCCCTCGCCGCTGCATTATCGGATCATTCCCGAGCTTGTTTACGGCACCAATGCGACGTTGTTCTTCGGCACGGATACGTTCCTTAATGGCTATGCACGTACCGCTCATCCGTTTGACTTCCGCAGCGTGCGCTATTGCATTTCGGGCGCAGAAGCGGTCAAGGCGCCGACGCGGGAGCTATTCATGCAGCGCTTCGGGGTGCGGCTTCTGGAAGGCTATGGTGTGACAGAAACCGCGCCGGTGATTGCTGTCAATACGCCGATCTTCAACAAGGTTGGTACCGTGGGCAAGGCCTTGCCCGGCATTCAGACCAAGCTCAGCCCTGTGCCGGGCCTTAAGGAAGGCGGGCGGCTACTCATCAAAGGCGACAATGTCATGGTTGGTTATTTGAGTGCCGATAAACCCGGAGAGGTGATCCCGCCGCCGGATGGATGGCATGATACCGGCGATATCGTCACCATCGATGAAGAGGGCTATATCAAGATTATCGGGCGCGCCAAACGCTTTGCCGACATCGCCGGAGAGAAGGTGTCGCTGGCAGCTGTTGAAGTGTTGGCCTTTGACCTCTGGCCAGACTATCTATCGGCTGCGGCGCGCTTGCCCGATGCCAAGAAGGGCGAAAAAATCATTTTGGTGACCAACAAACCTGATGCTGATCTGTTTGAATTCTCCCGTCATGCCAAGGCCAATGGGGCGGCAGACATTTTGGTGCCAGCCGAGCTGATTATTGATGAGGTGCCGGTTCTGGCAACCGGCAAGGTCGATCTGGCTTCTGTGCAGAAGCGGGTGGAAGAGATCAAAGGGGTGAAATGTCACTAGCCCGGAGAGGGCTTGCGTCATCTTGATTGATATGGCGGCTTAAAGTGGTGGGGATGCGGGATGCAATTTTACCGGTCTTTGCTCTGAAGCAATTTTCCAAACGCGAAGTCTGATAGGCTTTCGCTGAATTTTCAAAAGGCGCGCTGTCTGGCGATTGCCAACAGTTGTTGCGCCGTTTTTACTGGTTAGAGGAACTCACTTATGTCTGTTGAACAATTTGGTGTCATGCCGGATGGTACGCCGGTGCAGCGTGCGACTATTCATGGTGGTGGTCTGACCGCCAAGATCCTGTCTTATGGAACGGTCATTCAGGATCTGCGTCTTGATGGGCATGACAAGCCGCTGGTGTGTGGCTTCGAAAAGTTGGAAGATTATCTCGCCTATGGGTCACATTTTGGCGCGACTGCCGGTCGCGTGGGTAACCGCATTCGCGATGGGCATCTGGAACTGGACAGCAAGACCTATCAGCTGGATACCAACTTCCTTGGCAAGCATACCCTGCATGGTGGCAAAAAGGGCATGGGTGTTCAGGTCTGGACCTTTGATAAGGTGGAAGAGAATGCCGTGCATATGTCCATCACCTTGCCTGACGGTGAAATGGGCTTTCCGGGCAATCTGACCATCAAGATTGTCTATTCCCTTCTAGAAGGGGGTGTTCTGGATATGGCCATGTCAGCGACGACGGACGCCACAACGCTCTGCAATCTGGCCCATCACAGCTATTTCAATCTTGATGGCGATCCAACCGTCATGGATCATATGCTGCAGGTGGATGCCGAGCAGTATCTGGAGGTCAATGACGAGCTCATCCCGACGGGCAAGCTTTTGCCAGTGGAGGGTTCAAGCCTTGATTTCCGCGCCACCAAGCGGGTGGGCGAAGCAACCAGCATTGCCGCGATCGACAATAATTATTGTCTCGCAGATGCTGGCGGTGCTCTGCGTCGGGTTGCGACCCTTTCCAGCCCCAAATCCGGTGTCAGCATGGATGTGACGACCACGGAGCCGGGCGTGCAGGCCTATGATGGCGTGAATATGAAAGAGGGCATGCCGGGGCTTGAAGGCATCACCATGGGCAAGCATGGCGGTTTCTGCCTTGAGCCGCAGATCTGGCCAGACGCCATCCATAATCCGGACTTTCCGTCTGCGGTTCTCAAACCGGGCGAGACCTATTCCCAGCATACACAATATATCTTCAAGAAAAGCTGAGTGCAGACACCCCCGCATTGATGCATGCTGATTTGCGGGGCCTTCAGCAAGGTGAGACATAGAAAAACCGTGCAGGACATATCGCCTGCACGGTTTTCTTTTGTCTTCTGATTTGGTCTTAAGCGCTTAGGCTGCTGCGACCTTTTCGAGGAAATCGTCGATGATGGTGCGCATGTCGGTGGCGACACTGGCAACGGTGGCCGATGCGGCTTGCACTTCGTCGGCAGAGCTTCTGGTTTCTTCGGTGGAAGAGGCAACCTCGGAGATATTCTGTACGATTTCCTTGGTCCCCTCAGCAGCCTGCTGAATATTCAGGGAAATCTCGTTTGTCGAGGCATTCTGCTCCTGAACGGCGGCGCTGATGGCCGTGGTATATTGGCTGATCTCGCTCATTTTGGCAGCAATGGAGCGGATGGCCTCGACAGAATCGCCGGTTGAGGATTGGATCGTCTGAACCCTGTTGGCGATGTCTTCGGTGGCCTTGCCTGTTTGGGAGGCCAGTTCCTTGACCTCTGCTGCAACGACTGCAAAGCCGCGCCCAGCTTCGCCAGCGCGGGCAGCTTCGATGGTCGCGTTGAGGGCCAGCAGGTTGGTTTGTTCCGAGATATCCTTGATCAGAGAAACCACTTCGCCGATCTCTTCGGCGGCTGAGGCGAGGCTTGCGACTTTTTTGTCTGTCGCTCTGGCTTCATCAGAGGCTGTCATCACCAGATCATTGGTGCGGATTACCTGCTGTCCGATTTCCTCAATCGAAGAGGTCATCTCGGTGCTTGCGGCTGCCATCATCTGCACATTCTCGGAGGAATGGCTTGAGGCCTGATTGACCGAATGGGCGCGATCCGATGTGGCCGAGGAAATATGATTGAGAGAAGAGGCAGATTGCTGCATGCGTTCGGCGCTGTTGGAAACGGTGTGCAGAGCCTCCTGAATGCGGGTGCGGAAGGCGTTGAACAGGGCGTCGATCTGTTGCTGGCGTTCTTTCTGCGCGAGCATATGGTTCTGCGCTTCCCGCTCCAACTTCTGCCGCTCAATGGCATTTTCCTTGAACGTTCCGATGGCCTTGCTCATGGCGCCGATTTCGTCGGTGCGGTGAGCATCGGTTGCCTCCACGCTGAGATCATTCTGGGCGAGGCGCAGCATTGCCGAGGTCAGGCGGCGTAGAGGCGTGGTCAGCAGTTTGCGCAAGGCAAGGATCAGCAGAAGAATCGTGACGAAAAAGAAGAAGACCTTCGAGCCCATGCTCATCATGGAGGCTTCCTTGCGGGTATCCTCGATTGCCTGTTTGGATTCGTTGAGTTCGGCGGTGTAGCGTACAGTTTGCTGGGCGACCTTTGCCTTTTCGCTCTCGCTTGCCTTAATCAGCGCTGTCTTTTCTTCGGTTGCTTGCGCATCCATCTCTTTGATGAGCGCATCGGACTTTTCAAACAGGGCGATGAGTTCGCTGCTATCGACCGCGACCTCCAGAACACCACGGTTGGGGATGGCCGCGTCATGGCAGCTCTGGCAGTCTTCGTTGTTTTTGAGGATGAAGTAGGAATAGGTGACCGGAATCTCGTTGCCGTCGTCATCCTTTAAAGTGGAGTCAAAACTTTCCTTGTTGGAGAGCGTTTCCAGCGCCTTGTCGAAAGTCGCCCGGCGCTCTGCGGGAATTGACACCGCAGGGTCCGGCTTTCGGGACTCAAACACATCTGCATCGACATAGCTATTCACCGCTTCAATGGTGACATTGTCCCTGAAGGCAAGATTGCCGTCGGTGCGCCAGAGATTGATTGCCGCGATCTGCTTGTCTTCCAGCATCGCTTCAATGCGTTCCTCTGCAAGGGACGCTTCTCCGGCCATCATGGCGTTGCTGACAAGCGAGGCGACGGAAAGCGATATGCCTTGTCTGGTGCCTTCCAGATAGGCCTGCTTCTGTTGGTTTTGCGCTGAAAGTTCGCTTTTGGCCAAAGTGTGGCTCAATGCCTGTGTGTGTTCTTTGGAATCCAGAAGTCCATTAAGCAATTGCTCGATCTGGGTGTCTTTCTGGTCGACAACGGCATGCATCTGGTCGGTCAGTTGCTCCGTCTTGTCATAAACACGGCTGCTGATCGATCGTGTTAGAATAGTATCTGCGACAAAGGTTAAAGCAACCAGAGTAAAAACAGAGGCGACAATTTTTGCGCTCAGTGATTTCATATGGTTAAACATTTAACCTGTCCTTCAGATATTTTGTGTTCTTGCTTGTATATTATGAGAATTGTCACCTGTGATGGTTTATTTATCATTTAAGGCATTAAAATATAATATTACATTAATTGAATGAAATGGATATCTAGTGATTTGTTCTATTATGGATAAAATTATTAATACTATAGTTTATGATATTATTGATGTTTAGAATTTGGATGGTTGTGGTCGGAAATCTATTTTTAAAAGATGTAATGGTTTTTTTTGGATTCGAGATTGAGTTGTGTTATTAAGTAATTGCAATCACTTTTGGATTGTAAGTATTTCTATAGTCGGCTCTTTTCCTTGTAAGACCCTATTCTTGTAGCTGCATCCCCACCATGCAGGCCATATTCACAAATAAGCCATCGACGACGGTTCGTGTCAGGGCTATTTTGCCCTCAATGAACAGAACCAACCAATTGAGGGTGCTTATATGGCTGTTGTTGATCTGAACTCCGATATGGGAGAAAGCTTCGGGGCTTACGAAATTGGCGATGACGCATCAATGCTGTCCATCGTCAGTTCAGCGAATGTGGCTTGCGGGTTTCATGGGGGCGATGCGTTGGTGATGCACGAAACCCTGCGGCTGGCAAAGGAGAATGGTGTCGGCGCGGGGGCTCATCCGGGGTTCAATGATCTCTGGGGGTTCGGCCGTCGCCCGATACAGGGGGATCGCCCCGAGGATATCGAAAAGCAGATGATCTATCAGATCGGTGCCATTCAGGGTATGGCCACCGCGCTTGGTATTCGCGTTGGTCACTTCAAGGCGCATGGGGCCCTCAATAATATGGCTGCCGTGGATTATGATCTTGCTCTGGCAACGGCGCGGGCCGTGAAGGCTGTCGATCCGCAGTTGATCTATGTGGCGCTGCCGGGCAGCGCCATGGAAAAGGCTGCCGAAAGTCTCGGTCTCTGCGTGGCTCGCGAGATTTTTGCTGATCGGGCTTATGAAGATGACGGTATGTTGGTCTCCCGCAAGAAGGCCGGAGCAATGATCGAGGATGCCGATGAAGCTGCAAAACGCATGGTGGACTTTGTAACATCCGGAGAGATTGAAAGCGTGAGTGGCAAGCGCATTCCCGTTGCTATTGATACGATCTGCGTGCATGGCGACAGCCCCAAGGCGGTTGCGATGGCCAGTAAGGTACGTGCGGCTTTGACGGCTGCCGGTGTCGACATCAAGCCTATGGCCGAGACGCTAAAGGTGCGCTGATGCTCGGGCTGAGCATCGAAACGAGTAGGGCAGGGCCATTGGCTCTGCCTTGTTTGTTTATGCATACTATTTAGGCGGTCAGCAGAAGGCGTTGGTAGTGCATTGTGCGTTTGCTCATGGTGACCGAACCCGCGACAGATCACCGAGCCCGGTCAGACTTTCCACAAAATATTGATGTGGGGTGCAATAGTCGGTGGATAGATTGTTGAATAAGTATGACTTATTGTCGCGGTGTGGGATGGCTTTGGCTCGACTGAATGGCTACTTTTGATCGTTGGGTGGGGTAACTGATATGCCAGTGTATGGGAAACTGCGTCCTACAAAAGATGTAGGAATTGCGCGTCATTCCTCATCTGTAGCGAAATAATCCGGATGCTCTTCGCGAATGCGCGGCATGATGAGCAAGATTTCTCCCAGATGTTTATTGACTTCCTCGGAGGCTGCTGCGGGATCGTTGGATTCAATAGCGGTCAATATGCGCTTGTGAGCGGCGAAAGCGGTGTCAATGGCGAAGGTTAGCGAGAGAAACCGCACTCGGTCCATATGGGCCTTGTTATCCTTGATGAGCTGCCAGGCAAAGTCTACGCCGCATCGGTCACATATCTCTTTATGGAATTGATCATCGAGCGCATGAAACAGTTCTGCGTCGCGGGCTACAACAGTTTTCCTTTGTTGTTCAATAAGATCACGCAATGCTTCCAGATCTTCTTCAGTGAGCTTTTGGCACGCTGTGGCGACTGTTTTGGTCTCCAGGGCACAGCGAATGAAGCGGGCTTGCTGGACCGATTTTTTTGAAATCAGCGAGACTGTCGTTGCGACTTGCGGGCGCATGGATAGAAAGCCGAGTTTGGATAAACGATAGAAGGCGTCGCGCACTGGTTGGCGAGAAACGCCAAGGGCCTTTGCCACATCCGCTTCGGAAATTTTAGCTCCTGGCTGGAGTTCAAGAGTCAAAATCTGCCTATGCAGTTCGTCGAAAACTGAATCGGCGACCGACAATCGATTCAAGGGGGACAGGACTGAGTTGATATTTGTTTTTGTCATTTTATGCTCCGTGACCGGATATTACTGGCATATCAGTTTACAAGCAAGAAGAACTGGTATATTAGTTGACCAGATTAGAGATTTCCCCTAAAGCCGACAATAGGGAGGCTCACCATGTTGGATCCAGATAGACTCTTTCCCATTGAAGATAAAGCCCGTTCGATTGCCCGCTCTCTCTATGAGGGAGTGCGGTCCCTGCCGATTATTAGCCCGCATGGGCATACGGATCCGAGCTGGTTTGCCAAGAATGAACGTTTTCCAAACCCAGCCCAATTGTTCATCACCCCTGATCATTATGTGTTCAGGATGCTTTGTTCGCAGGGTGTGAAGCTTGAGGATGTCGGGGTGCCGCGCATCGATGGCGGCTGGACCGAAACCGATGGGCGCAAGATCTGGCGGATTTTTGCCAAGCATTCATACCTCTTCCGTGCAACGCCATCGCGCATGTGGCTTGGCCATGCCTTCGAGGATGTGTTCGGGTGGACCGAATGGCTTAATGAAGACAATGCCGATCGCGCTTATGATCATATTGCCGAATGCCTTGAAAAACCGGAGTTTCTGCCTCGCGCCCTGTATGAGCGCTTCAATATCGAGGCTCTTGCAACGACGGAATCGCCGCTGGATGACCTGAAATGGCATCGCGCGATCAAGGAAAGCGGCTGGAAGGGCCGCGTTGTAACCGCTTATCGTCCGGATCCTGTCGTGGATCCGCATTATAAGGGCTTTATAGAGAATATCGAGAAATTCGGCGCCATCGCCGGTGTCGATGCGACGAGCTGGGAGGGCTATCTTGAAGCCCACCGCATCCGTCGCGCCTATTTCAAAGACTTCGGGGCGACGTCATCTGACCATGGTCACTTGACTGCCCGCACGGAAAATCTGCCGCAAGAGGAAGCGGCAGCCCTTTTCCAGAAGGCTTTGAAGGGAGAGTGCTCAGCCGAGGAAGCTGATGCTTTCCGTGGTCACATGCTGACCGAAATGGCTCGCATGAGCCTGGAAGACGGCTTGGTGTTGCAGATACATCCAGGAAGTAACCGCAACCATTCCAATCCTGTTTTCGAAACGTTTGGTCTGGATAAGGGATTCGATATTCCGACCCGGACCGATTATGTGCAGGCGCTCAAGCCTTTGCTTGATGCTGTCGGCATGGAGAGAGATCTCAAGATCATTCTCTTCACGCTTGATGAAACGAGCTATGCACGTGAATTGGCGCCTCTTGCTGGCGTCTACCCGGCTCTTCGCCTCGGGCCTGCATGGTGGTTCCATGACAGCCCCGAAGGGATGCGCCGGTTTAGGGAGATGACGACAGAAACGGCCGGTTTCTACAACACCGTCGGTTTCAATGATGACACAAGAGCATTCTGCTCAATCCCGGCACGGCACGATGTGGCGCGTCGGGTGGACTGTGCATTCCTCGCCACACTGGTTGCAACTGGGCGGCTTGGTGAGGACGAGGCTACTGAGGTCGCTGCTGACCTTACCTATCGGCTTGTGAGGCAAGCCTATCAGCTCTGAATTGAGCTACTTCATGGAGGAACAAACTAATGCTTAAGACTTTGACCACTGCACTGGTTGCCAGCGTTGCAATGATCGCAACAGCATCTGCCTGTGAAATTACCCTCAAGTCTTCTGATACCCATCCTGATGGATATCCGACTGTTGAAGCTGTAAAATACATGGGCGAATTGCTCAAAGAGCGTTCTGACGGCCGCATCTGCGTTGAAGTTTTCCATTCTGCTCAGCTGGGGGAGGAAAAAGATTCAATTGAGCAGACCAAATTCGGTGTGATTGACCTGAACCGCGTGTCGACCGGTCCTTTCAACAACATCGTTGAGGAAACCAAAGTGGTTTCCCTGCCTTATATCTTCAAGAGCGTTGATCACATGCATCGCGTTGTTGATGGTCCGATCGGTGAAGACATTCTCAAGGGCTTCGAACCGGAAGGCTTTATCGGTCTGACCTATTATGATGGTGGCGCACGCAGTTTCTATAACAGTGTCAAGCCGATCAAGAGTATTGATGATCTGAAGGGCATGAAGATCCGCGTTATGCAGTCTGACATCTTTGTTGACATGATGTCTGCTCTTGGCGCAAACGCAACGCCTCTGGCTTATGGCGAAGTCTATTCTTCCATCCAGACCGGTGTGATTGATGGCGCTGAAAATAACTGGCCATCCTACGAATCTTCAGGCCATTTCGAGGTGGCTCCGAACTATACCCTCGATCAACATTTGATCGTGCCGGAAGTTCTGGTGATGTCCAAGATCTCTTGGGAAAAACTGAGCCCTGAAGATCAGGCTCTGGTGAAACAGGCCGCTAAAGATTCTACGCCGAAAATGCGTGAACTCTGGGCTGCTCGTGAAAAGGTTTCCGAAGAAAAAGTCCGTGCAGCTGGTGTGAATGTCGTGACCGAAATCGACAAGAAGCCATTCATGGATGCCATGGATTCTGTTTACGAAAAACATGTCACCTCTGACAAACTCAAAGACCTCGTAAAACGCATTCGCGCAACCGACTAACTCTTGATGACGGCTCATGGCGCTTTGCGCCATGAGCTGTTTCGCGGAGAATAAAGTGCAAAATCAACTTAAAACAATAGCCAGCATTATGGGCAGTTTGTCCACTGGAGCACTTTGGTTGGCGAGCCTGGGGCTGGTCATGATGACTGCCTTCACTGCTGCCCAGGTTTTCGTGCGCTACGTGCTGAATGATTCCATCGTCTGGAGCGAGCCGGTGTCCATCGTGTTGATGGCATGGTTCATCTTTCTTGGTGCGGCGGTCGGTATTCGCGAGGGTAACCATCTGAGCTTTGACGTGCTGCTTATTTTTGTCCCCGACAAGGTTAAAACCGTTTTCTTTACGCTCTCCGATCTTGTTGTGATCGGGTTTGGTGCCGGTATGGTCTGGTATGGTGGAGAATTGATGAATTCAGGCTGGCATATCAAGATTCCGACGTTGGGCTTGCCTCGTGCGATCGATTATATGCCGCTTGTTGTTGGTGGTCTTCTGGTGGTCCTTTTCTCGCTAGAGCGCCTTGCGCGCCGCGCTGCCGGTCTTCCGACTGCTCGCTTCGGCGAAACGGAAATTGAGGAGTAGTTGGATGGAAACCTGGATTCTTTTCGGCTCTTTCGTGGTGTTGCTGCTTATTGGCACCCCCGTTGCTTTTTGTCTTGGTGTCGCCTCTTTTGCGACCATCATCTATCTCGGCATTCCCCCCGTCGTGGTTTTTCAGCGTTTGACTGCCGGTGTCTCCGTTCTCGCGCTGATGGCAATTCCCTTCTTTATCTTTGCCGGTGAAATCATGGTGCGCGGCGATATTGCGCGAAGGCTGGTCGATTTGGCCGGCGGCATGGTGGGGCACATACGCGGCGGCCTTGGTCAGGTGAATATTCTGGCATCCGTGATGTTTGGTGGTATCTCCGGGTCAGCTGCAGCTGATGCGACCGCGATTGGTGGCATCATGGTGCCACAGATGAAAAAACGCGGCTATGACGTTTCTTACGGCGTGAATGTGACCGTGCTTGCGGCCTTGATCGCTCTGATGTTGCCGCCGTCCCATAACCTCATCATCTATTCCATTTCCGCCGGTGGTAAACTGTCCATCGCAGACCTGTTCACCGCAGGCATTCTGCCCGGCTTGCTGCTGGCGCTTGGTCTGATGATTACCGCCTATTTCGTCGCCAAGAAAAAAGGGTACCCCACTGAGCCGTTCGCCGGCTGGGCTGCGCTTGGTCGCATGTTCATCAATGCCTTCCCGGGCATTCTGCTGATCGCGATCATCTTCGGTGGTGTCCGCTCCGGCATCTTCACCGCTTCAGAAAGCTCGTGTATTGCTGCGGTTTATGCTGTGCTGGTTACCGTGTTTGCCTATCGCACCATGGGGTTCCGCGAATTTGTCGAAACTTGCAAATCCGCTGTGCGGACCACGGCAATGGTGCTGTTGGTCATTGGCTGTGCGGCCTCCTTCGGCTGGCTGCTTGCCTATCTGCGCATTCCTGCCCATTTGGTTGAAACCCTCAAGCATATTTCTGACAACCCGCTTGTCATTCTGCTGCTGATCAACCTGCTGCTGCTGATGCTGGGTACCTTCATGGACATGTCTCCGCTGATCGTCATCACGACGCCGATCTTCCTTCCGGTTGCCACGGCCTTTGGAGTTGATCCAATCCATTTCGGTGTGATCCTGATCCTCAACCTTGGTATCGGCCTGTGTACACCTCCGGTTGGCACGGTGCTGTTTGTCGGCTGTGCGGTGGGTAAGATACCGGTCTGGGAAGTCATTCGCACCATCTGGCCATTCTATGGCGCAGCCTTTGGCGTGTTGATGCTGGTGACCTATGTCCCATTCCTTTCTCTCTGGCTGCCAAGCCTGTTCCATTAGGAGTGCAAAATGCATGTAAAGTCATTTCCCATTGTTGGTGAAGACACTGCGACCCCGAGACAGGTGCTTGCGGATAGTCCGGAACTGATGGTGGTGGCTTTCCAATTCAAAGAGGTGGGCGCCGAAGGTGCCCTCCACAATCATCCCCATGTCCAATCCACCTTTGTGAAAGAGGGACGCTTTCGTTTCACGATCGGTGAGGACAGTTTTGAAGTCGGGCCGGGTGACAGTTTTGTCATCCCTTCCGGAGCAACACATGGATGTGTCTGCCTCGAGCCGGGTACGCTTATTGATTGCTTCACCCCGCGCCGGGACGACTTTCTCTGACCAAGATCGCTTCTCCAGCATGCTTTTCATGACCAGGTTTGCCGGAGAGGCTTCCCTTTGAACGACCGGGCTTTGCGCCTTGCGGCGTCTTGCCCAGACAACAAGGAATAATCTGATGCTTACAGTGAAAACCGTTCATGCCGTCAATGCAGAGCATGCAAAGGGTATGGACACTCAGGCTCTAAGAGACAATTTTCTGTCTGAAGGGCTTTTCTCCGAAGGCGAAATCCGCCTCACCTATACTCATTATGATCGTATGATCGTGGGGGGCGCTGTGCCCAATGGTGGGTCTTTGCTGCTCGATGAGGTCAAGGAATGCGGCACACCGAGTATTCTCGATCGCCGCGAAATGGGCATCGTCAATATCGGGGATAGCGGCAGTGTTTCCTGCGCTGGTGTTGATTATATGCTCGATCATGGCGATGTGCTCTATCTGCCCAAAGGGGCGGGCGCGGTGACCTTTGCCGGTCAGGGCCGTTTCTACATCACCTCTGCTCCGGCGCACAAAGAGCTGGAAGCCAAACTGATCAAGATCGAGGATGCCAAAAGCGTGCATATGGGTGCACCGGAAACTTCCAACGAGCGCACGATCTATCAGTTCATCCACCCGCTGGTTATGGAATCCTGCCAGCTGATCCTTGGTTACACCAAGCTGCATCAGGGCTCCGTCTGGAACACCATGCCTGCCCATGTGCATGACCGTCGTATGGAAGCCTATTGCTATTTCGGCATGGAAGCCAGCACCCGCGTGATGCATTTCATGGGTGAACCGAATGAAACACGCCATCTGGTTCTGAAAAATGAAGATGTGGTCGTGTCTCCGCCATGGTCCATTCATGCCGGTGCGGGTGTTGGCAGCTATACCTTCATCTGGGCGATGGCTGGTGACAATGTCGACTATACCGACATGGATTTCATTGCCATGGAAGACCTTCGATAGAGGGCCATAGGCTTACAAGAAATGGAGTTGGCCGGTACGCTGGCCAGCTCATGCAGATGAAAAGTCGGCCATTTGGGTGGACGCTTATGTCAGGCTTTTTATGTGAGCAGACTTTTCTTTCCTGAACAATGCTTGTGGGTGCTTCTGCACCGCCGTTCGGGAAGGAAAATCTATATCCATCAAATTGTTCTGGTGCCAGTTTGCTCATGGAAGTGATGGTGCCGATACAGTAATCGAGAGCGTTTTTAAGTGCGCGTTCTTGTCCGCTTCGTGGCGACAGGAAGCGTTTGGTGCGCTCTTTCAACCCTTCAAGCCGTCTGATGGCGGCCGTGGCCTTGGTTACGTCAGGAACTTGAAATGAAAGAAGGTTGGCGCTGGTATGGCTCGTTTGATCGCATCTCCTTATCCGAGATTGCGCAGACCGGAGCCTCTGAGATCGTATCCGCCCTCTATGAAGTCCCTTATGGTGAGGTCTGGCCACGGGAAAGCATCGCGAAGATGCGCCGGAGTATCGAGCTGGCGGGCTTTCGTTGGCCGGTGGTGGAAAGCTTGCCGATCCATGAGCGGATCAAGAAAGGAGAGGGGGATCTCTCCCAACTCTTTGCCAACTATCGCCAGTCGATGGCCAATCTGGCCGCCGAGGGCGTGAAGGTCATCTGTTACAATTTCATGCCGCTTCTGGACTGGACGCGCACCGACCTCAAGGCCCCTGTCGACGGGGGCGGAAGCTGTTTGCGCTTTGATGCGGCACGCATGGCTGCGCTGGAGGTCTATATGCTTGAGCGCGAAGGTGCTGAGGCAGACTATTGCGAAGATGCGTTGGAGCGCGGGCGCGTGTGGTTTTCCTTGTCTGATGAGACCAAGCGGGAGCGCTTGATGACGTCCGTTATGGCCGGATTGCCAGGGGCGTATGATCGCTACTCCATCAAGCAGCTCAAGGAGGCCTTGAAGGGTTATGCGGGCATTGATCGGGATGGCTTGCGGGCCAACTACAAGCGCTTTCTTGATGAAATTATTCCAGCGGCTGAGGATCTGGGTCTCAGTTTCGCCGTGCATCCGGATGACCCGCCCCGGGATATTCTGGGCTTGCCACGTATTGTTTCCACTCAAGAGGACATTGCATGGGTTCTCTCTGCGCATGAAAGCCGGGCCAACGGCCTGACGCTTTGCTCGGGATCTCTTGGCGCGCATCCGGATAATGATATTCCGGCCATTGCAAAGCGCTTCGCCGACAAGATCCATTTTGCCCATTTGCGCAATGTCAGAAAATTTGCCGACGGTTCCTTCGAGGAAGCCACACATCTGGGAGGAGACACCGACATGGCTCTGCTTGTTGCCCATCTCCTAGATGAAGAAAATCGACGCCGGGAAGAAGGTAGAGCCGACGCTGATATTGTTTTCCGGCCAGATCACGGACACGAGCTGCTTGATGATCATCATCGGGACACACATCCAGGCTATCCCCTGATAGGGCGCATGCGTGGCTTGGCTGAACTCCGAGGACTGATGGCCGGTATAATTCATGAAAGGGCTGCGGGAGAATGACAAAGAGACCACCGATTGTTTTGAACCCAATTGACACGATAGCGGTATTGCCTCATGGAGCGAAGAAGGGGGAAGATCCCCTTGAGCTTGGTGCACCGCTTGAAGGAAACATCATGGCGGGTCACAAGATTGCCCGCAAGGCGCATGAACAGGGCGAAGCAATCATCAAATTCGGCCAGATCATTGGCCGCGCCACGCAGCCGATTGCGGCTGGTGAGCATGTGCATTCTCACAATTGTGCCTTCTCGGACCATGGCCAGAATTACGAGATCGGTTGCGATTATGAAGCGGCCAAGGCGGCTGTGCCGAAGCTGGAAGCCCGCACCTTCATGGGCTACAAACGTGCCAACGGCACGATCGGCACGCGCAACTATGTTGCCTTGTGCTCCACGGTGAACTGCTCTTCAACAGTTGTGCATCGCGCCGCTCAGGAACTGCAGATCGAAGGCGCGTTCGACGCCTATGAGAATGTCGACGGCGTGGCGATCTTCACCCATGAGAGCGGCTGCGGCATGAACAACAAGGGCCTTGGCTTCGAGATTCTCGACAAGGTTCTCTGGGGCCATGCGACCCATCCGAATGTGGGCATGGCCCTGTTCATCGGCCTTGGCTGTGAAGTCATGCAGATTTCCAAGATGCGCGAGAATTTCGACGATCCGGACCAGAGCCTGATGGATCGTTTCATCTCCATGACCATTCAGGAAGAGGGCGGCACCCGCAAAACCATTGATGCTGTCAAGGCCAAGGTGCGCGAACTGTTGCCTGAGCTGAACAAGGCCAAGCGCGAAGAGTGCCCGGCTTCGGAGCTGAAGATTGCCCTGCAGTGTGGTGCATCCGATGGCTTCTCGGGCATCACCGCCAACCCGGCCCTTGGCGTGGCCTCCGATATGATGGTTGGTCTTGGTGCAACCTCGATCCTGTCGGAAACCTCCGAGATCTATGGCGCCGAGCAGCTTCTTCTGCGTCGTGCTGCCAGCAAGGAAGTGGGCGACAAGCTGGTCTCCCAGATCCACTGGTGGGAAGACTATGTGGCCATGCACAAGGGGAGCCTCGACAATAACCCGAGCCCGGGCAACAAGGCTGGCGGCTTGACCACCATTCTGGAAAAGTCCCTTGGTGCAACGGCAAAGTCCGGCTCCGCTCCGCTGACCGCTGTCTATGATTATGCCGAACGGGTAACCGAGCATGGCTTCGTCTTCATGGATACGCCGGGCTATGATCCTGTTTGCGGTACCGGCCAGATTGCAGGTGGTGCGCACATGGTCATCTTCACCACCGGGCGCGGCTCTGCCTATGGTTCCAAGCCCGCCCCGACCATCAAGGTGGCATCCAACGATCATCTGTTTGCTTCCATGCCCGATGACATGGACATCAACTGCGGTGACATCCTCTCTGAAGGGGTGACATTGGAACAGAAGGGGGCGGAGATCGTGGAAGAGATCCTCAAGGTTGCCTCTGGCGCGCCGACCAAATCGGAAGCCCTCGGCCTTGGCGATAACGAGTTTATTCCCTGGCATATCGGCGCGGTGATGTAAGCACCGCCTCTTCGGTGCCCCCTGCGGCACCGAAGGCCTATCAAGTAGAAGAATTCAGAAGGATACTGAATATGCAACGCGTGAATGAGAGCAATCTTGCAGGCCGGGCCCGTCCGACAGAACGGATCATCCAGTTTGGTGAGGGCAACTTCCTGAGAGCCTTCATGGATTGGAAAATCGATCGCATGAATGAAGATTGCGGCAGCGACTATGGCGTCGTCATTGTCCGCCCGATTGATGGCGGTGTGCCGATTTCGCTCAATGACAGCGACGGTGTCTATACCGTTCTCTCCCGTGGCGTTGGCCCGGATGGAGAGGCTGTGTCCGATGCCCGCCTCATCTCAGCCGTCCGTCGTGAGCTGAATGCTGTCAAACAGTGGGACGAGGTTCTGGCGCTGGCCCGCAACACCGACTTTGTCGCCTTTATCTCCAACACCACCGAAGCTGGCATCGTTTACAATGCCGACTGCAAGGCAACGGACACGCCACCGGCCTCCTATCCGGCCAAGGTGACCCGGCTGCTGCTGGAACGCTTCAACACATGTGGCGGCGTTGATGCGCCGGGCTTCCACTTCCTGCCGTGTGAGCTGATCGACCATAATGCCGATGAGCTGGAAAAATGCGTGCATCAGCATGCCAAGGACTGGGATCTGGGCGCAGACTTCATGAACTGGCTGGAAAGCAAGAATGCTTTCTACAACACGCTGGTTGACCGCATTGTGCCGGGCTATCCGCGTGATGAAGCCGCCGATATCGAGAAGGAACTGGGCTATCTTGATCCGCTGATGGTAACGGGCGAGCTGTTCCACTTCCTTGTGATCGAACAGCGCGAAGGCAAGCCTGATCTTTGCCTGCCGATGGCGGAAAAGGATGCCGGCACGGTGATCGTGCCAAATGCTGATGGTTACAAGGAACGCAAGGTGGCGATCCTCAATGGTGCCCATACCGGTCTTTGCCCGCTGGCGCTGCTGTCTGGCACCAATTCGGTGAAGGAAGCCATGGACAATGAGGCCGCCCGCGGCTTCCTCAATGCCATGCTTGAGCAGGAAATCATCCCATATCTGTCGCTGCCCCGCGAAGAGCTGAATGAATTCAGTGCCGAGGTCCTGCGTCGTTTTGCCAACCCGTTCATCGTGCATCGCTGGTACGATATCTCGCTGAATGGTCTGGCCAAGTTCCACACCCGCAACCTGCCACGCTTTGAAAGCGCCATGGCAGCAACCGGCAAGGCGCCGCGTTGCATGAGCCTGTCGCTGGCCGCCTGGCTTGCTTTCTATACCGGTGCCTTTGAAGGCAGTGCCGAGCTTCCACCACGCGATGCAGAAGATGTGATCGCCAAGATGGCTGAAATCGGTGCGCTGAAAGAGGCGCAAGGGGTTGAGGCAATGGTCAAGGCTTACCTCAGCGAAGAAAGCATCTGGGGGAAATCTCTGGCAAGTGACACCCTCGTCGCTGCCGTCTCTGAAGCTTATGCTTTCCTGACCAACGAGCCATTCACACTGGATCGTCTGGTGCAGTGGATTGAGGCATAACGAATATTAAAAGGAGTCAATATGATGAAAGAACAATTCGATCTCTCTGGTAAAATTGCCATTGTAACCGGCTGTGATACTGGCCTGGGTCAGGGCATGGCTGTTGGTCTTGCCAAAGCGGGCTGTGACATTGCTGGCGTCAATATCGTTGAGCCATCCGATACCAAGGACATGATTGAAGGCCTTGGCCGCAAGTTCCTCGATATCCGTGCCAACCTTATGAAAATGGACGATATTCCCGACATCGTCGCCAAAACGGTTGCCGAATATGGCCGTATCGACATTCTGGTCAACAATGCAGGCATCATTCGCCGTGAAGACGCAATCGAATTCACCGAGAAGGACTGGGATGATGTGATGAATATCAACATCAAGTCCGTGTTCTTCCTGTCACAGGCAGTTGCCAAGCAGTTTGTGGCTCAGGGTGAAGGCGGCAACATCGTCAATGTCGCTTCCATGCTGTCCTTCCAGGGCGGTATCCGCGTGCCTTCTTATACGGCATCCAAATCCGGCGTTATGGGCGTCACCCGTCTGCTGGCCAACGAATGGGCCAAGTACGATATCAATGTGAATGCCATTGCTCCAGGCTACATGGCCACCAACAACACGCAGGCTCTGCGCGAAGATGCTGCACGCAGCAAGGAAATTCTTGATCGTATCCCGGCCGGTCGCTGGGGTCTGCCGTCCGATCTGGCCGGTCCGGTCGTGTTCCTGTCTTCGCCCGCTTCTTCCTATATCAATGGCTATACCATTGCGGTTGATGGCGGCTGGCTGGCGCGCTAAGGCCCTTTTGATGAAAAGTTATCGACTTTTCTGAAGAAAAGAGTCGCGATTGAGTAAACTTTAGTCTAGTTCTTCTTTTGCAAGAACTGGACTTGGTCTTGGAGGCCGCGCGTTCAGCGCGGCCTTGTTTGGCTTGGACATTTTGCGGGATGCTGGCATTGCGCAAGATGGTATAATCACTGAAACAAGGCGTGCCCGCCTGCTTGATGAGAGGCGAAGGACACGCTCGAGGAGGCCCGGAGTTCCTCCGGCGCTTGTATATGACGAAAGCTGTCAGAATCGCCTGTATCGGCGAATGTATGATTGAATTGGCTCCCGCCGGTGATGGTCTGTTCAAACAGGGTTTTGCTGGTGACACCTTCAATACCGCCGCCTACCTGACCCGGCAATTTGCACCCGAGATCGAGGTTTCCTATATCACTGGTCTTGGTGTTGACCCGATGAGCGATGGCATCCGCAAGGCGCTGGAAGCAGAGAGCATCCTGACGGATTCGGTCACCGTGGTGGAAGACAAGAATCCCGGTCTCTACATGATCGAGAATGATGACACGGGCGAACGCTTCTTTACCTATTGGCGCAATGATGCTGCTGCCAAGAAGATGTTTGCCGGTTGGTCTGTCGACAAGATTGCAGCACTGCTGGAGCAGTTTGATGTCATCTATTTCTCTGGTATCACTCTGGCCATTCTTGATGAAGCGCAGCGGTCCGCTCTGTTCGATGCGATCAGCAAGGTCAAAGATAAGGTCAAAGTGGGCTTTGACCCCAACTATCGCCCGAAACTGTGGCCGGATTCGGCTGTATGTTGCGCCGCTTTCGAGCGCGCTGCATCGGTTAGCGATTTCGCTCTGGTGACGGCTGACGATCATGTCGCACTTTGGGGCGAAGCTGACGGTCTGGACATTGCCAAGCAGTGGAAGGGCTACGGCGCTGGTGAAGTGGTGGTCAAGGAAGGCGCTTCGAGCTGCCTTCTGTTCACCGGTGACGAGGTTAAGAATGTTCCACCAGCTGCAAAGCTGAAGCCGAAGGATACAACGGGCGCAGGGGATTCCTTTGCCGCGGGGTATCTGGGCCAGCGTGCTCTGGGTGGATCTCAAGAAGAAGCCGCAAAAACGGCTCACGGTGTTGCGGGGCAGGTCATTATGCACCCGGGCGCCATCATCGATAAATCAGTTTGGACCCGCGTTAAGTAAAGGATCGATCATGCGTGATCTGGTTTCCAGCATCTGTAAAGGTGCCAAAGTCATCCCTGTTGTTGTCATCGAGAATGTCGAGGACGCTGTTCCTCTGGCCCGTTGCCTTGTCGACAATGGCCTGCCTGCCGTTGAAGTGACCCTGCGCACGCCGGCAGCTCTTGATGCCATCAAGGCAGTCGTCAAAGAAGTGAAGGATTGCGTCGTTGGTGTTGGCTCCATTCTGTCTGAAGAGCAGCTTAAGGCTTCCATCGATGCTGGTGCGCATTTTGGTGTGTCTCCAGGTACGTCAGAAACCCTGCTCAAGGCTCTCAAGGCAACTGACTGGCCATTCCTGCCTGGCTCCGGCACCGTCAGCGAAATGATGACGCTGCGTGAAGCGGGCTTCAAGGAACTGAAAATGTTCCCTGCCAGCATCGTTGGTGGCGTTGGCATGATCAAGGCTGTTTCCGGTCCTGTGGCCGATATCAGCTTCTGCCCAACCGGTGGTGTGAAGCCTGAAAATGCTGAAGAATATCTCGCTCAGAAAAACTGCTTCGCTGTGGGCGGTACCTGGATTGCGCCTCTGGCCGATGTCAATGCCAAGAACTGGGATGCCATTGCTGAGCGTGCTAAAGCTGCAAGCAAGCTTGGTCAGGCCTAGTAGCCTCTCACATTTCAGCAAATTCATTTTAGCCACTCGGATGCAATTATTCCGGGTGGCTTTTTTGTTGCATTTTGTAACATCGCCGGGTCTGCAACTTGTCTCGATATTTAATTCATGTTACGAAAAAATCGATCTGATTGTTAGGGCTATCTATTGTGCATGCCTGCTATGTGCGCCATTTTTGTGCATATATTGGGCGGGCTTTCTTATCGCCAAACGGCATTTTGACTCTCTTGGTGACACAAAAAGCGATGTTTCTGCCACGAGTAATATGATGTTCTGTTATGATTATATTGGTCATAATAGAGTGATGATCTGATATTGTCTCCTTTATTCAAAATTATAGTGATGGTTATATCGTCCTTTGGATGCTTGGATTCTAGTCTTATGGTTGGATTAATTTGAGAAATTCACGATTTTTCTGATATTTTTTGATTTTATCTGAATTTCTTCCCCTTAGTCATTCTCTCTACAATTATACTATAGGCTGCTTGACTTTATGATGAGGGCAAGGCTGAAACATTGTAAAATGATGCTACGGGCCAATTGTGAGAGAAAAAAGCTAAATCGTCCATATTTTTGACCAAATGCCTCCTTTCCAAAGTTGTCTTTTCATTGAAATATACCTCTCGGAGGATTGAAGGATTTTAGGTTGCCGGAATGGTGCCTGAATTGGGAGGTGATCTGGCGCGCTTGTGCTGGATGCGGGTTTTTATGCCCCAAATTTGCTTAAACAACCCTAGGCTGCTTTTCCCAGTACTATCCGTATACGCTTTGCTTCCCTCGATCCGCTCGATTTGCGCCTCACGCCGTGTGGCGCGGATTTGCACCTTACGTGTTTTCAAGCAAGGGAGGACAACATGCTTGGACTTGGAAAACTCTTCAACACAGTGACGATGGGGGCCATGGCGTTGGCTCTGGGCGCTTCATTCGCCTCTTCCCCATCTGTGGCTGCAGATAAGGGATTTGTTGGTATCGCTATGCCTACGCAGTCATCCGCACGCTGGATTACTGACGGCAACAGCATGAAACAGCAATTTGAAGATGCTGGCTATGAGACGGACCTGCAATATGCAGAAGACGACATCGCCAACCAGCTGCGTCAGATCGAAACCATGATTCTGAAGGGCGTCAACGTTCTCGTTATCGCCTCTATCGATGGTACGACCCTGTCGGGCGCTCTTGAGCTGGCAGCTGACTCCGGCATCAAAGTGATCGCTTATGACCGCCTGATCCGTGACTCTGGCAACGTTGACTATTACGCAACCTTCGATAACTTCCAGGTTGGCGTGCAGCAGGCTTCCAGCCTGGTGAAAGGTCTTAAAGAACGCTTCCCGGATGCAAAACCTTGGAACGTAGAGCTCTTTGGTGGGTCTCCGGACGACAACAATGCTTACTTCTTCTATGACGGCGCAATGTCTGTGCTGCAGCCACTGATCGACGATGGCAGCATTGCTGTTCCTTCCGAACAGTTCGGCATGGACAAGGTTGGTACTCTGCGTTGGGACGGTGCTGTTGCACAGGCTCGCATGGATAACCTGCTTTCCGCCTTCTACACTGACAAAACCGTTCACGGCGTATTGGCTCCGTATGATGGTCTGTCCATTGGTATCCTGTCCTCGCTCAAAGGCGTTGGCTACGGCTCTGGCGACATGAAAATGCCGATCGTAACCGGTCAGGACGCAGAAGTTCAGTCAATCAAATCCATTTTGGCTGGCGAACAGTATTCCACCATCTTTAAAGACACCCGTGAGCTGGCTCGCGTGACTGTCGGCATGGTGAATGCTCTGCTCGAAGGTGGCGAACCAGAAATCAATGACACCGAAACCTATGACAACGGCGTCAAAGTGGTTCCTTCCTACCTTCTGAAACCAGTTCCTGTCGATTCTTCCAACTGGGAAAAAATCGTGATCGACAGCGGTTACTACACCATGGATCAGATCAAGTAAGGGTCCTCCCGGGGGAGGGAAGTGGAAAGTGCCGCTCCCTCCATCCGTTCTTCAAGAACAATAAAGAGACTGTTTGCTTGAGGCTGACATGAACACCATCTTAGAAATGCGAGGAATCACCAAGACCTTTCCGGGTGTAAAGGCCTTGAGTGATGTGAACCTGACGGTCGGCGAAGGTGAAATTCATGCCTTGGTCGGTGAGAATGGCGCGGGAAAGTCAACCCTGATGAAGGTTCTCTCTGGTGTGTATCCTTACGGTACATATGAAGGGGATATCGTCTATAACGGGGAAACCCAGCAATTTGCCACGATTTCCGACAGTGAAGAAAAGGGCATTATCATCATTCACCAGGAACTGGCTCTGGTTCCTCTTCTGTCAATCGCCGAGAATATCTTCCTGGGCAATGAGCGAGCCACCAAAGGGGTCATCAACTGGCCTGTGGCGCACTCCGAAGCAGAAATGCTGCTCAAGATTGTCGGGCTGGATAAACCAACCGGTACGCTGGTAACAAACCTGGGAACGGGACAGCAACAGCTGGTCGAGATCGCCAAGGCTCTTTCCAAGGAAGTGAAGCTGCTTATTCTCGACGAGCCAACATCTTCTCTGAACGAGCGGGATAGTGAAGCGCTGTTGCAGCTTCTGCTCGAATTCAAAAGCAAAGGCATTTCCTCAATCCTGATTTCTCACAAGCTCAATGAGGTTGTGAAGGTCGCGGACAAGATCACTGTGCTGCGCGACGGACAGACCGTCAGCACGCTGGACTGTGACAAATCCGAGGAAATGGAAAATAAAATCATCAAGGATATGGTCGGGCGTGAGCTGACCAACCGCTTCCCCCAGCGGACTCCGGAAATCGGCGACATGCTGCTCGAGGTGAAGGGCTGGAATGTCTATCATCAGGTGCATGCCGACCGTCACTTGATCCGTGACGTCAATTTCAATGTCCGTGCAGGCGAGATCGTTGGTATTTCCGGCTTGATGGGCGCTGGGCGAACGGAACTTGCGATGAGCCTTTTTGGTCGTGCCTATGGCCAGAAAATTTCAGGGCAAGTCGAGTTGCGTGGCGAACCGATCGACGTCAGTACGATCAACAAGGCTGTTGCGAACGGTTTGGCTTATGTGACCGAGGACCGCAAGGAATATGGTCTGGTTCTTGAGAACAGCATCAAAGTCAACACGACTCTCTCCAATCTGGAAGGTGTATCCAAGGGCATCGTCATCGATGACAATGCGGAAACCCGCGTTGGCCTTGAATATAAGAAGAAGCTGAACACCAAATGCTCCAGTTTGATGCAGCAGGTGGTCAACTTGTCTGGCGGAAACCAGCAGAAGGTCGTTTTGAGTAAATGGCTGTTTGCCAACCCGGATGTGCTCATTCTGGATGAGCCGACACGCGGTATCGACGTAAACGCGAAATACGAAATTTATTCGATCATCAACCAGCTCGCTCATGAGGGCAAGGGTATCATTTTCATTTCTTCGGAATTGCCAGAACTGCTTGGCATGACAGACAGGATCTACGTCATGAACGAGGGCAGAATGGTAGGCGAAATGCCCACGAAGGAAGCTTCGCAAGAAAAAATCATGCGGATGATCATCAAGGACAAAGGCTGAAACAATGTCACAGGTGGAAAACCCGTCTCCGGCAAACTCTGACGCAGGTGCAACTGTCAGCGTCGCCAGTTATCTGAAGTCAAACGTACGCGAATACGGCCTTTTGATTGCCCTGATCGCTGTTATGATCTTCTTCCAGGTTGTTACCAACGGTATTCTCATGAAGCCGCTCAACCTGACCAACCTCATTCTCCAGAACAGCTACATCGTCATCATGGCGATTGGTATGTTGCTCATCATTGTGGCTGGCCATATCGACCTGTCGGTCGGCTCGGTCATGGGCTTTATTGGTGCTCTCGCTGCCGTGATGATCGTCAATTACGAGATCAATTATGTGGTCACGATCATCGTGTGCCTGATTGTTGGTACCGCGATTGGCGCGCTGCAGGGCTTCTGGGTGGCTTATTACAAGATCCCGGCCTTCATCGTGACATTGGCTGGCATGCTTAGCTTCCGTGGCCTCACGCTGGCGTTGCTCAATGGTCAGTCCATCGGCCCGTTCCCGACCGGCTTTCAGAAACTGAGCTCTGGCTTCATTCCTGACCTGTTCGGTGTTGGTCGTCCGCACATGCTGACGGTTGTTCTCGGGATCATCCTGAGTATCTTCCTGATTTATTCCGCTTGGAAAGATCGTAAGGAACGCGCCAAGTTCGGTAACCTGGAAGAGCCATTTGCCTTCTTTGTGCTGAAGAATCTTCTTATCGTCTTCGCCATCAACTATCTCTCCTACGTCATGGCTGGCTACAGAGGCTATCCAAACGTTCTGATCGTTATCGCTGTGCTGGTTGCTGCTTATGGCTTCCTGACCTCGTCCTCTACGGTTGGTCGTCGGATCTATGCTCTGGGTGGCAACGTGAAAGCTGCCAAGCTCTCCGGTGTGAATACCGAAAGACTTACTTTCCTGACCTTCGCCAACATGGGGCTTCTGGCCGCCTTTGCTGGCATGGTGTTTGCCGCACGCCTCAACACGGCAACCCCCAAGGCCGGGTATGGCTATGAGCTTGACGTTATCGCGGCTGTCTTCATCGGTGGTGCATCCACGACGGGTGGTGTCGGTACGGTTACTGGCGCCATCATCGGCGCCTTCCTGATGGGTGTGATGAACAACGGCATGTCCATTCTGTCCATCGGCATCGATTGGCAGCAGGTTATTAAGGGTGTTGTTCTGCTCGCCGCCGTTATCTTCGACGTCTACAACAAGAAAAAGGCTGGTTAAGTCTTGTTGTGAACCAATGGGTGGGCTGATCTGCAGCCCACCTCTTTTCCCGAATATCTAACCATTCGGGATAGTTGCCCGGATCCTCTATGCGACGTTTCTGGGCTGGCCCTTTTCGCAAGCATTTTGGCCAAGTCCGGTATGCAGTCGAAAAATGCTTGTTCTATAGCGATTACCTCACTGATGCGGATAGCAAGATAATCCATAAGTATAACCTTATAACCTCTAACCGCCTGGCGGGGATCTGTCCATATTTTCAAGGTGTATCGATCAAGGGGTGCGGCCTGAGATGTGTCGCCATGGAGCTTCGGTTGCTTCGACGTCTTGAGAATAAAGCCCTGGCTCGTTTGAAGCCACTTTGCGAATGGGCGGTTTGAGGAGGACATTCAAATGCTGAAAGAACTGAGGGAAGACGTTTTTCGCGCGAATATCGAACTGAATGACCGTGGTGTCGTGATTTACACATGGGGCAATGTCAGTGCGATTGATCGGGAGAAAGGGCTGGTTGTCATCAAGCCTTCGGGCGTCCCTTACGAAACGATGACCGCTGACGACATGGTGGTGGTCGATCTCGACAATAATGTCGTCTGGGGCAGCAAGAAGCCGTCTTCTGACACCAAAACCCATACCACGCTTTACAAGGCCTTCCCGCAGATTGGCGGTGTTGTGCATACCCATTCCCGTCATGCTGTCGCCTGGGCTCAGGCGCGCCGAGAAATTCCGTGCTTGGGTACGACGCAGGCCGATTATTGTGCAGGTCCAGTGCCTTGCACGAAGCCTCTCACTGAAGAACAGGTCAATCGCGATTACGAAACAACGACCGGCGAGGCTATTGTCGAACGCTTTGAAGGGCTAGATCCCGCTGCCGTTCCAATGGTTCTGGTGGCCGGTCATGGACCTTTTGCCTGGGGCAAGAATGCCGATGATGCCGTGCACAATGCTGTTGTGCTCGAAGAGGTTGCCCATATGGCAACAATCACTGCAACGATTACCAATCCCATACCGCCTCTGGAGCAATATGTGCTCGATTATCACTATGAGCGCAAACATGGCAAGAACGCCTGGTATGGGCAGAAATAGGTACCGTCTTGCGGTTCCGAGGGGGGAAATGCTTGAGCATCTCGGAACCGCTTTTTTGCGCAAAGGGGAGGGATTAAGGCTTTGCATCCTTCGCGCAAACATATCCAGACCATCGCGCAACTGACGCCGGTCGAAAATTGAAAGGGCATGGAAATGTTTGGTTTGAAACCTTTGAAATTCTGGTTTGTGTGTGGCTCGCAGCATCTTTATGGTCCGGAAACATTGGCCGAAGTGGCCGATGGTGCCCGTAAGGTTGTTGAGGGGCTGTCCAAGGACGGGCGTCTGGTTCTGCCGCTTGAATTTGCGACCGTGGCGACCACCGGGGAGGAAATTGCGGATGTGTGCCGTCGGGCGTCGGCTGATCCTGAATGTGGCGGTATCATCTTGTGGATGCATACTTTTTCGCCTTCCAAAATGTGGATTCGCGGCCTTAACGCTCTGACCAAGCCAATGCTGCATCTGCATACGCAGCTCAATGCTGCGCTGCCTTGGGATACCATCGACATGGATTACATGAACCTGCACCAGTCTGCCCATGGCGACCGGGAAGCGGGTTTCTTGCATACGCGCATGCGTATTGGTCGCAAGGTGGTCGTTGGTCACTGGAGTGATCCTGCGGTTCAGGACCGGATTGACAGCTGGATGCGCGCTGCGCGCGCCTGGGATGATTGGCAGGGCTCTGGTGTTTGCCGCTTTGGCGACAATATGCGCAATGTTGCCGTGACCGATGGCGACAAGGTGTCCGCAGAGATGGCCTTCGGCTTCAAAGTGGACTACTGGCCGGTTGGTGATCTGGTTGCCAAAATGGCAGATTTCTCCGATGCGGATGTAGAAGCGCTGGTTGCTGAATATGACAAGACCTATGAGCTTGTTCCTGAACTGCAAGCTGGTGGTGCAAAACGGGCATCTCTGCTCGATGCAGCAAGGCAGGAACTGGCCATATTCCACTTCCTGAAAGAGGGAAATTACAAGGGCTTTACCCATACATTTGAAGATTTGCACGGCCTTAATCAGCTGCCCGGTCTTGCGCCTCAGCGCATGATGGAACAAGGCTTCGGCTTTGCTGGTGAAGGCGACTGGAAGACCCCTGCGCTTGTGCGCGCAATGAAGGTCATGGGGTATGGCAAAAGTGGTGCTTGCTCCTTCATGGAAGACTACACCTATGATGTTTCCAAGCCGGGCGATGAGCTGGTACTTGGGGCGCATATGCTCGAGGTCTGCCCGACAATTGCACAGAGCAAACCACGCCTTGAAATTCATGAGCTTGGGATTGGCGGCAAGCCGGATCCTGTGCGCATGGTCTTCGATGCGGTCAAGGGCAATGCAGTGAATGTCTGTCTGATCGACATGGGCAACCGCTTCCGTCTGATTGCAAATGAGGTTACCTCGGTAGAACACCCGGACCTGCCAAAGCTGCCTGTGGCGCGTGCCGTGTGGCAGTGCAAGCCTGACTTTAAAACTGCTTGTGAAGCCTGGATTTTGGCTGGTGGCGCCCATCACACCGCTTACAGCTATGATGTGACTGCCGAGATGCTCGAAGATTTCGCAACCATTGCCGGCATCGAGCTGGCCCTGATTGATGACGACACCAAGATCTCCGATTTCAAGCAGTCTTTACGGACGAATGAAATCTATTGGCATCTTGCCAAAGGGATCCGCGTTTAATCACGCGCGTTCTGTGCTTAAACAACAAGCCCGGCCAAGTGATTGGTCGGGCTTTTGTATTTCTCTGATTGGGCAGTCTTTTGCCCCAAAAGGAAGTCGTGACAAAAGGGCGTAATTATTGCCCTGCAGGCTTGGGCAATGGGACTTCGGCCGCAAAGACGGCCGTGGCTTTATCCAATGCGTTATCAATCTGCTCGCCTTCGGAGCGGACAATCATGGAGAGGCTGCGCTCTCTGAATGTGCGCGGACTCATGTTGGTATGGCGACGAAAGACGCGTGAGAAATAAAGAGGATCTTCATAACCAACCATCTGTGAAAGCGCCTTGATGGGGACGTTGGAAACGCGCAGCACCTGCATGGCATATTGAATGCGTTGGCCATCACGCCATTGTACGATGCCGGTGCCGATATATTTCCGGAACAGGTGGGAAAGGCGTGAGGGAGACAGGCAGACGTGGCTGGCGATTTCGTTGACTGAAAGGGGCTTGTCCAGATTGTTGGAAATCAGCGTGCAGGCGGCCAGAACGCGCTCGTCTATTTCGATATTGGACTTCTTCTCCGCTCTGTTCATTCTTGCGCAAAATAGCAGGATATGTTCCAGTCGGTTGAAGGCAAGGTCAGCAGAAAGACTGTCGGAAAGCCCTGCCCATTTTTCCACTTCCACAAACAGACGGAACAACTCGCTAAAGCGGCTTTCTTCCCGGTGGCGCATGATATAGACGCCGTTGACCTCTTCATCCCATTGCAACCACGGCTTCCAGAAAGCGCGCGGCTGGAAATAGATCCAGCGGTGCCACCATTTGTCGGCATCTGGGTCGCGGCCATAGAAATGTTGGGCATCAGGTGGGAAGAGGACGAGGTCTCCTGGCTTCACAATCGTTGTATTCTTGCCATCGAAGAGCTTCCCCTGGCCATCCACGGTCAGGTTGATGATCCATCCATGCATGCCGTTGGGACGGTCGATATGGAAATCGAGTGGTCCGCCTTTTTCGATGGGTGTGATGCCGGCGACAAGCCGGATTCCAAACTCGAATCCCGGAAAAAGAGCAGCCACTTCCTTGTCGTAGTTCTTGGGTGAACTGCGATAGGAAAGCTTGTTAAAGATTCTCTGTACCTGCGGATCTTGGGCAGGATCGAAATAAGAATGATCGTCCATGTCTCTAGCCTGATGCTGCATTGTGGAATATCAGGATCGTCCATATTGTAAACTAAGTCTATCGAAATTGAAAGCCGCGTTATGGATGAGTTTGAGGAGAATTATCCATAGAAGCGGCGAAAGAAAACCTGTTGGCGTTTCAACGGTAGGGAGGAATATCGAATGAGTTCAACCAATGACAGCTGTGCTCTCGGTCTCGACTTCGGATCGGATAGTGTGCGGGCCGTTGTTGTCCGGGTAGCAGACGGGGAGGAGCTTTCCTCGGCAGTTGCGAACTATCCCCGCTGGGCCGAGGGGAAATTCTGTGATGCGGCGCGTCAGCAGTTTCGCCAGCATCCGTCAGACTATCTCGAAGCGATGGGCTCAGCCGTGCGCGAAGCGATCGCCGGGCTCGAAGCGCATCCAGACATTATCGGTATTGGCGTAGACACCACCGGGTCGTCTCCCATGCCTGTCACGGCCGACGGCACCGCGTTGGCGCTCAAGGATGGTTTCTCGTCTGATCCGGATGCCATGTGCATTCTCTGGAAGGACCACACCTCTGTTGCCGAAGCGCAGGAGATCAATGATCTGTGCCATTCGGGCCAGTTTCCTGATTATACAAAATATGTCGGCGGCATTTATTCTTCGGAATGGTACTGGGCCAAGATCCTGAATGTCGGTCGTCGTAATCCAACCGTTTTCCGGGCCGCTGCCAACTGGGTTGAGCTGTGCGACTGGATTCCTGCTGTGCTGGCTGGTGTGACCGATGCGTCCAAGATCGTGCGCTCTCGTTGCGCAGCCGGACACAAGGCTTTGTGGCATCCGGAATTTGGCGGCTTGCCGAGCCGGGAATGGCTACAGGCGCTTGATCCGCTGCTGGGCAATCTGACCACGCCGCTGTTCGGGGAAACCAAGACCAGCGATCAGGTCGCTGGCAATCTGTCTTCAGACTGGGCCGGGCGCTTTGGCCTCAAGGCCGGTATTCCGATTGCGGTTGGAGCCTTTGATTGTCATATGGGCGCTGTTGGGGCCGGTATCGAGCCATATTCTCTGGTTCGTGCCATGGGTACCTCCACTTGCGACATCCTTGTTGCGCCGCCTGAAGAGGTGAGCGACACGTTGGTCAGCGGTATTTGCGGTCAGGTTCCGGGGAGCGTTCTGCCTGATCTGGTTGGTTTTGAAGCCGGCCAGTCTTCCTTCGGTGATGTTTTTGCATGGTTCGAGCGTTTGCTGCAGTGGGGCCGGAATGGGCGTGGTAAGGCTGGTTCTCTGTTGCCAGAGCTTGAAAAGGAAGCTGCCGAGTTGCCGCCGGGTGGTTATGGTGAGCGCGCCTTGGACTGGCTCAATGGACGTCGTACGCCTGATGCTGACCAGACAGTGAAGTCCATCATTGCCGGGCTGCATCTTGGATCGACGGCGCCGTCCATCTATCGTGCCCTGATTGAAGCAACGGCTTATGGATCGCGCGCAATCGTGGAGCGCTTTGAAGAGCAGGGTGTCAAGGTCAACAGCATTGTTGCCATTGGCGGTATTGCCCGCAAGTCTGACTTCATCTCTCAGGTTTGCGCCGATGTGATGAACCGCAAGGTGGATGTGGCTCTGTCTGATCAGGCCTGCGCACGGGGGGCTGCCATTTTTGCAGCGACTGCCGCCGGGGCCTATGAGGATATCTATAAAGCCAAGGATGCGATGCTGAGCCCGATCGAGAAAAGCTTCGAGCCGAATCCCGAAATGCATAAGCTCTATAACGCAATCTATGAAGATTATAAGCGCGTCGGCGCCTTTGCCGGAGATCTGGCCAAGAGCTAAAGCGCATCTCCACGCAAAGTGGACTAGACTAGGCCCGGGCAGCTTGCTGTCCGGGCTTTTTCTATTCTGGGTGGGTATTGGCAGGGGAAAGCTGGTCAGACTTCCACAGATCAAACGAAGGGCTAGGCATTTCCGGTAAAATGCTGTTAAAGATAGCGCAATTTGCATTAGCGGAGCGATGTCCCCGCGAGATGCCTTTAGGAGATGCCCCATGAGCCTAGCCGATAATCAAGCCGATTTTATTGTTCGCCGTCCCGATGACTGGCATTTGCATTTGCGCGATGGTGAAATGCTCAAGGCGGTTTTGCTTCATACCAGTGCACATTTCGGGCGGGCGATCATTATGCCCAATCTGGTGCCCCCTGTTATCAAGACCTCTGATGCAGAGGCGTATCTAGCCCGTATTCAGGCAGCTCTTCCGGCAGACCATCACTTCGAGCCGCTGATGACGCTATATCTGACAGAGTGCACTGATCCCGCCGATGTCGAGCTGGGGGTAAAATCCGGGCTTATCAAGGCGCTGAAGCTTTATCCTGCGGGCGCAACGACCAATTCTGATAGCGGCGTGCGCAATATCGAGGCTGTTTATCCGGTGCTTGAGAAAATGGCAGAGATTGGAGTGCCGCTTCTGGTGCATGGGGAAGTGACTGACGCCGATGTCGATATTTTCGACCGTGAGGCCGTTTTCATTGACCGCGTGCTGACGCCGATCCGCGAACGGTTTCCTTCCTTGCGCATTGTCATGGAGCATGTGACCACAGAAGATGGGGTGAATTTCGTCAAGAGCGCAGGGGATAAAACCGCTGCGACCATCACGACTCATCATTTGATCATCAACCGCAACGCTATTCTGGTCGGCGGCATCAAGCCGCATTATTACTGCCTGCCGGTTGCCAAGCGCGAGAAGCATCGTCTTGCCCTGCGCGCAGCAGCCACATCCGGTGATGGCCGCTTCTTCCTTGGAACGGACTCAGCACCGCATTCCAAGTCTGCCAAGGAATGCGCCTGCGGCTGTGCCGGTGTGTTCAATGCCCCCAATACGATCAACTGTCTGGCCCATGTGTTTGAGCAAGAAGGCGCGCTGGATAAGCTTGAAGCCTTCATGTCTCTTAATGGTCCTGCCTTCTACGGTCTTCCGGCCAACGAAGAGCGCATTCGCCTGTTCAAGACCGATGCGCCGCTGGTTCTGGAAGACAAGATCACCGTTGATGGTGATGAAGTCGTTGTTTTTGATCCCGGTTTCCCGTTGTTCTGGCGATACGAAACCGCTAACGCTTGAGCCGTTTATTCGGCTCGCACCTTCCAAAGGATGCCCTGATGATTACTTCTTCTTTTCCTGATCGCGCGCTAATGGCCGAGTTGACCGCACAGATGTTGCTGGAGGTCAATGCGGTGCACTTCCGTCCCGAAGAGCCCTTCATGCTGGCGTCCGGTTTGGCGAGCGCCACCTATATCGATTGCCGCAAGCTGATCTCCTACCCGCGCATTCGCAATGCGCTGATGGAATTTTGCGCCGCGACGATTATGCGCGATATCGGCTTTGAGAAGATTGATGCGGTTGTTGGTGGTGAAACGGCCGGTATCCCTTTCGCTGCATGGATTGCGGACAAGCTGGCTCTGCCAATGAACTATGTGCGCAAGAAACCAAAAGGATATGGTCGCGACGCACAGATCGAAGGCGCTCCGATTGCTGGCAAGCGCGCTCTTTTGGTGGAAGATCTGACCACGGATGGCGGCAGCAAGATCAACTTTGTGGAAGCCATGCGTAAGGCCGAGGCCGAGGTGCACGACACGATCGTTCTCTTCTATTACGACATCTTCCCCGAAGCGCTGGAAAATATGAAGAAAATCGATCTCAATCTGCATTATCTGGCCACTTGGCACGACGTTCTGGCGGTCGCCAAGAAGCAGAATTATTTCGACACCAAGACACTGGACAGTGTTGAGAGCTTCCTGAATGAGCCTCTGAAATGGTCTGGTGAACATGGTGGCGCTACCGAGATTACGGCAGTGCCTGAAAAAAGCTAAGGCGCGCTAATATATTTCGATTTCAAGGGCAGGGGCAGGCTTCGGTTTGCTCCTGCTTTTTTATGCGCAAGAGACAGGCCGTGTCGGATCAGCAGCTTTCGCGCCAGCGGATCTTTGTGCCCAGAATGATCTTCTTGGAAAAGCTGCGGCCTGAAAGGCGCTCAAGCAAAAGGTCAACAGCTGCCTTTCCGATGTCTTCTGCGGGAATGGCAACGGTCGTTAGGCCTGGAGAAATAAGTCCGGCGGCGGGGATGTCGTTGAACCCGACGATGCGCACATCGTTGGGCACATGCAGGTTAAGGCTGCTGGCGGCCTGAAGAGCGCCAATGGCCATGGTATCGTTGGCTGCGATGATGATTTCCGGGCGGTCTTCAGTGTCTAGCAATTGGCGCGCGAGTTCGAAGCCGCTCATCGGGGTGAGGCGTTCAAAGCGCACATTCGCCGGAGCTTCCAACCCGCGTGCCTTGAACCACTCCATAAAGGTGCGGCTGCGCAAATCCGGATAGGGGCGGCGCGGGTTCTCTTCGCCAGAGAGAGCACCAATGAAGCCATATTTGCGAAAGCCTTTTTGCCACAGTGCGTCGAGCAGATTGGCGGTGGCCTGTTCCAGATCCGGGAATACGCAATCGACATCTGCCCTGTCTGGCGGAAAATCGACGCAGACAAGCGGAACGCCCGTTTCCGCCAGATGATCGATTGTGTTGTGTCCGTGGGGACCGACCACCAGAATGGCATCGCTTTTCTTTGGGAAGCCTTTGGGCAGATCGTCAAGCTGGTTGCTGCGGTGATCAATTTTGAGATCAGCTTGTGAGAGATGCTTTTCGATGCTGTGGCGGATGGTGATGAAATAGGGATCAGCCAGTTCTTCTGTGGCATCAAGGGTATGGAGCAGTGTGACCCGTGCGCTGTTGGCAGTTCCGCTCATCTGCTTCTTCTTTGCCCGCATGCGCGGTGTGGCATAGTCGAGATCTTGCGCCGTCTCGATGATCTGGCGTCGCTTTTCTTCTGAGACCGAAAGGCTGGTGTCATAATTGAGGACGCGAGAAACTGTCGTTGGCGATACACCCACCCGTTTAGCGATATCCTTGATGGTTGCCATGCCTTGGCTCCTCAGTGTCATTGCAATAGCAACTTTCAAACACACTATGGCTCTCATTGGAAGGATGGATCAAGCATCCATTTGTGATTGAACTTTGCTGAAGATAATTATCTAGTAAATATTTACCTGTGTCAATTTTTCGGCTACACTTCAGTAACTGCCGAAAATGTGATTTAACCCTCAGTGTTAAATTCCATTGAATTGCTATGCAGCCGATGCGGTTGTTTGCTGCGGGGAGTAAAAATATGAAGCGTAATATTTTGGTGTGCGGTGGAGCAGGTTATATTGGCTCCCATATGGTTCAGCTTTTGCTGGAAGCCGGGCATGATGTCGTTGTTTTTGATAATTTGTCCTCAGGTCATGTCGAGGCTATTCCTGGCGTTCCTTTGGAGCGCGGTGATCTTCTGAACCCTCAGGATCTCGATGCTGTTTTCAAAAAGCATAAGGTGGATGCTGTTATCCATTTTGCAGCACTGATTGCCGTGGGGGAATCGGTCGAAATGCCTGATCTTTACTACCGCAACAACGTTACTGGTACGCTCAATCTGCTCGACGCCATGCGCAAGGCGGGTGTCGATCGCATTGTCTTTTCCTCTACTGCTGCCGTGTTTGGCAATCCGCAGCGTGACTTGATCGACGAAACCCACCCGCTGGGTCCGATCAACCCTTATGGCTGGTCCAAGCGCATGGTTGAGCAGGTGCTCTCCGATATGGCGACCGCTTACGGTGTTCGCTCGGTTGCCTTGCGCTATTTCAATGCTGCTGGTGCGCATCCCAATGGCTTGATCGGAGAAGCGCATAGTCCGGAAACGCATCTGGTGCCGCTGGTTCTGCTTACAGCACTTGGTATTCGCGAGAAGCTTTCTGTCTTTGGCAGCGATTATGAAACCCGAGACGGGACCTGCATCCGAGACTATATCCATGTGCTTGATCTTGCCTCGGCCCATCTGTTGGCGCTCGATTATATGGATACCCATGAGGGTGCCCATCGCTTCAATCTTGGCAACGGCAACGGCTTTACAAACCTTGAGGTCATCCAGACCGCCAAGCGGCTGACCAATCGCCCCATTCCTTATGACATGGCGCCGCGCAGAGCCGGGGATTCTGCGACCTTGGTGGCCGACAGCACACGCGCCAAAACCGAGCTGGGCTGGAAGCCGAAATTTGACGCGCTCGAAACAATCATTGAAACGGCCTGGCGTTGGCACCATGAGCCCAAATATGGTCCCTTTGCCGGCAAATAGTGAGGAGGCCCTTGATGGCTGAAGAAACTGTGCCCACAGATGCTCCGCATCGCCGATATAACCCGCTCAAGGGAGAGTGGGTGCTTGTTTCACCTCATCGCAACAAACGCCCTTGGCAGGGGCAGCAGGAAAAGGTCGTGATCGTGGAGAAGCTGCGACACGACCCCAATTGCTACCTCTGCGCGGGCAATGAGCGGAACTCGGGAGCGGTGAATCCCGATTATAAGGGGCCGTTCGTCTTTCCAAACGACTTTCCTGCTTTGCTGGAAGATACGCCAGCGGGAGGAACCTCAGGCGATCCGCTGTTTCGCGCGGAAACTGTGCGTGGCACGGCGCGCGTGATGTGCTTTTCCGAGCGGCATGATCTTACCTTGCCCGAGCTTGAAGTCGCCGACATCCGCAAGGTGGTGGATACATGGGCCGACCAGATCGTTGATCTGGGGGCGCAGTATGACTGGGTCGCCGTTTTTGAAAATAAGGGTGCCGTTATGGGCTGTTCGCAGCCCCATCCTCATGGCCAGATCTGGGCCTCGGATTTCCTGCCCAACGAAGTTGCCGTCGAGGACAGCAATCAAGCGCGGTTTCTGGCCGAGAATGGTGAGGTTCTTCTGGTCCGCTATGCGGCGGATGAGGCGTGCAAAGGCGAGCGGGTGGTTGTCGAGAATGATGACTGGATCGCCGTGGTGCCCTGGTGGGCGACATGGCCTTTCGAGACGTTGCTCATGCCAAAGCGCCACATATTGCGCCTGCCGGATCTGACAGACTCGGAACGGAACAGCTTGGCCGATGCGCTCAAGGGTCTATGCACCAGATATGACAATCTGTTTGAGACCGAATTCCCCTATACGATGGGGTGGCATGGGGCGCCGACGCGACAGGGTACGTTCGATCACTGGCAATTGCATGCGCATTTCTATCCGCCACTGCTGCGTTCGGCCACAGTGCGCAAATTTATGGTTGGCTATGAAATGCTTGCCGAAGCCCAGCGCGATTTGACCGCTGAAAGTGCGGCGGAGCGTTTGCGGTCCTTGTCCGATATTCATTATAAGTCAGTAAAGTAGGGGGGATGCATGACGGAAGAAAAAGAGACGGCATCGGTCAAGGCGGCGTTTGAAAAGCATTTCGGACAAGCGCCCGGCGTGGTGGCCTATTCGCCCGGTCGGGTCAATCTGCTTGGGGAACATACCGATTATAATGGTGGTTTTGTATTGCCCATGGCCTTGCGTGGTCTGGGTGTGTCCATCGCTCTTGGCAAGGGTGACAAACCCGGTTTGATCGAGGCCTATTCGGATACGTTCGATCAAACCGAGGTGCGGACCATAGAGGATGGCCGCGAAGGGCGCTGGTCTGACTATCTGTTGGGGTGCCTGAAGGCTGTGGCCTATGAGGATGTGGCCGCAACGGGGCTGCGTGTCGCGCTTGAAACCACCCTTCCCATGGGCGCAGGGCTTTCCAGCTCGGCCGCACTTGAGGTGGTGTCGATCAAGGCAGCCCTTGCGCTCTTTGGGCGCACCATGAGTTCTGTCGATGTGGCCGTCAAGGCGCGGGCGGTGGAGAATGAGTTTGTCGGCATGCCATGTGGCATCATGGACCAGTTCGCCTCTTCCGTCGGTGATCCGGGTGTGGCGATGTTCCTCAATACCCGCACGCTTGATTATGAGCTGGTGGAAACATCGCCGGACTTTGCCTTCGTCATCATTGCATCCGGCGTCAGCCATCAGCTGGTTGATGGCGGGGAAGACGGATATGCAACCCGCGTGGCGGAATGTCAGGCGGCGTGCAAGGCGCTCAATGTGGAAATGCTCAGCGATCTCGGCGTTGGTGATCTGGACCGCATCAACGGGATTTCAGAGCCCCTCAACCGCAGGGCGCGGCATATTATCAATGATAACAAGCATGTGCTGGATGGCGTTGTGGCGTTGCGCAATCACGATATGGCTTTCTTTGGCAAGCTGATGGTGGCAAGCCACCTCTCCCAGAAAGATGATTACCAGATCACGGTTGATGAGACCGATGCAATTGTGGAAGCGGCTCTTTCTTTCGGTTCGCTTGGTGCGCGGCAGACCGGCGGTGGTTGGGGCGGCTCTGTGGTGGCTCTTGTGGAGAAGGATCAGGTTGATGCCTTCAATCAGCGCATTCTGGATCGTTTCGAAAAGACCTCCATTCTTGCAGTGACTTGAGCGGGTTGGATCTCTCGTCGCGCAAGTGATTCTGGTGGGCAACGGTTCACCATCTGAACAATGATGGCACCCGGCGATCTTGTCGGGTGTTTTTGTATCTGTCGATGGAGGTCGACGGGGTGGGTGTACTATTTTGTGTACACCTGTTGGTTTTCAATGAACTGCACATTGTGCGCTTGTCTGTCGCCTTGCGCCAATTGTTGTTCCGTGAAACTATATATGCCATGGCTGAGACAGATGATCATTTACTCCTTATTCCGAACCGTTCTCTGGATTGTTTGATTGACGAAGATTTTGGCAAATTGCGCCCGGTCTTGTCAGAGCAGACGGATCCGGTGGATGCCACTTTACTTGATATGTTTCCCCTGCCGCTGACGCGCTCGGGGCGCCTGCTGCTTGCGAGCGAAGGACGCTTGCGATTGCTCGACAGGGACGGAGCTCTGATAACGCAAAAGGGCTCGGCAGACGGGGGCTTCCTGCGCGATTTGCGCAAGGGACCGGTGCGCACGGCCCTGAAGGGGTTGCCACGTCTGCGTGCGCTCATGCCCATCTGTCGTCTGCAATGTTGCTTCTCGCAAATGGCGCTGATGGATGACGAGGGCAAAATCCACATCAAGGTGCAGTTTATCGAGACGCGTATGGTCGGTGGAGCCAATGGACTGATCGCCTTTTTGCGTCCGGTGCGGGGCTATGAAAAGGCCCTTGTGCGGCTGCGCGAAAAGCTCATTGATCTTGGGGGCGGTGAAGAGGGATTGGAAACGTTCCTCTCGGGCCTCTGTATGGGCTTTCCCACCGGTGTGCTCAAACCGGAGATCACGATTGGCGAGGATGAACCCGCTTTTGACGTGGCGACCGACATCATGGCCGCTTATCTGCCTGCGGCCCGGGTGAACGAGAAGGGTATCGTCAACGATATCGATACGGAATTTCTGCATGATTACCGCATCGCCCTGCGCAAGATTCGCTCCGTGCTCAGTCTGTTCAAGGGTGTCTATTCTGAAGAGCAGACACAGGATCTGAAAAGGCGTTTTTCTGCTCTTATGGCAAAGACCGGCACACTCAGGGATCTGGATGTCTATCTGCTGGAAAAACAGGATTTCTTTGCGCTCATTCCTGAAGCCTTGCATGGTGGCCTCAAGGAGATGTTTGCGCTGTTTCTGCGGGATCGGGAAGAGGCCGCTGTCGAGCTGGCTGACCACCTGATCAGCGAGGCCTATCAGGCGGAAATGCAGGTGCTTTCGGATTTGCTTGCTACGCCTGAGCGATTGGAAAGAGGGCCCAACAGCAATTTGGGTGCTCATGAGTATGCCTGTCAGCTCATTTGGAAGCGTTATCGCAAGATTTGCAAGATTGCCAAGGGCATAACTGCCCAGAGTGACGATGAAGATGTGCATGAGCTGCGCATTCATTGCAAGAAGCTACGGTATCTGATGGAGTTTTTCGCTCCCTTGTTTCCACGCAAGGATATCAAGCAGTTGATCAAGCCGATGAAACGCTTGCAGGACAATCTGGGGGCGTTTAACGACTGTTCCGTGCAGATCGTGTCCTTATCCGGATTTCTTGAAAGCCACAAGTTCCGCAATAAGGCAACGCAGATGAAAGTGGCCAAGAGCGTGGGGGCTCTGATTGCCATTCTGCATCAGCGGCAGGACGAAGAAAGAGCGCATGTGGTTGAGAATTTTGCACGATTTGACAGCGAAGTGACCCAACAGACCTTCAGGGCGCTGTTCAAAATGCGGGAGGGGGAAGAATGAAGATCATTGCCTGCTATTCAAACAAGGGCGGGGTTGGCAAAACGGCAACATCGGTCAATCTGGCTTATGCTTTGGCTGATGCAGGCAAGAAGGTGCTGCTTTGTGATCTGGACCCTCAGGGGGCCTCGAGCTTTTATTTTCGCGTCAAACCTTCCAAGAAGCTGACGGACGAACGCTTTTTCAAGGATGTGGAACGGTTCACCAAGTCCATTCGGGGCAGCAACTACGACAATCTCGATATTTTGCCAGCGAATATGACCTTTCGGAATTTCGATGTGTTTTTGGCACGCATGAGAAACAGCCGGTCGCGATTGAAGAAGGCGCTAAAGACGGTCAAAAAAGACTATGACGTCATTCTGCTCGATTGCCCGCCCAATATCTCGACGCTTTCAGAAAGCGTGTTCAAGGCTTCCGATGTCATTCTGGTGCCGGTCATTCCTACGACCTTGTCTCAAAGGACCTTTGAGCAGCTGGTCGACTTCTTCCAGGTCAACAAGATTCCGCTCAAGAAGCTCTCTGCCTTCTTTTCCATGGTGCAGTCAGTCAAATCGCTGCACGGAGATCTGATGGACGAATTGTCCGGTCAGTATAAGAAGCAGTTTCTCTCGGCTCAGGTGCCCTTTGCTTCGGATATCGAGCGCATGGGTATTCATCGGGCTCCAGTTCTGGCGAGCGCGCCCAAGAGTTCTGCGTCCAAGGCCTATAAGGCTCTCTATCGCGATGTGAAAAAGAAGGTGGATTTGTAATGAACAAGGCTGTCGCTGAAGAGGCCCCCACGGCTGTGGAGATCGAGCGTAAGTTTCTGGTGGCCGAGCTGCCCGATCTGGCTGGTCTTGAGGCTGTGGATGTTGCGCAAGGGTATCTGACGCATTCAGACGATTCCGTTGAAATCAGGCTGCGCAAGAAGGTTGCCGGTGGAACTGCGAACTATTTCATGACGTTGAAATCTGACGGAGCCCTAAAGCGCAAGGAGATCGAAGTTACCGTAAGTGCGGAGCAGTTTGAAAGCTTCTGGCCGGCAACGATGGGGCGTCAGGTCGAGAAAACGCGCTATGTTGGCGCGCTGGAGGATGGCCTTCACTATGAGCTGGATGTCTTCCATGGTGGCCTGAAAGGGCTTCTGCTGGTGGAAGTGGAATTTTCGTCCGTTGAGGCTGCCAATGGGTTTATGGCTCCGGACTGGTTTGGCGCAGATGTGACCAGCAACAAGGGATACAAGAACAAGGCGCTGGCTGTGAAGGGGATGCCGCTGTCTTAATGCTCTTCGGAGTATTTCTTGTTTCCGGCTGTGAGACATTAGAATGTGAGAACCGCTTGGTGCGCGAGGCGCATCTGGCGGTTTTTTGATTGAATTTACGCATAAGTGCGTAAGTTTAAGTTTTTATCTATTCTTTCAATCTGAATAGTAATGCCCCGCCGGGCTGAGGTGTGGCGCATGCTATTTCGATTCTTGCTGTGTTTGTCTCAGTAGAAATCGGTAAATCGATCGATTTATAGTTCAATTTGTTGTGTGGGTTGCCATTATTACAGGTTGACCGAATGGCGGTTCGTTTGTACCGTAATGTGGATTTTGATTGCCGATACATTGAGAATAATAGGTCGACTGTGTGCAGTCAGAATGTTGGCCCGTCCGATATCCTTTTGGAATAGGACTTTATGGGGCCTGAGGTGCTACAGCGGAGGAAACAGGAGTAGCCGATGAAGACAGCAACAAAATTGGAAGACGCTGCTGCGCTGATCCCCGAGGGAGCGGTTTTGCTCATCGGTGGATTCATGGCGGTTGGAACGCCCGAGCGCATGATCGATGCATTGGTTGAGCGGGGGGTAGGCGGCTTTACCATTGTGGCGAATGATACGGCGTTAGTGGGAAAAGGCATCGGCAAATTGATTACTGCTGGTCTGGTCAAGAAGGTGATTGCCAGTCACATCGGCCTTAATGCAGAAACCCAGCAGAAGATGATTGCTGGGGAAATAGAGGTGGAACTCACGCCTCAGGGGACGCTGATCGAGCGCATTCGCGCCGGTGGTGTTGGCCTGGGCGGCGTTCTGACCCAGACCGGTCTGGGCACGCCCGTGGAAGAAGGCAAGCAGATTGTTGAAGTAAAGGGCGAGAAATATCTATTGGAGGAGCCGATCCGGGGCGACTTCGCGCTAGTCAAGGCCAAACAGGCCGACTATATGGGCAATCTTGATTACGCTCTGACGGCGCACAATTTCAATCCGATTATCGCTATGGCTGCAGAAACGGTCATCGCCGAAGCCGAGACGATTGTGCCGATCGGTGGCATTCAGCCTGATGCCGTGAAAACACCCGGTATCCTGGTCGATCACATTCTGGAAGTGGAGCTTTGATATGAACGCCAAAGAGATCATTGCCCGCCGTGTGGCTATGGAAGTGAAAGACGGTATGCTTGTCAATCTGGGTATCGGATTGCCCAGTATGGTTACCAACTATCTGCCCGAAGATGTTGAAGTGATGTTTCAGGCCGAGAATGGTGTCGTCGGTCTTGGTGGCAGCGCGATGCCGGGCTTTGAAAACAAGGATCTGACGGATGCTGGCGGTGGATTGGTGACGGCTGTGCCGGGTGCTGCGTCCATTGATTCTGCTGTTTCCTTTGGTCTCATCCGGGGTGGTCATCTGGACATGACTGTGTTGGGTGGTCTGCAGGTTGATGAGCGCGGCTATCTGGCCAACTGGATGGTGCCGGGCAAGATGGTACCGGGTATGGGCGGCGCAATGGATCTGGTGGCTGGGGCGAAACAGGTTATCGTTTCCATGGTGCACACCGCCAAGGGAAGCCCCAAGATTGTGCCGGAATGCACATTGCCTCTGACCGCTGTACGCCGCGTTTCATTGATCGTTACCGAGATGGCGGTTATCGAGCCGACCGATGAAGGACTGGTTCTGCGCGAACTTGGTCCGGATGCAACGGTTGAGCAGGTCGTCGAGGCCACGACAGCGAGATTGATTATACCGGAAACGGTCCCTCATATGGCCCTGTAAGGGGCGGGTTCTGCGCAGGATTTGCAGGCTTGTTTGGCCATTATGGATGTGAAGATGGAATCCCGGATCTTGAAAGATCCGGGATTTTTTGCATTCAGAGCATGAGATTTTATGAGGCCGCACGGCGCCTTACTGAAGTATCACATTGCGATACATCATCTATACATGCAATACCATAAGTAAAAACAGTTATCTTGTATTGAGACACGATCATATGTAGGGAGGATGAATAATTATAGTGAATTTTTCTCCTATAATGCAGTATTAGTGTATCGATATACGGGACATTTGCTTGTGTTTTTCAGAGGTCGCTTGTACCGTAATATGGAACAGGAGGAGGAGCTATCCTGATAAAATTGAGGGAATTGACGCGTCGGTATTGCCGATGACGGGAGGAGTTTGTGCGTTCGATCTGGTGTCTAAGGAGGAAGTCGGATCTCTTCAACGCATTGAAGAAAATAGATTTCTCACATTTCATTCCCTCTTTTGATGGTTTCTTTCGCCAGGTTTGGGTCGCTGTGGGCTGCATCGTATGGATCGCTGCGACCGGACTATTGGAAGCTTTTTTCCTGATGCAGAGGAGGGCTTCGCAAGGCATCGGGCGAGCCCGTGAATGGCTTTGACCCGCAGAATAAACCAATGGAGGAAGGTAATGCATCTAAAACGTTTTGCAGATGCTTCTGCCTATGAAGCGCCCAACCATTTCGGTTGTTATGGTTTGCGACTTCAGGGCTTTGAGGAAAACGGTCCCAAAAATCAATGGATTGGCTTTAGCCAGTTTTTCCCAGGTGGTGGCGCCGGGCCTGACTCTACGCCGTTTGAGAAAGTCTACATCATGATTGAAGGGGAAATGACCCTTGTCATCGATGGAGAGGAGACAGTCCTCAAACCTTTCGACTCGTGCGTCATTCAGCCCGGTGAGGTTCGGGTACTCGAGAACCGTACCAACATGACCGCAAAGTTGATGGTCGTCATTCCTTATCCTCCGGAGGCTTGAAAAATGAATGTAATGGCTAATCCCCTTTCCATGTTTGATGTGAAAGACAATGTGGCTTTGATTACCGGCGCTTCCGGTGCCTTTGGCATGGTGGCTGCGCGTATTTTGGCCGGCGCTGGCTGCAAGCTGGTTCTGGTTGCTGGCAACCAGTCTGCTCTGGATGAGATTTCCAAGGAATGCTCCGATATGGGGGCCGATGTTACCTGCATAAATTCGCGCCCGACAACGGAAGAGGTCTGCAACGATCTGGTGGCAAAAGCGGTGGACGCCTATGGCCGTCTGGACATTCTTGTTGTGGCGTCCGGCATGAACAAGGTTGCTCCGATTACCGAAATGGAGCCAGCCACCTTTGAAGCGGTGATGGATGCCAACGTCAACCAGAGCTGGCTGCTCTCGCGTGCAGCTGCTGAACAGATGAAGAAACAGGGCGACGGTGGCAAGATCGTGCTGATGTCTTCAGCCCGTGGTCTTCTTGGTCATCCGGCTGGCTATTCTGCCTATTGCGCTTCCAAATCTGCGGTTGATGGCATCGTCAAGGCGCTTGGCTGTGAACTTGGCAAGGATGGTATCACCGTCAATGCGATTGCGCCGACCGTATTCCGCTCTCCGCTGACCGCATGGATGTTTGAAGACAACGACAATGCCAATGCCGTGCGCGCTGGCTTCCTGTCTCGTGTGCCAATAGGGCGTCTGGGAGAACCGGAAGATCTGGCCGGTCCCTTGCTGTTTCTGTCCTCGAAGGCCTGCGACTTCTACACCGGTCACATCTTGTATGCTGACGGCGGCTACACGGCGGGCTAAATGATGAGCAGCAATATCCGTACTATCGCCGTTATTGGTGCCGGACTGATGGGGCATGGCATTGCCCTTACCATGGCGCGTGCAGGTTATGATGTGACGATCACGGATCCGGTGGCTGAAGCACGTGCTTCAGTCATCGAACGGATCAGACAGAGCATGAAGGCCATGGGCGTTGCCGAGGTCGAAATCGATGCGGCTGCAGCGCGTGTATCTGTTGCAGAAACCATGGCCGAGGCCGTGGGCAATGCCGATGCCGTGTTTGAAGCGGCGCCGGAAAAACTCCCCCTCAAGCAATCAATCTTTGCCGAGGTGGAAGCCAATGCGCCGGAGCATTGCATTCTGGCATCAAACACGTCTGTCATTCCCATCACCGATATCATGCAAAATCTCAAGCTGAAGGGACGTGCGCTGGGCACCCACTGGTGGAATCCGCCACACATGATCCCTTTGGTCGAGGTGATCAAGACCGAATGGACCGAGCATGCGAATGCTCAGGCCATGATGGATATCTTGCAAAATGCCAGAAAGACGCCGGTTCTTGTCGAAAGAGACGTGCCGGGCTTTATTGGCAACCGGTTGCAGCATGCGCTTTGGCGCGAGGCGATCAGCCTTGTGGAGAAGGGCATTTGCGATGCGGAAGGCGTGGATACGGTCATCAAATCCTGTTTCGGGCGCCGCCTTTCAGTGTTGGGACCACTGGAGAATGCCGATCTGGTCGGCACCGATCTGACGCTTGATATTCACAACACGGTTCTGGCCGATCTGGAGGATCGCAAAGGGCCGTCGCCTTATCTCGAAAAGCTCGTAGCCGATGGTAAGTTGGGTATGAAATCGGGAGAGGGATTCCGCAAGTGGACGCCTGAGGAAGCGGACGCTGTACGCAATCGGGTTGCGACCCATCTACGCAAACTGGAAGGAATTTTGGAGGAATAAGGGGTCCAGACAAGACCTCGGGCAGGAGGTGCTGTCTCTTGCCACACAAACTGAAGCGAGATGGTTCGCCACCTTGCTTCAAGTCAAGTGCCGATGCTGAGCGGGTTTGTCTCGTGCGGTATGTCTACAGGCAAGACTTCAGGGAACAGGAGGATGTAAAGTGAACTGGGGAATCATTGTTGCCGTTTTGGCCTATGAGATCATATTGATCTTTGGCCTGGGTCTCTATTTTAATATGCAGATGAAGCGCAAGGAAGGTGAGGGGAGTTTCATCCTTTCCAACCGCGATTTGCCGGTCGCTGTCGTAGCTGTGACGATGGCTTTGACCGTGCTCGGGACGCCTCATATTTTTGGCATTTTCGAGATGAGTTGGTTCATCGGTGCCACCAGCATCTGGTTCGGTCTTGCTCATGCTGTGCTGCTTGTTGTGACTATCACGACAACGGCTCTTTGGGCACGCCGCACGAACGTGACGTCCATGCCTGAGTTTGTGGCTCTCATTTTTGGCGAAGGACCTCGCCTGATGGTTGCCGCGATCATGGCCGGGTTGATCTGGGGGTTGCTGACCCTTGAGGGGCAGGGCATGGGCATCGTCTTTGCCACCATGACCAACCTTTCCATCAAGGAAGGCGCTGTCGTCGGCGGTATTCTTGGTATTCTCTATGTTGTCTTTGCCGGTATGAAGGAAATCGGCTGGGTCAATCTGGTCAACTGCATCATCATGTATGTTGGTCTGGTCGTGACCATGTTCTATATGACTGCAGGCATGCCCGAGGGTGGGTGGCAGACCGTTGCCGACTATTATGTCAATCAGGACAAGGCCGAGATGCTGTCCATCTTCGGTACGCCTGATCTGCTCATCACCTTCGGTCTGGCAACTGTTCTGTCGACCACATTCTGTCAGTCGATCAACCAGCAGCTTCTGCAGCCCGCCATGGCCGCAAAGAATGAGAAAACCATTCGACGGACCATCTGGCTGGCAGTGCCTCTGAACGGTCTGTTCTGCGTCTTCATGGCAGCCATCGGTCTCGCGGCAAAGGCCAATCCGGAATTTTTCGAACTGGGTCCGAAGATGGCGGCTCCTGCCATGCTGGTGAATATTCTGCCGGGCTGGCTCGTCGCGTGGCTTGTCGCCTCGCTGCTGGCTGCAATGCTTTCGACCTTTGCAATGTCGTCGATGGCTCCTGCAACCATCTTTGCCAATGACGTCTACAAGAATTTCTTCAATCCGGATGCAACCGAAGAGCAGATGCGCAAAGTCACCCGTATCCTGATCGTGGTGCTGGGGGTTGCCGCTTTCCTTGTTGCCGGTTATCTGCCAGCGATCGTTTCGGCCATCAACTGGGTATTCGCCTGGCTGACGCCTGTATTCTGGCTGGTCATTATCGGGCTGTTCTGGAAACGGAATTCTGCTGCTGCGATGATTACCATGGCTGTCACCTGGGTTGTGAACTCCTTGTGGAGCTTCTCTTCGCTGCCCGAGATGGTCGGTTTTGCAGGCATGCCCAATGTCTATCCAAGCCTGATCGTCGGCCTCATTCTCGGTGTTGGTCTGCATGCAATTCTGCCAGGGAAACCGGGTCTGTTTCGCGGTGGTCGGGATATTCAGGGCTTGGCCACGGCTGAAGTCGCAACCGCTTAATCTGGGGAGGAATCAATATGTTGTTCTGGAATCTGTTCATTCAAGCAGCATGCATTGTCTATGCGGTGATGTTTATCGGCCTCGGCCTGTCCTGGCTGTCGCGCAGAAATAAAAGGGAACAAGTGGCAGCCAATGAGGGAGAGGTCTGATGGGTGTTGAAGCTGGATGGATGTATATGGTCATGGGTGTCATGGGGGCTTATGGCATCGCGATGATTGTCGGTTTGATCTTCAAGGCGCAGCGGGATGCCCGTAAGCGCTAGCAGACAGCCGCTGCGGCTCAAGACCATGTCCCGGAGCTGCAGTATTTTGGAAGGCTACGTCTTCCCCGGCTTTGCAGCCCCCCTCCTTACCTCATAAGTGGCTGTAAGGTCTCTTTCCCCCGAGGCTCTTGCTTCGGGGGAGCACAAATTGGAGAGCTGGCGCGGCGATCAAAGCGCAACGCTTGTCGCGCCGGTTCTCTTGAAGAAATGAAAATCCGAACTGTTTCCGAGCTGCTTTTCACAAAGAACGGAAACTGAAAGTAAGGGAGCCCGATAATGGCACGTCAAAAGAAAACTGTGATTACCTGCGCGATCACCGGCGGCATTCACACGCCAACCATGTCCGATGCTTTGCCGTATACGCCAGATGATCTGGCTACCCAAGCGATTGCAGCCTCCGAAGCTGGTGCCGCTATTCTGCATTGTCACGCTCGCAAGGCTGAAAATGGCTTTATCTCTATTGATCCAAAAGATTTTTCCACCTATCTGCCTCGCATCAAGCAGGCCACGGATGCTGTGATCAACATTTCCACTGGCGGCAGTGTCCTCAATACGATTGACGAACGCATCGCGCCTGCTCTGGCCCATTCGCCTGAAATGTGCTCGATGAATATGGGCTCAATGAACTTCTCTTTCCATCCGCTGGCCAAGCGTTACGACGAGTTCAAGTTCGACTGGGAAAAAGACTATATCAAGAATTCAGACGGCTATATCTTCCGCAATACCTTTGCCGATATTGAGAATGCGGCTACCCAGCTGGCGCCGCACAAGATCAAGTTCGAGCATGAATGCTATGACGTCGGTCATCTGTATAATCTGAAATTCTGCATGGATATCGGCCTGTTCAAAGCCCCGATCTTCATTCAGTTCATCTTCGGTATTCTTGGGGGGATTGGCTCTGATGTAGACAACCTGATCTTCATGAAGCGCACTGCTGATCGCCTGTTTGGCGATGATTATCGCTGGTCGGTGCTGGGGGCTGGCAATGCGCAGATGTCTCTTGGCACGACAGCAACCCAGATGGGGGGTAACGTTCGTGTCGGACTGGAAGACAGCCTGTTTATTTCCCGTGGCAAGCTGGCAGAAAACAACGCCCAGCAGGTCGCCAAGATCCGCCGCATCATCGAGGATCTGGGCTGCGAAGTGGCGACACCGGATGAAGCGCGCGAAATGCTGGATCTCAAAGGTGGCGATCAGGTCGGCTTCTAGAAGCCGATCTCCGATTTCTGCGTGGTGAGCGGAAGGGAGCGTTGGGGAGATCGAGTGTCCATTTGATCGGTCTCCCCACGACGGGATGTTTACCACGCGCCAATTGAAAACCCTCCTGCCATGGTTGGCGGGAGGGTTTTTGCATGCGTCTATCCCTATCCCTATCCCTATCCCTATCCCTATCCCTATCCCTATTCCTGTCTCTGTCTCTGGGGGGGCGTTGTGGCTGATCGCTTATGAAATTTTGCCGATGCGGGCGTGATGCAGGGATGCGATGGCACAGGATGCCAGGCGGGCCAGATCGCCATCTGAGCGGGAATTGAGCACGATGGGCACCTTCGCGCCCAGAACGAGCCCTGCGGGCTCCGCATGGGAAATATAGGCCAACTGCTTGGCGAGCATATTGCCTGCATCAAGATTGGGAACGACGAGAATATCGGCTTGTCCCGCAACCTCGGAGGTAATGCCCTTGGTGCGCGCTGCAGCCAGATCGATGGCATTGTCCATGGCCAGCGGTCCATCAACGATGCCACCGGTGATCTGGCCTCTTTCTGCCATCTTGGAAAGAAGGGCGGCATCCATCGAGGAAGGGATATCCGGATTGACCGTTTCAACGGCAGAGAGTACCCCGGCCTTGGGTACTTTGATGCCGATGGAAATGGCCACTTCTATGGCGTTGCGGACAATATCGGCCTTGGTTTTCAAGTCCGGTTGGATGTTGATGGCGGCGTCTGTGACCAGCAAAGGGTGGGAAAGGCCGGGGACATCCAACACAAAGACATGGGTGAAGCGGCGGCCGGCTCTGAGACCCCGTTCCTTGCGCAAGGCAGCTCGCAACAAGTCGTCGGTATGCAGATGTCCCTTCATCAGGGCACCGGCGGTGCCGTCGGCAATGTAATCGACTGCCTTGCTGGCGGCGCGGGCATGGTCCATTTCGTCTATGATTTCGATGCCCTCAAGAGACTGATCCAGCTCTTTGGCGGTCGCTTGAATGCGCTCCTTGCTGCCAAACAGGATCGGTTCGATGATGCCCTTTTTACGGGCAAGCAGGGCGCCACCAAGAGAGCGCTCTTCTTCGGGGGCAACAACCGCCGTTACCACGGGATCAAGCGCCTGTGCCCGTTCTATGATGGCTTCGAAATGGGGGTGGTGATCAAGGATCAATTCCGGTGCTGGAAGGGCGTTGAAACGCATTTTCGTTTTCGGCGCATAGAGATCGGCCTCGCCGGAGACCAGAAGCCTGTTGTCGGCGGTTCGCGTTACCCTGTTTTCAAAGCGGATGACATTGTCTGGCAGTTTTGCGATGACCTTGACCTCGACAAGAAGTTCATCTCCGGCGTAGCAGACCTCATGGAAATCCAGTGTCTGCTTTTTATAGACCGAGCCGGGGCCCGGGATCTGGTTGCCCATCACCGCAGAGATCAGAGAGCCGATCCAGAGACCGGGAGCAAAGGTTTCCGGCAACCCTTCCTGTTCCTGGGCATAAGTGGCGAGATGATAATGATTCAGATTGCCGGAGACATTGGCAAATATCAGAAAATCCTGTTCCCGAGCGAGGCGGGTCAGGCTGGCGCTGTCGCCTATTTCAATTTCGTCGTAGGTCTTGTTCTCGGATATGAAACGATCGGACATCGGCGGCTCCGTCTGGGCTGAGCTGTTTCTTGTATTTAGATCCATGGTCGCAAGACAAAGGTGCCTTGGTATTTTGAAAAAGGCGGATCTGAACGAGAATTCAAATCCGCCTTTTTGCTATTTATACCGTAAAAGAAACGAGATTGCAGAATGAACCGATTACGGGCGCTCCAGGCAAAGGGCAACGCCCATTCCGCCGCCAATGCAAAGAGTTGCAAGGCCCTTTTTGGCGTCGCGGCGTTTCATTTCAAACAGCAGGGTGTTGAGGATGCGGCAGCCGGATGCGCCAATTGGGTGGCCGATGGCAATCGCGCCGCCATTGACGTTGACGATTTCCGGATCCCAGCCCATTTCCTTGTTTACGGCGCAAGCCTGAGCTGCGAAGGCTTCGTTGGCTTCCACCAAATCCAGATCTTCTGCCTTCCAGCCCGCTTTTTCCAGAGCCAGACGAGAAGCATAGACCGGGCCTACTCCCATGATCTTCGGATCAAGTCCGGCAGTTGCGTAAGAGACGATGCGTGCCAGAGGCTCGATGCCTCGTTTTTCGGCGTCTTCTGCAGTCATGCATAGGGTGACAGCGGCGCCATCATTGATGCCTGATGCGTTGCCAGCGGTAACAGTGCCTTCCTTGATGAAAGCAGGGCGCAATTTCTGCAGGTTTTCGATGGTGGTGCCGGGGCGAATGAATTCATCCTTGTCGACAGTGATGTCGCCTTTGCGGTTCTTGACTGTGAAAGGAACGATCTCGTCATCAAAGCGACCGGCTTTCTGAGCGGCTTCCGCATTATTCTGCGAGCGCAGCGCCATTGCATCCTGCATCTCGCGGGTAATTTCCCACTGATCTGCCACATTCTCGGCGGTCTGGCCCATGTGATAGCCGTTGAATGCCTCCCAAAGACCGTCCTTGATCATGGTGTCGATCATCTTCAGGTCACCCATTTTCTGGCCCTGACGGATATAGGCGACATGAGGAGCCTGAGACATGCTTTCCTGACCGCCAGCAACGACGATCTTGGCGTCGCCGAGCATCACATGCTGTGCTGCAAGGGCAACGGCGCGCAAACCGGAACCACAAACCTGGTTGATGCCCCAGGCGGCGCTTTCAATCGGAAAGCCAGCAGTGAGATGGGCTTGACGGGCAGGATTCTGTCCCTGGCCTGCACTGAGCACTTGACCCAGAATGGTTTCAGACACTTCTGAGGGATCAACACCTGCGCGCTCGACAACGGCCTTCAGTACGGCAGCGCCCAGCTCATGGGCCGGAACATTGGCAAAAGATCCTAGAAAACTGCCCACAGCGGTGCGCGCTGCAGACGCAATGACGACATTGGTCATGATTGAAGCTCCTCCGACTTATTACGACTGCGGCGTCACAGGACCTGTCGCAGCGTTTGATATTGCACCAAATAACGGTACATTAGAACCGCATTGCGGTCAATGTGAATTGGCTCAATTCCACGGCCAAATTGTCCTTTCACATACGTGTTTGCACGTTGAACGGGGAGTGTAGTGGGACTTGAAAAGTGTTTGTATTAGGAATTCTGATATTAGGCCTTTTGGTATTAGGCGTTCGTTGGCATAGACTTAGGCATTAAAAAAGCCCTCGCTGGGGAGGGCTTTCAAGAAGGCTGATTGATGTAAGGTGAGCGCGGCGGCTTAGCTGCTGCGGCGTGTCATGCGCTTTTTGACATGAGCTGCCGTCTTTTTAAGGGCTTCTTCTATCTCTTCTTTTTTATCCGCATAGCGGCTCGAGGGAACCGGAACCGAAATGGCGTGCAGATCGCCGAACCAGTCTTTGAAGGCAAAGCCGATCGCCGAAATGCCCGGTGTATGATGATCTTCGTCAAATGCCATGCCAACGGCCCTGATTTTTCGCAGATCCGCCAGTACGGCATCCATGTCGCCTTTGACACCCCAGCGGTCCCATTCATTCTGAACCAGCTGCTGGGCCTTGTATTCTTCCATCAGGCTCAGACAGGCGCGACCGTTGGCTGTGCTGGAGAGCGGAAAGGCTTCACCCACCGCTGACACCGTACGCAAACGATGGGTGCCTGGCACCTGATCAAGAAAGATCATGGCGTCTCGCCGAAAGACTGACAGATCAGATGTTTCGCCGGTGGACTGGGTGAGCTCGGTGAGCAGCAGGCGACAATATTCAACGATATTGTAGCGGGTTGCTTCTGCCAGTGCGTTGAGTTCCGGCCCGAGGCGCAAGCCGCCGCCTTGGGAATCCGTTATGATGAAACTCTCTTGCTGCAAGGCATTCACAATGCGCTGTACCGTGGAGCGAGGCAAGTCGACACGCTGGGCAATTTGCCCAAGGCTCATGCCTGACTGACTTGTTTTAAGGGCTCGGAGAATGTCCGCCGCTCTTGCTATGACCTGAATTCCGCCACGTGAATTCTTTTCTTTTTCATTGTTGGACATGACGTTTCCGTTAGACTCGTTGTGTTCGATTATAAGTGAATAGCAAGATGCGGAAAATATCAACCCGTAATGCGATACGGGCTGTATCATTCTGTTGAATCTAGGGGGATTTGGGTGAAATACTGAGGTTTGTACGAAGTTGTACGGATATTTCATCGCCCATATGGGTGCATGCCTCCCAAAATCCTACATGTCATGGTGATAGGAGGGCGAGAAACGACTCTTTTACACTCAGGCCATTCTAAAGGATAAATGCGATCTCAGTCTACACTTTCCTCGCCTTCCAGTTGATCAATAATATCCAACAGGTCAATCGGGCGTGTGATCCGGTAATCCGGCTTTTCCAGATCATCCTTAGGCGTCTTGTCGTGGCGCGGAGCCCAGTCCAGCCAAACGGTCTTGATGCCCAGCGCATTGGCGCCGCGGATATCGCGGGAAAGATTGTCCCCCAGCATGATGATATGTTCGGTGTCCTCGCGCCTTAGGCCCAACTGCATCAGCGCTTCGATGAAAATACGTGGGCTTGGCTTGGTAATGCCGCAATTCTCGGAAATGGAAATTGCGTCGAATTGATCCCAAAAGCCGTTTTTCTTGAGCACATTCTGAAAGCTCTGTTCTAGCCCGTCGGCCACCAGGGCGATCAGATAGCCTCTCTCCTTCAGACCTTCAAGCAGTTGGCGACTGGTTTCAATGGATTTGGCAGAGAGAACCAGATTTTCCCTGTCTTCACTGTATATCCGGGTGCCTTCATCAATCAGCGTATCGCCGCTATCGAGGAGAACTGCCTTGAGGCCTTTCTTGTTTTTGCGCAATTCTTCGGTTTGATCGCGCAACAGGCGCGGAATGAGAATCTCCAGTTCCCCCCAGCTCATAAAGGGAACCTTTGAAAGGTCAAAGCTCTTTTCGAAGCTGTAGCTTGGTGTGAAGCATTTCTTACGCAAAAAGTCGTGGGCCAGAAAGTCGTCATAAGGGGAGAGGAAACTCATATGGTCGGTGAATTCGGCCGGAATTTCGAAGCCGATGATCTTGTCGCGATTGTTGCAGACATCATTTAGCCAGTCCTGCTTTGCAATGATTTCTGCGGATGTCGGGGCCAATGCATGCTTGCCCGGCTCGCAGAAAAGCCTGATCTGGCGATCCTGCCAGTTGCTCTGGCTGATGTCGATCATCTCACCATGGGCGCTGGCGGTGATATGGATCGGTGTATTGTTCTCATTGAGATAGATCCAAACATGGTCCAGCTCATACAAATGCTGAATGTCGCCATTCCACCAGATGGCATATTCCAGAATGCTGAACGTTCGGTTGGGGGCCCGCGTAAAGGGGTTCATGTGATTGAAACTGGGAGACGTTTCCCCGCGCTTGAGGTGAGAGATGCCAACGACCGCTGGTTCAAAGGGCTCAAACTTGTCACACAGCAAAATGGGAGCCAATTGTCGCGCCAGCAGCGCGGTAGCGGCATCGATCCTCTCAGGAAGCTGGTGGGGTTTAAAAGATCTGTCTTTATCTGCGGTGCTGTCCTGATTAGTCATCTTGTCTCTCTATTGTGGTTTGTTCTGGTTTTTCGCTCTTTCACCAGAGGCCAAGGGCTCTGGTCTTGGGCTTGATAGTTTATGCTTGCCAAGTGCGGTCTATTGCGTCTCGTTGCTGATCAGTCTGTTGATGGCGATGTGCTTCTCTCTTATGTGGCTCGATGAAAGAGGGAAATGGTTGCCTGACTGATTTGGGTTCCCGGCATAGCATTGGTAAAGCTCGGTGCTTATTGGATCACATGCGTGGAATGCTCCTTCACAAGGCATTGGCCGCTATTGCCTGGCTGTGTTTCCAGCCCCCTATTAAACGCCCAAGTGAAGGACTTTGAAAGCGCATAGATTTCTTTTTTTCGGGATCGTTTCATTTTGTGAATTCTTGTCCAGAATTTATTTTCTTTTTTCCCGTTCAATGAGCAATCTGTGCTGTGAAGCGACCAGGCAGCATTGGTTCTCCATTGGAGGAATGGCGGAAACGGGCTTGCTGGTTGAGGGCGTGTGTATTTGTTATTCATGGGTGATCCGACTATCATAAGCGGCTTATCCGTTTGCTTTCCGCCCGAAAAGAGGTTCGGCTCTCGCTCTGTCCTGTCATGGATCTTCATGCTGGCACATGGGCTGTAGACCGCAGCAAATAGAAGAGAGGCTCCGGTTTTGCCATTGGGGGAATGAGGCTGGAGCATTGAAAGAAGAATTGGGATGGGAGGAGAAATATGTTCGATATATCACGGGTCTATGAGGTTGAAGCCCTTGTCATTTTTGCCAAACAGGCGTTGGAGGCCGTAGGGCTTTCAGGACGCATGAGCAAGACCGTGGCGTCTGTTCTGGTCGAGGGAGATCTGCTGGGGCATGATACCCACGGTCTGGCGCTTTTGCCGGGCTATCTGGCATCGGCGCGTGACGGAGAGATGACGCTTGATGGCGCGCCGGATATGCTGAATGAACGGCCAGCTGCTGCGCTGTGGGATGGACGCAAGCTGCCTGGACCTTGGTTGATCACCGAGGGTCTGCGAGTTGCCATGGAGAAAGCCGAATATTACGGCACCTTCACCTTGTCCATCAGGAATAGCCATCATACCGCAGGTCTGGTCTCCTACCTCAAGCCAGTGACAGATCGGGGGCTGGTTGGGCTTGTGATGGCATCTGACCCCACAGAGCAATGTGTCGCGCCTTTTGGAGGATGTCAGCCGGTGCTTTCCACCAACCCGTTTGCCATTGGCTATCCGGCCTGCGGGGGTGCGGTGATGCTGGATATGAGCACTTCTGTGACAACCAATGGCATGGTCAAACGTCTTTACAATGAAAAAGCCCAGTTTGCGCATGATTGGCTGATCGATGCGGAGGGAAATCCGAGCCGTGATCCGGCCATTCGCTACGCCAGAACACCCGGTGCCATCATGCCGCTTGGCGGCTTTGATGCTGGGCACAAGGGTACGGGGCTTGGTATGACGGTGGAAGCGTTAACGCACGGCCTATCGGGCAACGGGCGCCACCGCAATCCGCAAGGCTGGCAAAATAATGTCTTCATTCAGGTGATCGATCCGGCTGCCTTTGGCGGGGGCGACAGCTTTGCCATGGAAGCCGGATTTTTGGGGGATGCTATTCGGCACAGCAAGGCGGCTACGGCCAATGGCCCCGCGCCAAGGGTTGCCGGCGAGCGTGCGCAGGCCTTAAGGGCAGATCGCCTCTTGCAGGGGATTCCGCTCTCGGAAGCCATTCTTGCCGGGCTTGCCGAATGGGCCGAGATGCTCGGCCTTCAAATGCCCCAGAATAGTTGAGCATATGCCCCAACAGGCTCGACTGTCTTGATTGATTGGAGCGCTAAAAAGAAATGCAGCAATCGCAGGGAGGCGAATTGCTGCATGAAAGTCGTTTATTATATTGGACCGAAATAGTGATCACCATGAATTGGGTGATGTATCACCCTTCAACGATCTGGACATTGAGGATGGCAGTGCCTTTGGGGATGGTCATGAAAAGGGAAGAGTGAACCTGCCCCATTGGTCTTTCATGATCAGGGGAGCCCGTTGGGCGGCTTAAGGCCTGATCAAGAGACTGATGACCACGTTCGTGGTCATCAGAATGCTTTGCTGAATGCAAGAGCGTGCTCGTATTCTGTCTATGGATTACATGGCGCCGTATTTGTAGACGCGTGGTTCTGCTTCTAGGACTTCATCTTCATCGATCTCTGCAACGCAGCGTACCATGGAGCCGTCACCCATATGCCAGCGGATTGGCAGGGCGAAGAAGCGGAATTTCTTGTTTTTGACCTTGTCGAGGTCGCCGCCGAGGTTTTCAACGCCTACAATGCCGTTGCCCAGCAGATATTTGTGGCAAGGTTCCCAAGTGCCGCAGTTGCCGGTTGCTTCCAGCTCACCGAATTTCTCGTCGTATTTTTCCTTGCCATGCAACTTGATGTAGGTTTCACGGTCGAACTCTGCGTAGGCTTCTTCGCCAAACTCGTCGATGAACTCTTCCACGATGGTGCGGCCGGAATAGCCCGGCAGGTTCATGCAGGTGCCGTTGTTGCCCATGGAGGTGTGCAGTGGATGATCGAGGGCCTGCTGGTCAAGAGCGACCACTTTGACCTTGTGCTTGACGAACCATTTGCCTGCGTCGATGCCGGTGCCCAGAGAATAGTGATAATAATCTTTGGAGTCGTCGAATTTGCGATGCATACCGGTGTTGAGGCAAACGACCATGCCTTCGAGATCTTCCGGCTTCATGCCTGCGCGTTCTACGGCGGCTTCGAGATCTTCCGGCATGATCAGTTTCCAGCGATCAACGCGCACGTCAAGGCAGACAGCATCGCCGCAATAGGCGTCAACCGGCAGCTCATGGGTGTAAAGGGCACGGCTTCCGTCAAACATGCGTTCCATGACATGGCGCGGTGCATCGCAGTGGGTGCCGGTGTGCATGGTGCATTTGATTGACTGGGTCAGAACGCCAGCCTTTGCCATGCTGTGCATGGGAGCAATTTCCGGTTTGGAGAAATATGGCCACAGGGGCATGTCACCAAAAAACGGATGGCTCAGATCTACGAAGACTTTTTTTCCCATTTTAAACTCCATCATTATCGCTCTTTACCTCAGAGCATTCTTGACGTTACCGCGCTCTCGGATTTTCCTCTGATTGCTCGAAGAGCGCGGGCACAAGTTTTGGGGACGTGAGCAAAAGCCAAAGAGACACTGCAAGATGCCTCATCAACAGTCCGCACCATGTGTCGCTATGAAGACACAGGAATACGTTGGTGACAGGTGACAGTGATCGTCCGGATAGAAGCTGAATCTGATTGGAAAATCGCGTCGCGAACGACTTCAGTCACCTTGGGTTCCTCCACTTCGGTTGGCTGACAAAACCGAACCTATCCCACTTTGTGAGATAGTCGTATCGTATCGTGGTTTAACTTGCAATAGTGAAACCCCTTACCCTACTCGCATGGCGATACACTTCTTGCGTTTGGTCGAATTTTCTTGAGTCTGCCTGATTGCACCTTCTTGTTGCGATGGGCCTGCATGAGGCGTGAATGGCCGTTTTCCAAGGCTCGCCGCGGGAAATGGTCGTAGAAAATGAGGATTGGGGGGGTGTTGAAAAAGCCGCCAAGGGGGAGAGGGCGACAGTGCAAGAAGCCTGTTCTTGCGTGTTTGTGCAAGACGCAAGAGGTTTTGCTGTACCGCAAGGCTTATGGGGGGAAGCGAGCGCTCGTAAGCGGTGTTTGGAGAGTGCCGCAGGCGGCATCGACTGGATTGGTAAAGGTGTGCCGGAGCCTTTGGGCTCAACGGCGATGTCTATCGATGAATGCAACTGAGAAGAAGCGACGTCGGACTGGACGTCGCCTCGCAAGGTGTGTCAGTCAACAAAGGCGGAGTAGTCGCGCTTGAGGAATTGGCCATCACCGACCGAGCCGGTGATCTTGCCCTCTTCACAAGCGACTTTGCCGCGCACCAGTGTCATGACCGGCCAGCCTTTGACCTTGTGGCCCTCGTAGGGGGTATAGTCGGCGGCGTGGTGCATGCCAGCTTGCGTAATGGTTTCCTCGCGGTTCGGGTCCCACAAAACGATGTCAGCATCAAAGCCCGGAGCAATGGAGCCCTTTTTGGGGTAGAGGCCATACATCTTGGCGTGGTTGGTCGAGGTGAGGGCGACGAACTCATTAAGCGTGATACGGCCCTTGCCAACGCCTTCGGAATAGAAGATCTGCATGCGGTTTTCTACGCCCGGCAAGCCGTTTGGTACCCAGCGGAAGGACGTCTTGGCCTTGCCGGTCATCTTGCCTTGTGGTCCCTCGTAGAAGAAGGGGCAGTGGTCGGATGAGAAGGTTTGGAAGACGCCGCTGCGGATGCCTTCCCAGATGGCGTCCCAGCTGTCGTGATCGCGTGGTGGTGGCGAGCAGACATATTTGCTGCCGCTATCATCCATGTTGAAGCCCTTCATATCGTCCTGCGTGAGGGCGATATATTGGGTGCAGGTTTCACCATAGATCTTGATGCCCTTTTGCTGCGCCCATCTGATTTGTTCCATGGCTTCGCGACCGGAGACATGCACGATCATGATGGGGACATCGAGAAGCTGGGCGTGACTGATGGCGCGATGGGCCGCTTCCCGCTCAACGATCTGCGGGCGCGAGACACCGTGATAGTAGGGCGCTGTCTTGCCTTCGCGTTCCAGCTTTTCGGTCATGTAGCGGATGGCGTCGTAGCCTTCGGCATGGACCATGACCAGCGCCTTGCAATCCTTGGCGCAGTCGAAGACTTCCAGCAACTCGCGGTCATTGAGCACCATGTCATCATAGGTCATGAAGACCTTGAAGGAAGTGTACCCGTCGGCTACGAGGGCAGGCAGTTCCTGACCCAGAACTTGCGCGGTCGGATCGGTGATGATCAGGTGAAAGCCATAATCGCAATAGGCCTGCCCTCGGGCGCGGGAATGATAGTCCTCCACGGTTTCTCTCAGGCCAGCGCCGCGTGGCTGTTGGGCAAAGGGAATGACGGTGGTGGTGCCGCCAGCGATGGCAGAGCGGGTGCCGGTTTCAAAACCATCCACCATTTGCGGGGTGCCGGGCGCAGAGGGCTGGGCCAGATGGACGTGGCTGTCGATACCGCCGGGCATGACCAACAGACCGGATGCGTCGATTTCCTTGTCGGCGGAGCCAAGATCCTTGCCGGTTGCAACGATCACACCATCCTTGATGGCGATATCGGCAGAAAAGGTGTCTGCCGCCGTAACGCATGTGCCGCCACGGATCAGCAGGTCAAAATCAGCCATGAGCTTGTCCTTTCCAGGTTATTTCTGAGATCTCCGGCGTATGAACTCGCCAAACCCGATGAGTGCGATGTTGGCAAGCACCAGCATCAGCGCGATGGAATCCAGCGCTGGAGAGACATTGAAGCGAAAATCCGATGCCACCAGAATGGACAGCGGCTGCTCGCGTCCACTGAGGAAGGAGGTGAGCACATACTCCGCCGAGGACAGCACAAAGGCGATGAACCATGAGGCCATCAGGCCGTTTTTCATCAGCGGCAGAGTGACCCGCTTGAAGGCCGAGAAATGGCTCGCACCAAGGTCAAAAGCGGCTTCTTCCAGTCGGTTGTCGATGCGCATCAGAACCGACGCATTGACCAGCGTGGTAAAGGGCAGAATGACGATGGTCTGGCCTGCGATGATCGTCCAGAGGCTGCGCCCGATGCCAAGGTCTGCCAGCAGGATCAATTGCGCGACCGCAAGAATGACCTTCGGGATGAGAAAGGGCATCAACACGAAGACGAGCAGCAAGAAGCGATAGCGCATCGGGTAGCGGGTCAGCGCAAGGGCTGCCATGGCACCAAGGATGGTGGAAAAGAGGGCTGTAGGGATAGCTACGAGGAATGTCAGTTTCAACCCGCCGAGCAGGCGCCCGTCTGTCAGGGCCTGTGCATACCAATCGGTGGTGAAGCCTTGCAGCGGAAAGGCGATGATCTCCGATGAGTTGAAAGAGAAAATCGCAATCACGGCGATGGGCAGATACATCAGGATATAGACAATCCAGATCCAGCTATAGGCGAGGATATTTTGTTGTCGAGAGATCATGCTTCCCCTCCTGCCAATGCCTTGCCCAGGGTGGAACGGCTGATCACGATGGCGGCGAGCGCAAAGAAGAGGGCCAGAATCGCCAGCATGGTCCATGCGATGGCCGAGCCGAGCGGCCAGTCGAAGGCGGTGCCGAACAGATCGTTGATGGCGCTGATGATGGTAATGCCGGAGGCGCCGCCAACCAGCTGCGGCGTCAGATAATCGCCCACCACCATGACAAATACCATAAGCGCGCCAGCGATGAGGCCGGGCATGGTGAGCGGCAAGGTGACCCGCACAAAGGTGCTGCGCGATCCGGCGCCCAGATCCTGAGCTGCTTCCAGCAGGCGGTCATCCAGCGCCTCGAAGGCAAGCCAGAGGCCGATGACCATGAAGGGCAGATAATTGTAAGCCAGTACTATATGGGTGGCGAGCGGCGAGAAGAGCAGGGCGTCAATCGGTTTGTCGACCAGCCCGATCCACATCAGGAGGCTGTTGAGCACGCCTTCCGCGCCGAGCAGAACGCGCCAGGCAAAGATGCGCACCAAGTCGCCGGTATAAAGCGGAACCAGCAGCAGCGTCAGCAGGGCGGACTTGTAAATGGTAACGCGCTTGGCAATGAACCATGCCACCGGATATCCGATGATGGCGGTTAGGGCGGCAATGCCGGCTCCGGAGAGGAACGCCTTGAAGATCAGCCAGCGATAGGTGCTGCTGCCTGCGATGCGGGCGTAATTCTTGAAGGTCGGATCCTTGATGATGGCTACGAAGCTGACAGAAAAGAAGGAATAGGCAAAGAGGATCGCCAACGGTGCGATGCATAGGGCTGCAACTGCGGCAAATACCGGAACCGAGAGCGCGTTGCCGATAGTGATGCGTTTCATGGCTATTCCGTTCCTTTTGAAGCGGTGATCCATGCGCGGTCGAGATCAAAGGCGAGGGCAACATCACTGCCGGTTTCCGGCGGAGTGATATCCTGAAGCATCATGTCCAACGCTGTGCCATCGGCAAGGCGGGTTTCCACCAGCCATTCAGCTCCACGGAACACAGTGTGGGTCACCTTTGCCGGAATGCCGCCGCCAGAGGAAAGCGTCATGAGCTCGGGGCGTAACACGAGGGCGGCCTTGTCGCCCGCCTTCAAATGCGGAGCGGCCGGAGCGGTGAAGGAGCCAACGGCGGTTTCTATGGTAGCTGTCTGGCCCGGTTCAATGGCGGTGATCTTGCCTTCGATCAGATTGGCGCCGCCGATGAAGTCAGCCACATAGGCGCTTGCAGGATGACGATAGATTTCCGTTGGCGTGCCCTGCTGCTCAATGGCGCCATCATTCATGACGATGATATGATCGGAGAGCGCGAAGGCTTCTTCCTGATCGTGTGTTACATGCAGGAAGGTGGTGCCCAGTCGCCGCTGCAGGTCCTTCAATTCGATCTGCATGTCTTTGCGCATGCGTCGGTCAAGGGCCGAGAGAGGCTCGTCCAACAACAGGATGCGCGGTTCATTGGCGATCGCGCGCGCCAGTGCCACGCGCTGCTGTTGTCCGCCGGAGAGCTGGCGTGGGCGACGGTCTGCCATTTCCTGCATCTGAACCATGGCGAGCGCCGCTTCAGCTTTCTCATTCATCTCGCTCTTTGACATGGCTCGATAGGCAAGGCCGAAGGCAACATTTTCCTTGACTGAAAGATGCGGGAAGAGGGCGTAGCTTTGAAAAACGGTGTTGATGGGTCGTTGGTTGGCCGGGGTCCCGGCCAGCGAGTGCCCATCCAGTTCGATGACGCCGGAGGAGATGTCTTCAAATCCTCCGATCATGCGCAGAAGGGATGTCTTTCCGCATCCCGAAGGCCCTAGAAGTGTCACGTAGGTGTTTGATTCAATAGTGAAATCTACGCCGCGAACAGCGTGTACGGAACCATATTCCTTGTGAACCGCGATCCCCGTTAAAAGAGGAGGGGTTTTCTTATTCATTTCAGATGCCTTGCAGGATGCGGAAAGAGAGAGTTTTAGCTGGCTTTGACTTCGTTCCAGAGGGCAACCCACTCATTGTAACGAGGTGGATTCTGCTTCCAGACGAAAGAGTCCATGATGCTGAGATCGCTGATGAAGATCTTGTCTTTCTGCTCATCAGAGATCAGGTCACGGGCAGAGGATGTGCTCTGAGCGTAAGGACCGCCAACGGCCAATTCCTTACCATAATCCGGGCCGAGCAGATAGTTGACCAGCTTGAAGACAGCGTCGAGTTTTTCGCCCTCAACACCAGCAGGAACTGCCAGCGTATCGCACCAGCCAATGACACCCTGTTTCGGTTTTGCCATGCCCATGTCGAGGCCGCGGGCCTTCAGGTCATAGTAAGGCGGTACCCAGGAGAAGGCGCAGACGACTTCGCCGGAAGCAAACAGGTTGGTCAGATCGGAAATGGAATTCCAGTAGGTGCGAAGCAGTTTCTTCTGCGCCATCAGGGCTTTCTTGATTTCAGCCAGCTGCTTGTCGTCCATGACGAACATTTCTTCGCGCGGAATGCCCAGATACATGGCGGCAATCATGATGCCTTCCAGCGCATAGTCGCGCATGGCCAGCTTGCCCTTGTATTTGTCGCCTTCAAAGAAGACGGACCAATCGGGTTCTTCATCCATCAGGTCGGCGCGGTAAACCACCGGGTTGATGCCCCAGTAGAATGGAATGCCGTAGGTTTTGCCATCTTTCTTGCCCAGCGGAGAAGATTTGAAAGCGTCATAAAGGAGCTTGCCGTTGGTGACCTTGTCGAAATCGATCGGCTGCAGCAGGCCGGATTCAACGTAATATTCGACCTTGTCGAGGCCCGGAGTGATCAGATCAACGGAATCTGCACCGCCAGCGCGCAGCTTGGCGAATTGTTCATCGTCGGTGCCAATGAAGGTTTTTGCAATGTCGATGCCTGCGTTGGCGTCGAGGAAGGCCTTGAGATACTCCGGCTTGGCCAGGTTTTCCCAGGTCATCCATGAAACTTCGGTCGCAGCCATGGCGCGATTGATTGGAGACAGCGCACCCAATGCAGCGCCCGCTGCCACGGTCTTCAACAGATCGCGGCGATTGATGTGAAAAGCCATAAAATGTTCCCTTTCAAGTCGCTCCATAAGGGAGCGTTGCTTGCTCTGGTGAGGTCGATCGTCGTTGTTTGCGATCGCTCTGATTAAAATACTTTTTCATAAAAAGATCAATATGAAAATATTGTTTCATTTTTGAGCAATTGACTAACTTTTATGCACTGTCTTTTCCGATCAGCGGCGCGCCGAGCTGATCCAATTTGCCATGCAGGGCTTCAATTTCAGTGAGGCGCTTAACAGACTCTTCACCAAGGGATTGGCTGACACCCGAGCAGATATAATTGATCAGGCTCATGGGGGTGGCGTAGCTGTCAAACATGGTGTGCCCGCGGCAGTGACAGCGCAAGGTGAGGGTGGCCAGTTGCGAGGTGCGACCGGCGGTCATGTCGGTGATCAGAATGCTGGGTGCTCCGGCATCATGAATCGCTTCCATCACGTCGCGCAGTTGCGCCGGACGGCGGCGAAAACCGAAAATGAGGAAGGTGTCCTCCGCCTTGTTCATGCCAGCCAGTTCTTCACCAAAGGACATGCCCGCACTGGGAATGAGGCGCACATCGGGTTTGATGTTGATAAGCAAAGCCCGGGCATAAGTGGCCAAAGCCATGGAGTTGCGGAAGCCAAGAGACCAGATGCGTTTGGCGTTGGTCAGCATGCTGATGGCTTGTGCCAGAGCGTCTGTGTCGAGCATCTCGGCAGTTCGGGTAAGGTTTTGCAAATCCTGCGCAATATGCAGGCCGAAGTCACCCTGAGAGAGGCGTTTGGTGCCGATGCCCGTGAGTTCATATAGGGGAGAGCCCCAGTCCTCCGCTTGGCGATTCATGACACGGGCTTCGTTGTAATTGGCGTAGCCAAGGCGTTTGAAGAATCGCGCTGCGGTGGCCTTGGATATGCGTGCCCTGTCTGCCAGTTCACCGGCGGTGAAGCTTGCCAGATTGCTTTGCGACTCGATTACAACGTCAGCCAATCGACGCTCCGAGCTGGTTAGCTGGTCGTAGATTTCCGAAATTCTGACGTCAATTGCTTTTGGCTTATCTTGCTCGCTCATATGGCATCATCACCCGAGAATGAAAATTAATTTTCAAAATTTCATATTAACGCTTCATTTCTACCACTTTTTGGGTTGGTAATGAAAGCGCCAATTTCGGGAATATCGGAGGGACTGAAAAGGGCAGACCGGCGAGGAAGCGCTGGTTATGGTTTGGCTATTCGAATTCTCCCAATGCTTCATGCTCGCGTTCGATGCGCTCCAGATGAGCCCGCCCGCGCGTTCCTGCCCGGTTGAGCGAAGATATTGCAATGTAACGGGCAACCGAGAGCGCCGCTGACAGGCTGTCGAATGTGGTGCTGGTTTCCACATGGGTTGTGAATGTCCAGTCGGCCAATCCGGGTTGGCCGCGTGCGGTGGGGTCGATGAACAGCAGAATGGGGATCCGCTTTTCCTTGCTGGCCTTCATGATGGCTTCAAGGCGGACCGGTCGGCGTCGCAGGGCAAATACGATGAGCAGATCATCGGGCAGGAAATCACCGATATATTCGCCAACCGTTTCTCCGCCCGTGGGCATCAGTTGAACGTCGCCACGGAATTGCAACAGCTGCCAGCGCAGATAGTTGGCGAGCATGTTGCTGTTTCTGTAGCCGAGCAGATAAATGCGCCGCGCCGCGAGGATTTTTTCACAGACCGCATCAATGTCTTCCGGGTTGAGGCGCATGAGGCTTTTCTCAAGAACGCTGACCTCCTCCTTCAGGTAGTCGGAAAGCGGAATGACATTCTTCCGGCTCTTGCGTTCCAGATAGAGCGGCGACCCCCAATGGGTGCGGTCGCGGGCGAGCAGTTTGGCTTCTTCGAAATTGGCAAAGCCGAGACGCCGAAACAGGCGGGTTCCTGCGGCTTTCGAGACGCCAGCAAGGGAGGTCAACTCTGTTGCCGTATAGGAGCTGAGGTCGCCCGGAGAGTCGAGGATGACGTCTGCGAGTTTGCGCTCGGATTCGGGGAGTTGATCATATTCCGCATGAATGCGGACTTCGATCGATTTGGCTCTGCTGTCGTTCATTTTTGCCTCGGCTTTTTTGCTTCTGCCTACAATATTTGAAACTTGAGTATCAATCAATATTGACTTTCTGTTACATCTGTTTCAGTCTCGGTCTGTTGGCAGGCTATCTGGAGTGGATGCATGGACCTTCTCGCTAAACGAGCATCTCTGATGAGTAGGCGTATTAACTGGTTTGTTGAGCGCCTTTGTGTTGCCTTGATGGTTTTACTGGTGCTCGATGTGTGGCTGGGTGTGCTGGTCCGCTATGTGCTGCCGCTGGATTGGACCTTCACCGAGGAACTGGCGCGCTATCTGATGATCTGGATGGCGCTTCTGGCGGTTTCCTGCGGTGTGGCGCACCGTGAGCATATCGGGGTGCTGGTCTTTTTCGAGCGCTTCCCGCCTTCCATGCGGAAATGGCTTGCGGTGCTGTTTGATGTCATTGCCTTCGCTTTCTTCGCGCTGATTTTCTTTTATGGCATCGGCTTTGTCGAGCGTGGTTTCGGTCGATACACGATGATTGCGCAGATCCCGAAGGGCTGGCCCTTCATGGGCGTGCCGATTGCTGCTGTTTTTGCCTGTTGCCAGTTGGCTCTGGTGGCTGTCCATGACTTTTTTGCCGGTGACGGTGTCGCCGCTGCCGACCGAGTGGAGATTTAAGCATGATTTGGGTTGCTGTCACCTTCTTTGGGCTGTTGGCGATTGGCATGCCGGTCGGCTTTGTGCTGGGCGTTGCCGGAATGGTTGGCATCATGGATATGGGGGGTGGCAAGTTCCTCTCCATGGCGCCGGACCGGATGTTTGCCGGGCTGGATCTGTTTCCGTTTCTGGCCATGCCTTTCTTTATTCTGGCCGGTGAGATCATGAACCGCTCCGGCATTACCAACAATCTGGTGAAGTTTGCTGATGCGTTGGTGGGCTGGATGCGTGGTGGTATGGCTCATTCCAACATGGTGGCCTCGGTTATGTTTGCCGGTTTGACAGGTGCTGCCACGGCTGACGCTGCCGCCTTTGGCAATACGCTGGTGCCTGCCATGGTCAAGCAGGGCTATTCCAAACCCTTTGCCTGTGCAGTTACGGCGGCGGGGTCCATCATTGGCCCGACTATTCCTCCTTCGACGCTCGCGGTGATCTATGGCTCGATCATGGGAGTTTCCATCGCCGGGCTGTTTGCGGCAGGCATTCTGCCAGGGCTGCTTATTTGCCTTATCTGCATGGCGGTGATCGCGGCCATGGGCGAGAATCTTAATCTGCCAAAGTCGAAGAAGCGCCCCAGCCTTCTGGCGATCTTCAGTGCCTTCCGGGAGAGCATTCTGGCTCTGGTGCTGCCGGTCTTCATTCTTGGCTCCATTCTGGGGGGCATTGCAACGCCGACCGAAGCAGCTTCCATTGCGGTTGCCTATGCCTTGTTCGTGGGCGGGGTGATCTATCGGGCTCTTACCTTCAAAGATCTTTATGAGATGATCGTCAGAACGACCCGCATCACAGGGATCATCTTTCTGATCATCGCGTCAGCCTCCATTCTGGGGTGGTGGCTCACCTTCAACCAGATTCCGCAGGCAATCGCCACTTTCTTCCTTTCGGTCAGCGATAATCCGCAGGTGATTGTCGGCATGATCCTTCTGTTGCTGCTGTTCATCGGCCTGTTCATGGACATCAATGCAACACTCATTATCCTGGCGCCGGTTTTGGTGCCTCTTACTCAGAGCATCGGGATGAACCCGGTTCATGCAGGGATCATGATCATTTTGGCTCTGAATATCTCACTCATGACGCCTCCAGTCGGTGCGTGCCTGTTTGTGCTCGCATCGGTTACCAAAGAAAAAATAGAAAATATCACCAAATCCCTTTGGCCTTTTCTCCTGGCAGAGATTGCGATCCTGATGTTGGTCGCATTTTGGGAGGACATGACCCTGTTCGTGCCAAGGCTATTGGGGCTGTAATCCAGAGCACTGATACAATTCAAATGGAGCAATCACATGAAACTCATGAATTCCGTTAAGTCTGTGGTGTTGGGAACCATCGCAGCAACTGTTTTGGCCGGAACGGCCTTGGCCGCTGATGTAACCATTCGCATCGGTCATCTGAACCCGGCAGACCCGACAGAAAGCCATTCTGGTGCGATGACGGCTGTCTTCAAGTCGTTGGTTGAAACTGCGTCAAACGGCGAAATCGAAGTAAAACTCTTCCCCAATGGCCAGCTTGGCAAGGATAATGAAGTGATCCAGCAGGTGCGTGATGGCATCGTAGAATCCTGCATTTCCTCTGCTGGTGGTGTTGCCCAGCATTATCCTCTGGTTGGTGTGTTCGATATTCCGTTCGCCTTCCCCAATATCTATGTTTCCGACAAAGTGATGTCGCTGGAAAGTGATTTCGGCAAGAAATTCGCAGCCGACATGGATGCAAAAACCGGTCTGCACACGCTTGCCATGCTGGATAGTGGTGGCTTCTTTGCTTTCACCAACTCCAAGCGTCCGATCAAGACCGTGGAAGACATGGATGGTCTTCGCATCCGCACCATGACCCTGCCGACCCATCAAGCCATGGTCAATTCGCTTGGCGCACAGGCAACGCCTCTGCCTTGGGCCGAGGTTTACACTGCGCTTCAGACCGGTGTTGCCGACGGCGAAATGAACCCGATTCCCGTCATTGCCTTTGCCAAATTTGACGAAGTGCAAAAATATCTCTCCATCACCAACCATGTCATCACCCCATATGTCTGGTTCATGAATGGCGAGTTCTATGAGGGCCTCAAGCCTGAGCATAAAGCTATTGTTGATTGGGCGTCTGAAGTGGCCACCAATGCCGGTCGCGGTATCTCCCGTATCATCGAAGCATCTGACAAGGGGCTGCCGAAATTGGCCCAGAAAATGGAAATCAATGCGGTTAGCCCGGCAGAAGCCGAGAAATTCGCCGCCATTGCGCAGCCAGCTGTTCGCAAGTTGATCGAAGAGAAATTCGGCGCCGAGGGCACGGACATGCTCAATGCCCTGATGGCTGATATCGACAAATATAAATAATGGCACGATTACACCTTGGCGGCGGGCATTCATGTTCGCCGCCCTTTCCGTCCTTGTGAGCGGTTTTTCTGTTTCTTGCCTTGGATGATGCGCATCAATGGCACGGCGAGGATCAAAAGAGCCGATCAAACCAGAATAAGAAAAGATAATGATGAAGATTTCTCTTGAACGAGCGGCGCGGAATCCCCTTGCGTCCCGGACGCTTCCTTCTCTTCCTTTCGAAAAGGATGGCATGGATATCGCGCGCCGCACGATTGGCGGCTGGCCGGGCTATTCCCCGTCGCCAATCCGCGAACTGTCCGATCTGGCCTCCGAGCTCAATGTTGGCAAAATCTGTTTCAAGGATGAATCCGTCCGCTTCGGGTTGGGCAGCTTCAAGCCTTTGGGAGGTGCCTTTGCTGTCAGTCGTGCCTTGAGCCGCCATCTGGCCGAGGAAACGGGCGAGGTGGCTCCCGATCTTGCTTCTCCAGACATGAAGGCGCGGGTTTCTGGGTTGACGGTTACCGCCGCGACAGATGGCAATCACGGCCGCTCGGTGGCTTGGGGCGCGCAGATGTTTGGGTGTCGTTGTGTGATTTTTGTCTGCTCATCGGTCACCCAACAGCGCAAGGATGCCATTGCCGCCTATGGGGCAGAAATCCGCGAAGTGGATGGGTCGTTTGATGATGCCGTGCGTCTGGCTGGCGTGACGGCCAAGGAACAGGGCTGGTTCGTTATTCCCGATACATCGGATGGCGAGACGGTGACGGCGCCGCGTGATGTAACCCAAGGCTACATGATGATGGTCGATGAGGCGCTGGAACAGCTCAAGGATGAGCCGCCCGTCACGCATATTTTTCTGCAAGCTGGCGTTGGCGGCATGGCATCGGCCAGCGCGGCCCGTTTCTGGCAGGCTTATGGCGACAAGCGTCCGGTGACCACGCTGGTGGAGCCGGAACAATGCGCCTGTTGGTATGAAAGTCTTGTTGCAGGCAAGCCGGTGCCCGTGACCGGCGATATCGACTCGGCCATGGCCGGACTTTCTTGCGGTGAGGTATCGCTCATTGCCTGGCCAGTGCTCAAGACCGGCGCCGATTTCATGGTGACGCTCAATGATGGCGCCGTGCCGGTGATGATGCGTTATCTGGCCGAACGCGGTGGTGATGATCGCCCCGTGGTGGCTGGTGAAACGGGCATCTCCGGTCTGGCTGGCCTTGTTGCCGCCGCGCAGGACGATGCGTTACGCAAACAAATGGGGCTCGGACCTGATAGCCGCATCTTCGTAGTCAACAGCGAAGGGGACACGGATCCGGGAGCCTACAAGACAATTGTTGGCAAATCAGCAAGTGAGGTACTTGAACAATGACACACCCGACTTTCAGCAATCTGCGGATCGATATCGACCGCTTGCTCGGGCGCCTTATGGCTTTGGGGCAAGATGGCGCGCTTGAGGGCGGCGGCGTGTGTCGGTTGGCGCTCAGCGACACAGACAAACTCGGCCGCGACCGGGTTGTCGGCTGGATGAAAGAGCTGGGGCTTACGGTTACCGTCGACAAGGTCGGGAACCTCAAGGGTGTTTTGCCCGGTCGTGAAGATCTGCCACCGGTCATGATCGGTTCCCATATCGATACGGTGGCCACCGGTGGTCTTTATGACGGCAACCTTGGTGTGCTGGCCGGATTGGAAGTGGTTTCCGTGCTCAAGGATAGTGGCTATGTGCCGCTGCGCCCGATTGTGGTTGCTGCCTTCACCAACGAGGAAGGCTCGCGCTTTGCGCCTGATATGATGGGCAGCGCGGTGGATCGCGGCTCTTTGCCGCTCGATGAAGCCTTGGCTATCAAGGATGCGGAGGGCTTTGTTGTTGGCGAGGAACTGGCGCGCATTGGCTATGCCGGCGAGACTGATCCGGGCCATATCGATCCTTATTGCTTCTTCGAAATCCATGTGGAGCAGGGGCCCGTTCTGGAAGAGGAAGGCGATCTCATCGGGGCTGTCACCGGTGTTCAGGGCATTTCATGGACTGAATATGTCATCGAGGGTGAATCCAACCATGCCGGCACAACGCCGATGCGTTTGCGCCACGACGCCGGGTTTGCTGCTGCGGCAGTTGCCGTTGCCGCCCGCAAGGTGGCTGGTGCAATTGGCGATAGCCAGGTCGCGACTGTTGGTGTCAATGAGCTTGACCCCAATCTGGTCAATGTGATCGCACGCAAGGCCCGCATGACAGTGGATCTGCGCAATATCGATGAAGACAAGCTGCAGCAAGCCGAAAGCATGCTGGCTGCTGAAATCGAAGCCATCTGCAAGGCTGAAGGCGTGAGCTATACTGCGCGCAAACTCGCTCGCTTCGAACCGGTGATGTTTGATGGCTCCATGGTCGATCTTATTGCTGGTACGGCCAAAGAGCAGGGCTATGCCGTGCGCCGGATGCCTTCTGGCGCCGGTCATGATGCTCAGATGTTTGCCCCCAACTGTCCAACCGCAATGGTCTTCGTGCCCTCCCAAGGTGGCATCAGCCACAATATTGAAGAATACACCGCCCCTGAAGAGCTGCAGGCAGGCGCCAACGTGCTGCTGCAAGCTGCATTGACTAAAGCTGAAGAAAAATAAGGATAAGGCTATGTCCCGTCCATTGAAAATTGCTGCGGCCCAGCTTGGGCCTATCGCGCGTAAAGAAACGCGTACGGAAGTTGTTGCCCGCTGTCTCAAGCTGATGGAAGAGGCACATGCGCTGGGTGTTGAGCTGATCGCTTTCCCGGAGCTGGCGCTGACCACCTTCTTTCCGCGCTGGTATTTTGAAGATCAGGCCGATATCGATGCCTTCTTCGAAACGGAGATGCCAAGCGCTGAAACCCAGCCGCTATTTGATGCTGCAAAGAAATACCAGATGGGCTTCTATCTCGGCTATGCAGAACTGGTCAAGGAAGGCGATACCACGCGCCATTTCAACACCACCATCATCGTCGACAAGACCGGCGAGATTGTCGGGAAATATCGCAAGGTCCATCTGCCCGGTCATAGTGAATATGAAGATTGGCGTCCTTTCCAGCATCTGGAACGGCGTTATTTTGAAAGCGGCGATCTGGGCTTCCAGACCTTTGATGCCTTTGGCGGCAAGATGGGCATGTGCATCTGCAATGACCGTCGCTGGCCAGAAACCTATCGCGTGCTGGGCCTGCGCGATGCGGAGTTGGTGATGATCGGCTACAACACGCCGGTGCATTATCCGCAAGCGCCTGAACATGATCATCTGCAGGACTTCCATAATGAACTCGTCATGCAGGCGGGTGCCTATCAGAACGGCATGTGGATCGTCGGCGTGGCCAAAGCAGGTAAGGAAGAAGACTGCGACCTGATCGGTGGCTCCTGCATCATCGATCCGACCGGCCAGATCGTGGCGCAGGCCAAGACGCTGGAAGACGAGCTCGTCTTCTTTGAAGCTGATCTGGATCGCTGCGATGAGATCCGCAAGAACGTGTTCAATTTCCAGCGTTACCGTGAACCCGAAAACTACACCCCGATTACCGAACCGAAAAAATCATGACATTTGTGTTCAAACCTGAAATCGCCGACGAGAAAGCCCTCAAGAAGGTTGCTGAGTCTTTTCGCCGATACGATATTCGCCTGCCACTGTTTGCCGAGCTGATAGACCCGGTTGCGCATCTGGGAGATATGGCGGCGGATCTGAAGAGCGTTGATCCCGATGCCGCGGATTCACGCAACCTGTTCCGCGTTCATTGGCACAATGACGCCGAGCGCAAGGGGCTGGTCGATGTGCCTGATCACATTGTGCTGCCCAAGGAACTGACAGGCGTTGATGCCAAGATCGTCATCGCCCTTGGCAACCGCTTCCCCATGATCAAGGCACATAAGGTGTTGCCAGCCTATGCCTGCCTCGTGCAGCGGTTGGTGTCGGGCAATTTCGACCCCTATTCCCAGCGTGCGGTCTGGCCTTCCACGGGCAACTATTGCCGCGGTGGGGTTGCCATTTCGCGCATTCTGGAATGCCACGGGGTGGCTGTTCTTCCGGAGGGGATGAGTCAGGAGCGCTTCAACTGGCTGGAAAGCTGGACGCTCAGCAATGACGACATCATCCGCACGCCGGGCTGCGAGAGCAACGTCAAGGAAATCTATGACGCGTGCAACCAGCTCAGTCAGGATCCGGACAATGTGATCCTCAACCAGTTTGCCGAATTTGCCAACTATGCAGCGCATCGCGCGGTAACCGGCGCGGCTCTGGGTCGTATTTTCGATGCCCTCAACGGGGACGGCACACTCACTATGGCCGGTTTCGTCTCAGCCTCCGGCTCTTCGGGGACGCTGGCTGCCGGTGATCACCTCAAGCAGCATTATGGTGCCGACATCGCCGTGGTTGAAGCGCTTGAATGCCCAACCCTGCTTTATAATGGCTATGGTGACCATAATATTCAGGGCATCGGCGACAAGCATGTGCCGCTCATCCATAACGTGATGAACTCCGACTATGTCATCGGTCTTTCCGAAGCCGGGTCAGACATGCTCAATCTGGTGTTCAACCGTCCGGACGGGCAGGATTATCTGAAAGATTATCGTGGCGTTGAGCCGGAGCTGATCGAGCAACTGTCCGCGTTGGGGCTGTCTTCCATTGCCAACGTGCTTGGCGCCATCAAGCTGGCCAAATATCAGAAGCTGGGGGCCGATGATGTCATCATGACAATCGCGACCGACGGGGCTGATATGTATAGCACCGAGCAGCCGAAAGCCTTGCAGAAATATTTCGGCAATCGCTTCGACAAGACCGTTGCAGCGCAGGCCTTCGGCGCACAGATCATCGGCGCTTCGGTGGATCATGTGTCAGAGCTTACCCGCATTGATCGCGAGCGCATCTTCAATCTGGGTTATTACACTTGGGTCGAGCAGCAGGGCGTTGAGCTGAAGGATTTTGACAGCCGTCGGGATCAGGCTTTCTGGGATCAGTTGGTGGATGATCTGCCCCAGTGGGACAAGCTCATCACCTCCTTCATGGGCTGATAGCGTCAGGCCAGTCTTGATCTGAAAATCAAAGCGCGAGGCAGTTTCCTGTCTCGCGCTTTTTTAACCAGCAAGGAGAGCGGTTTTGAGCGCTCTGATCTTGTCGGGATCGGTTTGTCGCTCGGAGGGCAGAGAGAAACCAAGGTCGGCGACCTTGCCTTTCAAGCCTTGCGGGTTTGAGCAGGAGGCGTGGATTTCTCTGGCGCCCATCTTGATGAATGGCTGGACTGTGTCAGCGCTGATACCGCCGCCGGGCATGATGGTTATTGTATCGCCACCTTGCCGGATCAACTCTTGCAAGTGATCGATTGCCTCAGGGGCCGAAGCGGCTCCGCCCGAGGTGAGAATGCGCTTGATGCCAAGGCTGGCCACCTGATCCAGTGCTTCGGTAAAATCCGGCACCATGTCAAAAGCGCGGTGCAAGGTGATGTCCAATGGCCCTGCTGCCTTGATCAGGGTTTCAAGCGAACCGAGGTCCAGTCGCCCATCCTCTTTTGAGGCCCCGATAACGACACCAGCAAGGCCTGCGCTCCTTGCCGCCGTGATATCCTGCGCCATGATGGTGATATCCTGCGCATTGAAACAGAAGTCACCGCTCCGCGGGCGAATGAGAGCATGAACTGGAAGCGGGCTTGTTTCTGCCGCGAGGGCCATGAAGCCGATGGATGGCGTGAGCCCGCCGGTGGCAAGGGAAGAGCAAAGCTCGATGCGGTCGGCGCCTGAGCTGATCGCGGTTTGAAGGCCGTCACTATTGTCCACGCAGATTTCCAGCAGTGTTGAGCCTTTGCCGTCGTGCTTGCTGGAAGTCATGGCGGAGTGCCTCCGTTCATCTGTTGCAAAATGGGGTTATGTGCTTTGCCTCATGCCCAGAATGGCCGCGCCAATAAGACCCGGTTCCACCTTGTTTTGGGCCGGAACGACCAACGGAGTTTCCGGGTCAACCAGCATCCGGCTTCTGACCGCCCGGTCGATGGCTGCGAGCAGTTTGGGCTCGTTGGAAAGGCCGCCGCCCACAGGGACGACCGATGCTCCGACGGTATTGATGATCAAGGCCAGCGGAGCGGAGAGAATATCGAGATAGATATCGATGGTCCGGCAGGCCGCAGGTGCGCGATCGTGCCAGCTTTTCAGGATTTCTTCCGAGGTGGCATCAATGCCATGGATATGACGATGGATCTTCTCAAGGCCACGGGCGCCGCATGTGGCGTCGATGCAGCCTTCCAGCCCGCAACCACAGGCGAAGCGGGGCAAGGTTGCTGGCGGAGTGCCTGCCATGGTGGCGGCAACAGGTCCGTGCCCCCATTCGCCAGCATAACCGCCGTTTTTGTTGATCAATTGCCCGTCAATGACGAGGCCACCGCCAACACCGGTGCCAAGAATGACGCCGAAGACCACGCGATGGCCAGCGCCTGCACCGAATTCGGCTTCTGCAATGGCAAAGCAGTCGGCGTCATTGGCTATAGTCACAGGAAGGCCAAGGGCCTTTTCCAGATCAGCTGCAATCGGTCGACCATGCAGGCATGAGATGTTGGCAACTATGCCAAGGCCGGTTTTCGGGTGCTGGAAACCGGCAATGGAAATGGAAACCCGCTGCGGTGGTGTCTTTGCCTTCGCGATGACGCTTTGCAACGCCGAGACAAAGGCCTCGAAATCGGTGCCCGGCGTTGGAATGCGCGGCTCGGGGCTGATCTTTTGAGGATCGTCCACCAGAGCGCCCTTGATTGTGGAGCCGCCAATATCAAAGCATACGATCATTCAGCAGGCCCCTAGTTGCTATTATTGCTGCTGTGTGCGCAGGTGCCGCCGATCCATGTGGATTGCAAGCAAAGCGTTTCATCCAGCAGGAGGAAATCAGCATCGAAGCCGGGTTTGAGCCAGCCCTTGCTCTGCGCTCCAATGGCTTCGCTCGGATAGCGCGAGGCCATCTTCAGGGCTTCTTCCAGTGATAGTGGCAGCGTTGCGAGCGCTTTGCGGACCATGGAGATCATGTCGATATCGGCGCCAGCCAGCGTGCCATCAGCAAGGGCGAGACGCCCGTCGCGGCGGAAGGTCTGGCGGCCGCCGAGGATGAATTCCGTTACGTCTGTGCCCGTCGGTGACATGGCGTCGGTAACAAAGAAAATGCGCCCCGGCCCCTGTTTGGCATGAAGGGCAACGCGCATGTTGGCGTTGGCGATATGGTAGCCATCGGCGATCATGCCGCAATAGGCCTTGTCGGTGGTCAGCACGGCTCCCACCAGACCGGGCTCGCGGTTGCGCATCTGGCTCATGGCGTTGAAGAGATGGGTTGCCATGCTGGCCCCTGCCTCAAAATAGGCAAAGGCGGTTTCGGCGTCGCAATCGGTGTGTCCGAGGCTGACATGCCAACCCGCCTCGACCAGGGCCTTGACCTGATCAATGGTGACATTTTCCGGTGCGATGGTGATCATGCTCTTGCCGAAAGTGTCTTGCGCGGCAAGGAGAACGGAGAGATCCTGCTCTTCCATCGGGCGGATGAAATCGGCTACATGCACGCCTTTGCGTGGCACGGATAGATGTGGGCCTTCCAGATGCAGGCCGAGGAAACCGGCGGTCTTTGCTTTTGCAGCCTGTTTGCCTGCCTCCAGCGCCCGGTCGCGCACGTCTGGCCCGTCGGTGATGAGAGTTGGCATCAAGGCTGTGGTGCCAAAGCGGGCGTGTGCCTCACAGATGGTTGCGATGCCCTCTTGCGTGGGTGTCTCGTTGAGCAGGGCGCCACCACCGCCATTGACCTGCAAATCGACAAAACCCGGCACGATCATTGGTGCCTTGTTAGCGTGCTGCGCATAATGGGAGGGTATTGAATCCTGCTTCACGATGCCCGTAACCGTGTCTCCATCGACAAGCAATGCCGCTTTTTCCGCGAAGTGATTGCCGTCAAAAATGCGGTCTGCGCAAAAGGCTGTTGGCTTGGTCATCGCGTCACCGTCACTTTCTTGAGTGCAGCCGGATTGTCCGGGTCCAGCCCGCGCTTGAGAGAGAGCTGCTCCACGAAGCGATAGAAGGGGACGATCAGGGCCAGCGCATCGGTCAGCGGATGGCCTGTGGCGACGAAGGGCAGCTGGATGGCATCGGCTGACTGGTCGGATGAAATATAGCAATGCGGGTTTTTGGCAACAACGCCCTTGGTGATGTCGACGATGGAGCTTTCGGCGGCGTCACGCGCGGCAAAGGCGATGACTGGGAAGTCCCTATCCACCAGCGACACTGGTCCGTGCAGCATTTCAGCTGAGGAATAGGCTTCGGCATGCAGTTCGCTGGTTTCCTTGCATTTGAGGGCGGCTTCGGCCGCAATAGCCATGGTTGGGCCGCGCCCGAGCATATACAGCGACTGGGCCTTGGCGACAGGTTCCAACATATGGGACCAGTCGAGGCTTTCGGCCTTTTCAAGTTGTTCGGGCAGGCGCTCAAGCGCCGTTTTCAAGGCGTCGTCTTCAGCCCAATAAGCGATGAGCGCGAGGCCAGCGACAATCGAATTGACGTAGGATTTGGTCGCGGCAACGGCATATTCCGTGCCAGCCCTGATGTCCAATGCATGTTCACAGGCCTGCGAGAGCGGCGAGGGCAGGGTGTTGACCAAGGCGGCGGTGAGGGCTCCACCCTTGCGCGCTGTTTCGGCCATGGCGACAATATCGGAGCTGGCGCCGGACTGGGAAATGGCAATCGTCGCCGCTCCTCCCATTTTCATCGGAGCGCCATAGATGGAGGCGATGGAAGGACCTTGCGAGGCGACGGGCAGGCCGAGCACCAGTTCGATGGCATATTTGAGGAAATAGGCTGCATGGTCTGAAGACCCACGGGCGATGGTGACGACGACCCGAGGGTCAAAGGCTTTGAAGGCCTTGGCGATGGGGGCGATGGTTTCAGGTGCGGTTTCGAGCAACCGGGCGACGGCTACCGGAATCTCTTCGGTTTCTTGTCGCATTTTGGTCATGACAAACAGCTTTCTTTTTATCGCAAACCCGATTGGGGCTTATCTGGGAAAACTCATTTCCGCGACGAAGTCATAGGTGTCACCGCGGTATAAAGATTTGGTGTATTCGATGGCCCTGCCACTCTGCAGGTAGGAAATGCGCTGGATGCTGAGCCCGGCGATGCCAGGGGCGACTCCGAGCAGCTCTGCTTGAGGGGCTTCCAGATTGACTGCAGAGATCTTCTGAACCGCGCGCACAGGGCGATTGCCATTGCGCTCCAGAATGTCATAGAGCGAGCTTTTGACTTCTTCCGGATCGGGCAGAATATCGACGGGCAACACGGCCCGTTCCAGCGCCATGGGCTGGCCATTGGCCTCACGCAGGCGATGCAGGCAGGCAACATGGCCGCTTGCGGAAAGGCCTAGGGTCAGGATTTCATCCGGCGAAGGGTGACGAATTTCACGCTCCAGCCAGTTGGAGGACGTTTTGAGGCCGCGCGCCAGCATGTCCTCTGTGAAGGATGTGAGATGGGAAAGCGACTGCTCCACCTTGCTGGCTGGTTCGCGCACAAAAGAGCCGGAGCCCTGCCGTTGCTCGACGACGCCCTTTTTAACCAGCTCCTGAATGGCCTTGCGCACTGTGACGCGGGAAAGCTCGGCCAACTCGGCGATTTCCCGCTCGGCAGGCAGCGAATGGCCCGGCAGCAGAAGTCCCTGTTTGATGCCCTTTTCGATGCGACGGCTCAGAACAGCATAGAGCGGTCCTGTCTTTTTGCTGAGCCACTCTCCGGGCCGAAGGAAGTCTTCTACAGTCATTCGGGGTGTCCCCATGTCGCTATGAATGCCTCGCCAGATCTGTCTTTCCAAGTGCTTTCAAGGTGGTTGGAAGCTTTGGGTGAGTGGTCTCTCTATATGTTGCATTGATCTGTTTATTTCATACCTCAATGATGCAATTAAAGAAAGACCAAAACAATACCAAAATTGCATCTGCATAAAATTTTTGCCCACAATGCATGAAATTGCGCCATATTTTGCGATAGACATTTGGTACCTAATAGGTATTATATTGAGATGTAAAAAACAGGGAGATGGCCGTGGTCAGTATGACTGAAAAGCTGCATGCCGATGCTGTTGGTCTGGATGCGCGGGCGCCGCTGGAGGTTGCGGCTCTGCTCGTTGAAAGCCAGGTTGAGGCTGCGACAGTCGTTGCTGATGTGCTTGCTGATCTCTGCGTCGGGGCGGATCATATGGCCGCTTCGCTCGCCAGCGGTGGATCCCTGATTTATGCCGCTGCGGGCTCATCTGCCCTGATGATGCTGGCCGATGCTCTCGAGCTGGGCGGTACATTCGGAATTGAAGCCGGTGCGGTGCGGGTTCTTATGGCGGGTGGTATCCCGACCAATTTCCAGATGCCTGGCGATACCGAAGATGAGACGGATAGTCTGTCCATTGCTCTTGCCGGTGTTGGGTCTAGTGACACGCTTGTGGCCGTGTCTGCCAGTGGTTCCACGCCCTATACGCTGGAAGCGGCTCGGATTGCGAAGCAAAAAGGGGCGCGCATTATTGCGATAGCCCATAACCCGAATACGCCGCTGCTCGCGCTAGGGGATTGCTCTATCCTCTTGCAGACTGCCCCGGAGGTTATCTCGGGATCGACCCGCATGGGGGCTGCGACGGCACAGAAAATAGCCATGAATACCCTATCCACCTTGATGGCGATCCAGTTGGGTCATGTGCATGATGGCATGATGGTCAATCTCAAGGCGGATAATCTCAAGCTTAAGAAACGGGCGAGCCAAATCGTGCAAATCATTGCCGATGTGCCCGTCGAACAGGCAGAAACAGCGTTGTCGATTGCCTGCGGCAATGTGAAACTTGCCAGTCTCATTGCGGCTGGCAATCTTTGCGTCGAGGAGGCGCAAGCCCTGCTTGATAAGGCAAAAGGCAACTTGCGAGGCGCTCTGGGGCGGCTCGCAAAACCAGACCAGATTCAAGAATAACAATTCGGAACAACCGAGGATCGGGCAACCCTAAACAGAGAGGTTCAACCTAGTTATGAAGTTCACTCCAATTGCTATACTGGCTGCAACATTGCTCAGCAGCGCCGCTTATGCGGAAGACGTTACCCTGACCATCGAAAGCTGGCGGAACGACGATCTGAAACTCTGGCAGGACAAGATCATTCCTGCGTTTGAAGCCAGCAATCCTGGCATCAAGTTGAAATTCACCCCAATGGCTCCGACCGAATATAACTCGGCCATCAACTCCAAGCTCGGTGCGGGTACGGCAGGCGATCTGATCAGCTGCCGTCCGTTTGATGCCTCTCTTGCGCTTTACAAGGCAGGCTATCTGGAGGATCTGACCTCAATGGATGCCATGAGCAACTTCTCCGATGTTGCCAAGGCTGCCTGGCAGACCGATGACGCCGCGCATACTTTCTGTGTGCCGATGGCATCTGTTATTCATGGCTTCATCTACAACAAGGATGCCTTTGACGAGCTTGGTCTTACCGCTCCCGAAACCGAAGATGAATTCTTTGCTGTTCTGGACAAGATCAAGGAAGACGGCAGCTATATTCCAATGGCCATGGGCACCAACGACCAGTGGGAAGCTGCCACCATGGGCTATCAGAATATCGGCCCAACCTACTGGAAGGGTGAAGAAGGCCGTCTGGCTCTGATCAAGGGCGAACAGAAGCTGACTGACCCGCAGTGGGTCGAGCCTTATGAAGTGCTCCACAAATGGGCGCCTTATCTGGGCGACGGTTTTGAAGCCCAGACCTATCCGGATAGCCAGAACCTGTTTACCCTTGGTCGTGCAGCCATCTATCCTGCCGGTTCTTGGGAAATTGCCATGTTCAACGAACAGGCTGATTTCAAGATGGGTGCCTTCAAGCCTCCTGTCAAAGCCAAGGGCGACACCTGTTATATCTCCGATCATGTTGATATCGGCATTGGCATGAACGCCAAGACTGAAAATCCGGAAGCGGCAAAGACTTTCCTTGCATGGGTTGCTTCTCCGGAATTCGCGGAAATCTTCGGCAACGCTCTTCCCGGTTTCTTCCCGCTCTCCAGTGCGCCGGTTGAAATCAGCGATCCGCTTGCAGAAGAATTTGTCAGCTGGCGCGGTGATTGCGAAACCACCATTCGCTCCACCTATCAGATCCTGTCGCGTGGCACGCCAAACCTTGAGAACGAAACATGGGGTGCTTCTGCTGCCGCCATCAAGGGAACGGCTACGCCAGAAGAGCTTGGCAAGAAACTGCAGGATGGTCTGGATAGCTGGTATAAGCCCCAGAAGTAATCCATCCCGACTGTGAAAATGCGGTCAGGCAGGGTTTCCTGTCTGGCCGACTTCGACGATGAGCCGGCCTCTGAGCCTTCTCTCCCTCTTTGGGGAGAGTGCCCTCATCGACACCCTTCAGAGCCCTCGCGCCAATGGCCTGCTGCCGTATCGGCGTTCTGGAAACCGGGTTTACGCTACTGGAGATCGTGATGCAAGCTTCCCGCTTCCGATGGCATATTGTCATTTTTCTGGCACCGGCGGTTATTGTCTATACGGCGGTTATGATTTTTCCGCTGTTTAATACCCTGCGTCTGGCCCTTTATACCGATGTCGATCAGGCGCGCACCTTTGTCGGACTGGACAATTTCAACATGCTGTTCGGTGATCCGCGCTGGTCTGAGCAATTCTGGAATGCACTGGGCAACAACTTCAAATTCTTCTTCATCCATATGCTGGTGCAGAACCCGATCGGGGTCGCGCTGGCGGCGCTGCTCAGCCATCCGCGCTTGCGCTTTGCTGCGCTTTATCGCTCGGCCATTTTTATTCCCACGATCCTCAGCTTCGTGATTGTGGGGTTTGCCTGGAAGCTGATCCTGTCGCCGATCTGGGGCATTGCACCTTCCATGCTGGATGCGGTGGGGCTTAAATCCCTGTTCGCTCCATGGCTTGGCAAGGAAGCCTATGCATTGATAACGCTATCGCTGATTTCGGTCTGGCAGTTTGTCGGTATTCCGATGATGCTGATCTATGCGGCGCTGCTCTCGATCCCTGAAGAAATTCTGGAAGCAGGGGAGATTGATGGCATTACGGGCATCAACGCTTTCTGGAAAATCAAGTTGCCACTGATCCTGCCTTCCATCGGCATCATCTCGATCCTCACCTTCGTGGGCAACTTCAATGCCTTCGACCTGATCTACGCCGCCCAAGGGGCGTTGGCCGGGCCAGATTTCTCGACTGACATTCTGGGCACCTTCCTTTATCGCACCTTCTTCGGGTTCCAGCTTCAACTGGGGGATCCCTATATGGGGTCGGCCGTGGCAGGGACCATGTTTGCGATCATTCTGGTCGGGGTGTGCATCTATCTGTTTGGCATCCAGACGCGCCTGCGGCGCTACCAGCTTTAGGAGGGCATCATGAACAAGGCACGATCCAATCCTGTCAGCGCCGCCGCCATGCATGGTGCGCTCATCATTTACACGCTGATTGCGCTGTTTCCTGTGTTCGTCATCTTGATCAACAGTTTCAAGTCCCGTCGGGCGATCTTTCGCGAACCTTTGTCCCTACCAAGCAGCGACAGCTTTTCGCTGATCGGCTATGAAACGGTGATGAAGCAGGGGGACTTCTTTCTCTATTTCCAGAACTCGATGATCGTCACGGTTGGCTCTCTGTTTCTCATTCTGCTGTTTGGCTCCATGGCCGCCTTTGCGCTTAGCGAATATCGCTTCAAGGGCAACATGATCATGGGGCTTTATCTGGCTCTTGGCATCATGATTCCAATCCGCATTGGCACAGTGGCCATTCTGGAAATGATGGTTGCCACGGGGCTGGTCAATACGCTCTGGTCGTTGATTCTGGTCTATACGGCTCAAGGGTTGCCGCTGGCCGTGTTCATCCTGAGTGAATTCATGCGGCAGGTGTCCGATGACCTGAAAGACGCCGGACGGGTGGACGGACTCAGCGAATATACCATTTTTGCCCGTATCGTCGTGCCGTTGGTGCGACCTGCCATGGCAACTGTTGCGGTGTTCAACATGATCCCGATCTGGAATGATCTGTGGTTCCCGCTCATCCTTGCGCCTGCGGAAGAAACCAAAACACTGACGCTGGGTAGCCAGGTCTTTATCGGCCAGTTTGTCACGGACTGGAATGCGGTGCTCTCCGCGCTGTCCATGGCGATCCTGCCGGTTCTCATTCTCTATGTTATTTTCTCGCGGCAATTGATCCGCGGCATCACGTCAGGGGCAGTCAAATGATCCGGACACTTATTGCAGGGCTGGGCAACATGGGATATGCCCATGCGCTTGCCCATCACAATCATCCAGACTCTGAAATCGTCGCGCTGGTCAATCGCACAAGCGAAGCGCCGGAAGGGCCCTTGTCCGGTTATCAGGTATATGATGACTTCTACAAGGCTCTGGCCGCGAGCAAGCCCGATCTGGTGGTTATCGCAACCTATACCGATACCCATGTGGATTTCGCCTGCGCTGCGATGGAAGCCGGGGCCCATGTGTTTGTCGAAAAGCCACTGTCCATGACCGTGGAAGGGGCCAAACGGGTGGTCGAGACCGCCAAGCGGACAGGCAAAAAGCTGGTGGTGGGCTATATCCTGCGCCATCACCCCTCATGGGTGCGTTTTGTTGCCGAAGCGCGCAATCTCGGCGGACCCTATGTCTTCCGGCTTAATCTCAATCAGCAATCAAGCGGCCATGAATGGGAAACCCACAAGGCTCTGATGCAGACCACCAGCCCGATCGTGGATTGCGGGGTGCATTATGTGGATGTGATGTGTCAGATCACCGATGCCAAGCCGGTCAAGGTCAACGGAATCGGTCTGCGCCTCTCCGATGAAATTGGGCCGGACATGTATAATTATGGTCAGCTCCAGGTGACTTTCTCAGACGGCTCGGTTGGCTGGTATGAGGCGGGCTGGGGGCCGATGATGTCGGAAACCGCCTTTTTCGTCAAAGACATCGTTTCGCCGAACGGGGCTGTCTCCATTGTGGATGGCAACAAGGGGGCGAGTGCCGATGTGGATGGTCACACCAAGGTCGGTGGCATTCTGGTGCATAGGCCCGAAGGGGATCAGCATATCGATCTGACGGGTGAACCGGGGCACAATGAGCTGTGTGCTGCCGAGCAGGCTTATATCCTGAAGGCCATACGCGAAGACATCGATTTGACCCGCCATATGGAGGATGCTGTTCAGTCGCTTGCCGTTTGCCTTGCTGCTGATGAAAGCATCCGAACCGGTAAGACTGTACTTCTTGAGGACAATACGCAATGAGCGCGCTAACTCTGAAAAATGTTTACAAGGCCTTTGGGGATACCGAGGTGCTCAAGGATATCAGCATCGAGGTGGAGCAGGGGGAGTTCGTGGTTTTTGTCGGACCTTCCGGCTGCGGTAAATCCACCTTGTTGCGTGTGATTGCCGGCCTTGAGGAGGCTACGGCGGGCGAGGTGCATATCGACGGCAAGCTGGTCAACACGGTGCCCCCCTCCAAGCGTGGCATTGCCATGGTGTTCCAATCCTATGCGCTTTATCCGCATCTCAATGTGGCCAACAATATGTCGTTGGCCTTGAAGCAGGAAGGGGTCAGTAAGGCCGAGATTGCCGAGCGCGTGCAGGAAGCGAGCCGCATGCTGCAGCTTGATGACTATCTCAAGCGCTTCCCTTCCGAGCTGTCCGGCGGACAGCGTCAGCGTGTGGCCATCGGTCGGGCCGTTGTGCGGCAGCCAAAGCTGTTTTTGCTCGATGAGCCGCTGTCCAACCTTGATGCCGCCTTGCGGGTCAGTACGCGGTTGGAAATTGCCAGCCTGCACAAGCAGCTTGATGCGACCATGATCTATGTGACCCATGATCAGACCGAAGCCATGACGCTTGCGGACAAGATTGTGGTCTTGCGCGATGGACGCGTGGAGCAGGTGGGCAGCCCGATGGAGCTTTACAACAAGCCCGCGAACAAGTTCGTGGCCGGGTTCCTTGGCTCTCCTGCCATGAATTTCCTGCCAGCTTCCCTGCTGAATGACGGGGACGCGCGTGTCATCGGTTTGCGCCCGGAATATATCTATCTTGATGAGAACGGCCCGCTTTCGGCCAAGGTGCAGCATGTGGAACAGCTTGGCGGGGATACGAATGTAATCGCGATGGTTGGCGAGCATATGGTGACGGTGCGCCTGTTCGGCCAGCATGCCATTGCGCCCAATCAGCAGCTTACGCTCGGTTTTGACCCTGCGACCCTGCATTATTTTGACGAATAGGCGTCGCACTGCGCTTGGCTGATTTTGAGCCGTGCGGTAAGACCAAATAGGCACATTCGAGAGAAAAGGGCTGTCTTCATGAGAAGGCGGCCCTTTCTTTGCGTGAAGGGGAAGGGAACCAAAGCCTGGCTTTGCCCGTTTATTCCATATACCGATCTCTGGCAGCTCATGCTGTTTTGTTGAGGAAAGGAACGGGAATGACAAAATGGCAGTGGCTTTTGCTGCAATTGACACGTCGACTATGGGTGCGTGCAGCGCTTATTGGCCTACTGGGAATTGGCGCTGCCATAGTGGCGACATTGGCCGAAACGCTTGTGCCGTGGAATCCAGGCGTTGATATCAGTGCGGATGCGGTGAACAGCATTCTGACCATCATTGCGTCGAGCATGCTGACGGTCACCACATTCTCTCTTAGTGTGATGACGTCGGCCTACCGCTCCGCCACGAGCAATGCGACGCCGCGTGCGACCCGATTGCTCATTCAGGATCATATGTCGCAGAATGTCCTGTCGACCTTTATCGGGTCTTTCCTGTTCAGTATCGTTGGCATTGTTGTGCTCAAGACGGGGGCCTATGGTCCGCAAGGACGTGCAGTTCTGTTTGGTGTGACGATCCTTGTTATCGCGCTGATCGTTGTCTCTTTGCTGAAATGGATTGATTATCTCACCCAGTTGGGGCGCGTGGAAAAGGCCGCTGATCGGGTTGAGCAGGCAACAAGTCAGGCGATATCGTTGCGCCTTTCCCAGCCATTTCTAGGAGGCCAGCCGCTCAGGCGCGAAGAACGCGTGCCGGAAACGGCTAAGACTATCTGCTCCAATCAATCTGGCTATGTGCAGCATATCGACATGCAGCATTTGCATGATTGCGTGAAAGAGGCTGGCGCGCGTGCCTATCTTGGTGTTGTTCCCGGCCATTTCGTCTTCGATCACGCCCCGTTGGCGCGCATTGTGCTGACATCCGAGCATCCGGATGGTGAGGAAGCGGATGAGCAGGCCTTGGAAGCTGTCGGCAAGGCCTTAGAAGAGGCAATCACCATAGGGCAGGAGCGCAGCTTTGATCAGGATCCGCGCTTTGGCTTCTGTGTGCTTGGCGAAATCGCCACACGCGCGCTTTCGCCGGGTATCAATGATTCCGGCACCGCCATCGATATCATAGGGCGCCTGACGCGTTTGCTTGGCCTCTGGTCAGTTGAGCAGAGTGAGCTTGTAGCGGAAGTGGAATTTCCGGACATCTATGTGCCGCCCATTGAAGAGACAGATCTGTTTGAGGATGCCTTCATGCAGATCGCACGGGATGGGGCTAGCCACATCGAAATACAATTGCGTTTACGCAAGGCGCTTCAGGCTCTTGGACAAACTGGGAGCGTGGCTTTCCGGCAGGCTGCCAAAGAACAGGCCGCTCTGGCTTATAAGAGAGCCAATGCAGCCTTGGGAATGGAAGAGGATAAAGCGCGTCTTGGCGCTGTGACCATCGAATAAGGAAAGCGAGCGGAGGCTTCTAGTCCTCGACCTTGTAGGGATGGCCAAAGGCACCGAAAACCGTGCAGGTTTTGGCGGCAAAGGTGGCTGCCTGATCAAGGGCCTCTTCGACTGCATTGCCCATAAGGATGCTGGAAATATACCCTGCGATGAAAGAGTCGCCCGCGCCAAGAGTATCAATCACTGTGGTTGGCTTGATGCCCTGACGGTAGCGTTTGCCATCGACCATCCAGAAGGCTCCATCGGAGCCTCGTGTGACGCCAACGGTGGAAACGCCCAATTTGTGAACCGTATCGATCAGGTCGTCGATCTCGCCATCATTGAGGGCCGAGCCAGAGAAGAAGGCTGTCGTGATATGGGGTGCGATGCTTTTGACGTAATCCATTTCATGGCGCCATGAGAAATCGAAGGAGACGCTTTGGGCTCTTTCGCGGATCTTTGGCAGCTCATGCTCGAGGTTGCTAAAAAGCGAGCTGTGCACATGGCCATAGCGTTCAACGGCTTCGAGATCGGCCTCTTCCATGCGCAGACTGAGCCGTTTCTGGATACCACCCTTGTTGGATCTGAGGAAAACGCGGTCGCCCTTTTCATCGAGATGCACGATGGCCTTGCCATTTTCCCCATAGGCCTGTCTGACGCGTTCAGACCAGACATTTTCTGCCGCGAGCGAAGCCAGAACATGGCCGCCTTCCACGTCATTGCCGACGATGCCGATATAACCCGCATCATCAAGACCGAAACGTTTGGCCAAAACAGCGACATTCAGAGCATTCCCGCCGGGGAAGAATTCGTTTCTGTCGAGATAGAAGTCAACGACATTATCTCCGATGCCAAGCAGGGTTGCACGGTTTGGGGAAAGGGTCATATCGCAGCCTCTCGATTATTCTTGCTGTTCCGACGCGATTATTCTTGATGATCTTTAAATTGAAAAGCAGGTGGCGAAGGTCGCCACCTGCTTAAACAGATTAGTATTCCATGCGCCACATGTAGCGACGAACGGTCAGCGGATGACCGCGGGAGTCGCTGAGGGCAACGGCATAGGTGCGCAGCAGGGCGGTGAACATGATCGGAACCAGATATTCCGCTGCATCACCGGCAACTTCTTCAACGCCGAATTCTTCAGCATCGAGAACCAGCAGGCGTTTGGAATATTTCTCGGCAAATGCCAGAGCGCGTTCGTCCATCTTGCGGGAATTGGCAAGGGTTTTCAGAACGATGAACGGAGTGTCGAAATCGGTGATTTCGAAAGGACCGTGGAAATATTCGCCAGAATGGATCGCTGCGGAGTTAACCCACTGCATTTCCTGCAGAAGGCAGATAGCGAAGGAATAAGCGATGGAGTAGCAGGAACCGGAGCTCATCGTGTAGATGACTGGTTCGCGCTTGTAGGATTCAGCCCAGGCTTTAGCATTGTCTGCGTGAGCAGCTTTGACTTTTTCAGCCTTGTCATGAAGCGTTGGCAGTGCGGCCTTGACCTGATCGATCTTGGTGTTGCCTTCCAGCTCTTTCAGGGAGCCCAGAACCAGCTGCACCAGAAGCAGAGCGTTGTGCTTTTCGCCAACGGTCAGCGGATCGAATTCATAATAGATGGACTTTTCAGCGGCTTCATCAAGCTCGGATTCCGGCTTGTGGGTGAAGGCGATGGTCAGGGCACCAGCTTCGCGTGCATAGCGGGTTGCAGCGATGGTTTCTGGGGTGTTGCCCGAATGGGAGCAGGTAACAACAACGGAATTCTTGCCGAGACGGACAGGCGCACGAGCAAGGAATTCAGCGGAGCTGTAGGAATAGGCTGCGACGCCTTTGGCTTCGCGGTCCATGATGTACTGGCCCTGCATGAGAAGGGCGTTGGATCCCCCACATGCGACAAAATAGAATTCCGTGACTGACTCGCGTGCTGCAACCGCAGCAATAGCCTCATCAAGGCCGGTATTTTTTACTTGATCATTCATGATGAGATCCTTATGACGTTATATGACGTCCTATTATTTATTCCCTCGTTGGAGCCGGAGTCAACACAGCTTTTGCAGTTGTTGGCTAAAAAAGCTGGAAAATGGCAAAGGCGCATTCGTCTTTGCGCTCCATTCGGTTAGTCTGGCGGGGAATCGGGCCGCAGATTTGGGCGCGCAAGAGGCATAACTTGATTTTATGCGCCGCGCGATTTTAAGGTGCGAGGGCCGAATAGGGGACATGGGGTGTGGGCGTTCCGCATCCGGAAGCCGAAACTGAAAGTTAAGCGATTGTCTGAGAATTCGAATCCACTTGCCAAGAATGCTGCGGCCCCACTCTATGAGCAGCTCAAATTTGCGCTCAAGGAAATGATTTCGTCCTGCGCACTCGGGCCCGGCGATGCGATTCCGACGGAGACCGAATTGTGCAAGCGCTACGACGTCTCTCGCATCACCGTGCGCCGCGCGATTACGGAGCTTGAGGATGAAGGGGTTCTGGAAAAGCGGCATGGCAAGGGCACCTTTGTCACCCTGCCCAAGATGGAAACCAGCCTGCTGAATCTTGGCGGTTTCTCTGAAAGCTTTGCCTTGCGCCGCTATCGGGTGGAAAAAGAAATTCTCGAGATGGGAGAGCAGGACGCCGACGAGGATCTTGGCGACAAGCTGGCTATCGCGCCGGGAAGCAAACTGCTTCATATCAGCCGCCTGATTACAGCCGACAGCACGCCCATCACGATAGAAAGCTCTTACTTCTCGCTGGATCTTTTTCCCGGATTGCTGGATGAGATTCATGATGACACGTCGCTCTATAGCCTGATGCAGACCAAATATGGTCGCGAGGTGAAACATGCCAAACGAGTCATCAACTGCCGGATTTCAACGCCGAAAGAATGCGAGATCTTCCACTGCAACAGCGGGGACATCATGTTCGAGGTTGAAAAGACGGTGTATGGCGATGAGCGGGAAACGCCGCTGCAATATTCCATGCTGCTTACCCCGAGCGCACGCATGAATCTCGTCATCGAAATCTGAGACTGCCCTTCCTTGCCAAGAGAAATCACATGGCCGAACCGGGTCTTTTCGATCCGGTCAGGTGTCGCGTGTTTGCCAAATTGCTGCGTCATGCGTTTCTTGTCATCTAAG